>JANQNZ010000009.1 GCA_028279315.1 Rhodophyticola sp. | reverse complement strand
GGCGGCGGGATCATCTCTCTTCAGAATGCGGCAGACTTTCCCGTGCGCTTGGCCGAATCCGGGCCTGCTGGTGGAGCGGTGTTTGCGGCGCATATCGCCGGGCGTTATGGGCTCGACAAGGTTCTTAGCTTCGATATGGGCGGGACGACGGCGAAGATTTGCCTGATCAAGGACCAGACGCCCAAGACCTCTCGCGTGTTTGAAGTGGCCCGGACCTATCGCTTCAAGAAGGGCTCCGGCATGCCGATCTCGATCCCGGTGATCGATATGGTGGAGATCGGGGCGGGGGGCGGATCGATCGCCCATGTGGATGCGATGCGGCAGATCCGGGTTGGGCCGGAAAGCGCGGGGTCTGAGCCGGGGCCTGCATCTTATGGCCGGGGCGGGGAGAGGCCCGGGGTGACCGATGCGGACCTGATCCTGGGCAAGCTTGATCCTAGCAATTTCGCGGGGGGATCGATCGCGCTTTCCCCGGAGAAGGCCGAGGCCGCGCTGGACAACCATGTGGGCCAGACGCTTCAGATGGAGGCGGTGGAGGCCGCCTTTGGTGTGGCCGAAGTGGTGGATGAAAACATGGCCAATGCGGCGCGGGTTCATGCGGTGGAGAATGGCGAAGACCTGAGCGGTTATACCATGATCGCCTTTGGCGGCGCGGCCCCCCTTCACGCCGCGCGGCTATGTGAAAAGCTCGGGATCACCCGCTGCTTGGTGCCGCCGGGGGCCGGTGTGGGCTCCGCCATCGGGTTCTTACGTGCCCCCTACAGTTTTGAGGCCAATCGCTCAGTCTATATGCGGCTGAGCGATTTCGACGGGGCGGCGATCAAAGCGCTTCTCAAGGATCTGGCAGAGGAAGCCACGGCCTTTGTGCGAAGCTGCGACGCGACAGCGCCAATCCTGACCGAGGTGAAGGTCTATATGCGCTATACGGGGCAGGGGTGGGAGATTCCGATCCCGCTCAACAAGGCGGAGGCCGAAGCCCCGGATGCCGCCCGGTTCCAGGCCCGGTTTGAGGAGGAATACACCAAGCTTTTTGGACGCCCGGTTGCGGGGCTCGACGTGGAAATCACCGTCTGGTCCGTGAACGCGACAACCCCGCCAGATCAACCCGCGGCGGTTACGGCGGCACCTGGAACGACGATTGTGACGGGTGAAGGGACCCGCCCGCTGTTTGATCCGGCGGCGGCACGCTTCCTCGACGCCCAGGTCGTGCAGCGCGCCGATCTGAAAACTGATGACCGCGCCACAGGCCCCGCCACCATCACTGAGGCGGAGACCACCATCATCGTGCCCGCCAGCCGCGACGCGATCCGCCAACCCGATGGCTGCATCGACCTTGTCGTGAAAGGAGCCTGCCCATGACCCAGGTTGCCAATCAGGTGATGTGGAACCGCCTGATCTCGGTGGTTGAGGAGCAGGCCCAAGCCCTTGTGCGGACGGCGTTTTCCACATCCGTGCGGGAGGCGGGGGACCTCTCGGCCGGGGTCTATGACACCCACGGTCAGATGCTAGCGCAAGCGGTCACCGGCACGCCCGGCCATGTGAACGCGATGGCGGACGCCGTGGCCCATTTCATTCGCCGGATCGGGCGGCAGAATATCTTCGAGGGCGATATCTACATCACCAATGACCCGTGGGAGGGGACGGGTCATCTGCACGACATCACCATGGTGACACCCGCCTTCCACAAAGGTGTCTTGGTGGGGTTTTTCGCCTGCACCGCCCATGTGGTTGATATCGGCGGGCGCGGTTTTGGGGCGGATGCGCACTCGGTCTACGAAGAAGGCCTCTACATCCCGATTATGAAATTCGCTGAGAAAGGCGCGGTCGACGATACACTTCTTCGGATCGTACGTGGCAATGTGCGGGAGCCGGATCAACTTGTCGGCGACATCTATGCGCTCGCCAATTGTAATGAGATCGGCCACCGGCGATTGACCGATATGATGGAGGAGTTCGGCCTCGATCATCTGGACGGGATCGCCGGTTTCATCCTGGAAAACTCCCGTCGCGCCACGATTGGGCGCATCGCCGCGTTGCCCCAGACTACGGCGGAAGGGGCGATGACCGTGGATGGGTTCGATCAGCCGATCACGCTAAAGGTCAAGATCAGCGTGGAAGGGGACCGGATTGTCACGGATTTCGCAGGGACCTCGGGCGTCGATAAGAAAGGCATCAATTGCCCGCTGGTCTATACCAAGGCCTATGCCTGTTATGCGCTGAAAGTGGCGATTGCTCCTGAGATTCCGAACAACGCCGCCTCATTGGCGCCGTTTGAAGTTACCGCGCCCGAGAACACCATCGTGAATGCGCCCCATCCCGCTCCGGTGGCGCTGCGCCATATCGTGGGGCATTTTGTACCGGATGTGGTCTTTGACGCGTTTGACAAGATCGTGCCAGGCCTGGTGCCCGCGGAAGGGGCAGGGTGCCTCTGCAATTTCCAAGTTTCGCTTCGGCCCCGGACGGATGCACCGGCCCCCGCCCACGCCCGGCGCGCTGAGGTGCTGACCCTCAACTCCGGCGGCTCCGGCGCGCGGCCTGAGCTTGATGGGATGAACGCCACGGCTTTCCCCTCGGGCGTCATGACCATGCCGATTGAAGCCACGGAGCACGCCGGCCCCGTGATCATCTGGCGGAAAGAGCTGCGCCCCGACAGTGGCGGCGCCGGGCGGATGCGCGGCGGGCTTGGCCAATATATGGAGGTTGGCGCGCAAGAGGGGCATGAGTTTGACCTCCAGGCCATGTTCGACCGGGGCCAGCACCCCGCGCGCGGGCGGCGCGGCGGTCAGGATGGCGCGCCCACAACCATCGCCCGTGATGACGGCACGGCGATGCGGGTCAAAGGCAAACAGTTTGTCCCCTATGGCGCGCGTGTCCAGATGGCCTTCCCCGGCGGCGCGGGCTATGGCGATCCGGCTGAGCGGCCAAAAGACATGGTTCTGCGTGACCTCGCGCGGGGCTATATCTCAGAAGAGGCCGCCGCGCGGGACTATGGCCTGACTGCAGGTGAGACCGCCGACGTTGCCGCCGCCGTCGCCCGGGGAGAAGTGGAATGAGCCGTCAAGCGCCCTCGCGCCGACACTACGATGTGGTCATCATCGGCGGTGCCATCATGGGGTCATCCACCGCCTGGTTTCTCAGCGATAACAAGGACTTCAATGGCTCTGTTCTTGTGATTGACCGGGACTTGAGCTTTGAGAGATGCTCCACCGCTCACACCAATTCCTGTGTCCGGCAGCAATTCACCTCGCCGCTCAATATCCGGATCAGCCAATTCACGGCGGAGTTCGTGAAGAATATCCGAGATTTTATGGGCGGGGATGAGCGCATCCCACAGCTGTCGATCCGCAATTTCGGCTATCTCTATCTGGCCGGATCTCAGTCGGCGGCAGCGGTGCTGCGCGAGAACGCGGCGGTGCAACAAGCCGAAGGCGCGGGCACCGAAATCCTGACCGTTGAGGAGATCAAGGCACGCTATCCGTTCTACACGCTCGACGACGTGGTGGCGGGCTCCATCAACACGGTTGATGAGGGCTATTGGGACGGGGTCACCGTGTTTGACTGGTGGAAACGCCAGGCGCGGGAGCGGGGGGTGGAGTATATCGAAAACGAGGTTGTGGCGATCAGTAAGAACTCCGCCGGGACGCAGGTGGAGAGCGTGACGCTGAAATCAGGGGAGGTCGTGGGCTGCGGGCA
>JANQNZ010000334.1 GCA_028279315.1 Rhodophyticola sp. | reverse complement strand
CCGCTTCGGTCGCAACCTCGGCAGCCTCAGAGGCGGCCTCCGTCGCGGATTCCGTGGCTTCGCTTGCGGCCTCTGTCGCGGTCTCCGTTGCCTCGGTGGCAGTCTCCGTCGCAGCTTCGGTCGCGGTTTCAGCGGTTTCGGTCGCGGTCTCAGTTGCGGCTTCTGTCGCCTCCGTGGCGGTCTCCGTCGCAGCTTCTGTCGCGGATTCGGTGGCCTCAGCAGCGGTTTCGGTCGCCGTCTCGGCAGCCTCGGTAGCGGCCTCCGTTGCCTCAGTCGCGGTTTCCGTCGCAGCCTCCGTCGCGGTCTCCGCAGCTTCGCTCGCTGCGTCGGCGGCGTCTTCGGTGCCGCCGGTCACGCTTTCGACGGCATCTTCAACTGCGTCTTCGGCGGCGGTTGCGGCGTCTTCGGCGGCCTCTGTTGCGTCTTCCACCACATCGGTCACCGCCTCTTCAACGGCTTCCGCGGCATCTTCGGCGGCTTCGGTGGCATCCTCGACGGCGTCTTCCACAACCTCTTCCACGGTCTCAGCAGCATCTTCCGCTGCATCCTCAACGGCTTCGGTTGCCTCTTCCACGGCCGTCTCGGTCTCGGTCATGGCCTCATCCATCGCAGCTTCTTCATCAGGCTGGGTCAGGAAATAGACCCCGGCACCGACCGCCAATAGCAGCACAACAATGATCAAAACTCGGTTCATTTTATCCCCCAGGGGTGGTCAGACTTATGTGTGTCAGCACATAATTGCGCGGCGAAACGGACACAATGGGAAACCAAAGGGCCTTCTCCCCTCGGCGGTGATGTGCCCGTCCGCCACGCATGACGCCCTTGGCTCGGGCCTTCAGGTTGACGGCTAGTTGCCGGTCAGGCTGTCAAGCGCGTCTCCGACTGCTTCTTCCACCGAGTCTGCGGCGTCTTCGACCGCCTCAGACACTGCCTCTTCCACGGCATCGGCCACGGCCTCGGCCGCATTTTCGGCATTATCGACAGCCTCTTCCACCGCCTCTTCGACGGTCTCAGTGGCCTCTTCCGCGGCGGTCTCAGCCTCTTCAGTTGCCTCCTCAACCACCGTTTCCGTCTCGGTCACAGGCTCTTCCATCGCGGCCTCTTCGCCGGGTTGGAACAGAAAATAGGCGCCCACGGCAACGGCCAACAGCACCATAACAATGATCAAAACTCGGTTCATTTTTTACTCCCAGGGGTGGCCAAACTCATACAGGTCAGCACATAGTCAGCGCGCGATCCGGCGAAAATGGGAAACCGGGCGGCCCTGTCCCCCCGGGACGGCACGGCGCCCGTCCACAAATCTTGAAACCCGGTGCGCGGATCGCTAGATTGACGCCCTCAACCCAAGGCTACAGAAGGAAAAAACCGATAGCCCGCAGACCCCACAACGCGCCCCCGACGCGCGAAACCGGCCCCCGCGTGAATGACCGCATCCGGGCCTCAGAGATTCGCCTAATTGGCGCCGAAGGCGAAAATGTCGGCGTCGTCACGCCCGAACGGGCGCTGGAGATGGCCGAAGATGCCGGCCTCGACCTGGTCGAGATTTCCCCCAATGCCGATCCACCCGTGTGCAAGATCATGGATTTCGGCAAGTACAAATACGAACAGCAGAAGCGCGAATCCGAAGCCCGGAAGAAGCAGAAAACCATCGAGGTGAAGGAGGTGAAGTTCCGCCCCAACACCGACACCCATGATTACGATGTGAAGATGCGCAACGTGACGCGGTTCTTGGAGAACGGCGACAAGGTGAAGGTGACGCTCAGGTTCCGGGGGCGGGAGATGGCGCACCAGAATCTGGGGCGTGAGCTTCTGGAGCGGGTGGCTGAAGACATCGAAGGCCTGGGCAAGGTCGAGAACATGCCCAAGATGGAAGGCCGCCAGATGGTGATGATGATCGGCCCGGCGAAGTAGCCGTCAGATCCCGATAAGACTGGAAAGGCGCGGCCGAACCCTCCGGCGGCGCCTTTGCTTTTCCGCGGTCACCCGGTGCGCGCAGACGGCGCGGTATGCACGCGGGCCGGGTTCCCCATGACGGTTTCCCCCGGCGCCACGTCCCGCGTGACGACGGAGCCTGCGCCCACAATTGCGTTGTCGCCGATTGTCACCCCGGGCAGCACAATCGCCCCTGCCCCCAGCCACACATTGGACCCAATTGTCACCGGCTGCGAGCGCTCCATCCCCGCCGCGCGCGGCCCCGGCTCAAGATGATGGTTCGGGCAGAGGATCTGGACCCCGGGGCCAAGCAGCGTCCGGGTGCCGATGGTCACCAAGGCGGTGTCGAGGATGACACAGCCCGCATTCATATAGACGCCAGGCTCCAGGCGCAGATGGACACCATAGGCGCAATGAAACGGTGCCTCGATAAAAACATAAGCCGCCACATCCCCAATCAGCGCCGCAAGACGCGGGGCTATCGTGCCGCGCTCATCCGGGGCCATCGTATTGTGTTGATGCACAGCACGCCGCGCGGTCATGCGCATCTCTTCCAATTCATCGTCAAAGCAGGAATGCCAGGCCCCGGCCAGCATCTTCTCGCGCTCGGTTTGCGCCATTATCCCCCCAAATGGGCAGGCCGGTCCCGCGGCCTCCCCGTTTCTTTCTTGTCCCTATCCCGCCGCCATCCGACGGGATGTCGCGTATATCAGCCCGCCGCGGCCACCGCCCGGCCCGTCATCACCCCCACAAGATGCGCGCGATAGGCTGACGATCCGTGCAAATCCGAGATCATCCCATCCGCCGGAACATTGAGACCAGAGACCGCATCGGCACTGAAATTGCCCGACAAAGCCGCCTCGGCCTCTGACCAGCGGAACACCCCGTCTTCCGAGGCGCCGGTCACCGCCACGCGCACGCCGCTTGCGTATTTGCCCACAAAGACGCCCACCAAGGCAAAGCGAGAGGCCGGTTGCAGGAACTTCTGATAATTCGCCGCCTCGGCAATCGGGAAGCGGACTTCGGTGATGATCTCCCCATCATGCAGGGCTGTGGTGAACATGCCTTCAAAGAAGTCATCCGCCGCGATCTCACGCGTATTGGTTTTGATCGTGGCGCCGGTGCCCAACGCCGCCGCCGGATAACAGGCCGAGGGGTCGTTATTGGCAAGGCTGCCGCCCACCGTGCCTTTGTTCCGCACTGCAGGGTCCCCGATCCGGCCCGCCAATGCCGCCAGCGCCGGGAAATGCGCCGCCGCTTCCTCGGCCACCACCGCGTGGGGTGTCGCGCCGCCCACACAAAGCTCGCCCGCGTCACTCACGCAGACCCCTTGCATCTCGGAAATCCCCGTCAGGCTCACCAAGACCGCGGGTGCCGCCAACCGCTGCTTCATCGTCGGGATCAAGGTCTGACCGCCGCCCAAAGCCTGCGCCTCCTCCTGCCCTAAGGCCGAGGCTGCCTCGGCTATGCTGCCTGGCCGCTGAAACTCAAATTCATACATCTCGATCTCCTCCCGAAAAGGCCATCCGCCCCTTCATCTTTCCAAAAAATACGCCGGGGAGCGCGAGGGGCTGGCCCCTCGCCCGCCCACCGGTCCGTCATCCTTGCATCGCTGCCCATACCCGCGACGGGCTGAGCGGCATATCGATATGGGTCACGTCATGCCCTGCCCGCTGGAGCGCATCGACCACCGCATTGACCACCGAAGGCGGCGAGCCAATCGCGCCCGCCTCCCCGCAGCCCTTCACCCCAAGGGGGTTATGGGTGCAGGGCGTCTGGCTGGAATGATCCACCTGATAAAACGGCACGTCATCGGCCCGCGGCATGGTGTAATCCATGTAAGACCCGTTCACGAGTTGGCCGTTTTCATCATACACCGCCTGCTCCAACAGCGCCTGGCCAATCCCTTGCGCCACCCCGCCATGGACCTGACCGGACACAATCATCGGGTTGATGATATTGCCAAAATCATCCGCCGCGGCGAAGGACACCACATCGACCTTGCCCGTGTCGGCATCCACCTCCACCTCACAGGCATAAGCCCCCGCTGGATAGGTGAAGTTGTTCGGGTCGTAAAACGCCGTCTCCTCCAACCCCGGCTCGATCTCTTCCAGCGGATAGTTATGGGGCACATAAGCGGCCAAGGTCACATCCCCCCAGGCCACGGATTTATCCGTGCCTGCAACCGAGAATTGACCATCCTTCAACTCGATATCGCCTTCGGAGGCTTCCATCAGATGGGCCGCGATCTTCTTGGCCTTGTTGATGATCTTCTCGGTGGCCCGCACCATGGCCGAGCCGCCCACCGCGATGGAGCGCGACCCATAGGTCCCCATGCCCATCGGCGTATTGGCCGTGTCGCCATGCACGATCTCAACCATGCCTTCATCGATCCCGATCATATCTGCGACCACTTGCGCGAAGGAGGTCTCATGCCCCTGCCCATGAGAATGGCTGCCGGTCATCACCACCAGACCGCCCGTGGCGTTCACCCGCACCGTGGCGCTTTCATAAAGCCCGGCGCGTGCACCCAACTGCCCCACAAGGGCTGAAGGCGCGATCCCGCAGGCCTCGATATAACAATTGACCCCAAGCCCGCGGAGCTTGCCGCGAGAGGCGCTTTCCGCCCGCCGCGCCTCAAACCCGTCGCGGTCGATCATCTCCAACAGCTTATCCATCGTGCCGTGGTAATCCCCGGTGTCATATTCCACGGCCACCGGCGTGGCATACGGAAACTCGGTCACGAAATTCTGCCGACGAAGCTCGATTGGATCGACGCCCAATTCCCGCGCAGCCTTGTCGATCACGCGCTCCAACTGGAAGGTCGCCTCAGGCCGCCCGGCCCCGCGATAGGCATCCACCGGCACGGTGTTTGTGAACACCGCCTTCACATTCACATAGATCACGGGTGTCTTGTAATTCCCCGCCATCAACGTGCCATGCAGCCAGGTCGGCACCGAGGGCGCGAAGGTGGAGAGATAGGCCCCCATATTCGCGTGAGTTTCGGTCCGGATCGCCGTGAAATTGTTATTGCCATCCAGTGCCAATTCGATCTTCGTCACATGATCGCGCCCATGGGCGTCGGTGATGAAGCTCTCCGACCGGCTGCACGTCCATTTCACCGGACGTTTCAGAGCCTTAGCCGCAAAGGTGCAAAACGCCTCTTCGGCGTAGTGGAAGATCTTCGAGCCAAATCCGCCGCCCACATCGGGTGCCACCACGCGCAGCTTATGTTCCGGGATGCCCAAAACAAAGGCCCCCATCAGAAGCCGGATCACATGCGGGTTCTGGCTGGTTGTATAAAGCGTGGATTCATCCGTCGCGGGGGCATAGTCGCCGACGGCCACCCGCGGCTCCATCGCATTTGGTGCCAGGCGTTGGTTCACCAGTTCCAGGCTGGTCACATGGGCCGCCGCCGCAAACGCCTCATCCACCGCGCCTTTGTTCTCTTCGACAAAGCCCCAGTCATAACAAAGGTTCGAATCGAGATCGTCATGGACCTTGGTCGCCCCATCCGCCAGCGCCGCCTTCATGTCGATCACCGC
>JANQNZ010000326.1 GCA_028279315.1 Rhodophyticola sp. | reverse complement strand
GAGCGATATATCGCTCAGCCCGCCTGAGGCGCAGGCTGCCTGGGTGGCCGGTTCCGCGCTTCGCGCGGTTCTGCCCAATGTGGCGGTCGCCGAAATCGTGGAGGCGGGTCGTGAGACGGTCTCCCCTCCGGCGCCGGGCACGCCGCATCGGATGCTGCTGCGTCTACAATTGAGCGGTACGTATATCGCGATCGGCTTGCCTGATGGCGTCGTCTTCACGGCACTCCATCTTGAGGATGGACCGGTTCAAGGCCCCCGGGCCATCCTGCATTTCGACACCGATCTCGGGCGGATCACGACAAACCCGCAGGAGATGAGCCAGGTTCTTCCCACGGGCTTCGTACCGTCTGAGGACCCCGCCTTGCGAGCGGCTTTTTTGTCCCTGAAGGGCGCTTTCACCGTGCCGGTCCCGCCTCCGAAGATGACGCCCTTTACCTCGCGCTATCTCGGGCAGCTGGATCCTGGTCGCTATGCCAACAGCACAGCTGAGATCGCCAGGCTTCCAGCCTTCTCCGACACGCCCTTGGAGGTTGTCGTCGATGCGTTGGGCGCGGAGGATGTGGAGGTGATCGACGCCGCTTTAGCGGTCTTCCTGAACGCAGCGGATCGCTTGAAATCCGAGGCCACGCCGTTGGTTGCGGAGAATATGGAGAGCTTCCTTGAAGCCGTCTATCGTGGGCCCGACGGTCCGCCTTTCGACGGGCCCGAGCGGATCGAAGAGTTCGAGACGCTTCTAGCCCTGCCCGCGCCCGAACAGATCTGGGGCCACGTGCGACCGCAATCCTTGCGGATTACCCGGCACGGAACGCCCGCGCCGCCTCACCATCAACGGATACCGGAAGGTCCGATCTATATCGTCCTCGGCTGCCATTGCGACTGGGAAGAGGAACACGGCCTCAGCCTGGTCTGGCGGAATGGCGATGAGTTGCGGTTGGTGTCCGATGACACAGGTCTGTTGGAAGAACGGGTTGCGCCTTAGCCGGGCACCGGCTTGGATAGAGTGACGATGGCGGGCGACAGCATCTTCTTCACACCGAACGGTCAGCCTGAGCGTGAGATGGTGCTAACCGACGGCTCCCTTGCGATCATGCTTTCGCGTGATCCGCAGGTGGGCGTCCACGCCAGTCTGTTTCTACAGGCCACCCGGCCCGGCGAGACGCCCGATGACCGGGGTGTGCCTGGCTGGGACGCCCCCGTGGTTCTTGAGATCACAACGCATCCGCGCCCGGCGTCGGACTTGGCCTATCGCGACCAACGCTGTCTGGATGGTGTCCGGATGTCTCTGGAGCCGGATACCGATCCCCGCAGTCAATCTGGCTTCTTCATGTATTGGGACCATCATCCATTCGCCACGCTTGATCTGCAATTTGCCGCGAACCCTTCCGGCGCCTACCGCATCACCGGCCAAGCCGAGAACAAAGCGGGCGATGCGTGCCGCTTTACGCTGCACCTGCCAATCGAGCGGTTCTCGCTGCGGCTTTCGGAGGACAGCGAAGTGGATGCTGATCTTCTGGCCCAGGAAAAGGCGGAGGCGGAGCACGCCATGGGTGTCTATTTCGAGCCTGACGTGGTCACGTGGTCCTGGCGTACCCAGGTCTTTGGCCCAAAGCGTCAGCGGGAATACATCGCGGGCAAATTCCGAGACCTGTGATCAGAGATCGTGAGGCGTCAGAAACGCAAGGGTCTCGCCCATCCCCCAATCCGCCTCATCCCACCGCTCAGCCGGGATGCGGCAGACAAGCGTCGCTGCCGTCGGATAGTCATAGAACCGCGGATGCGAGGGGCTGTTGCGCAGTATTCGATGGGCAACCTCGGCGATCCCGGGGTTGTGCGCGATCAGGATCAGGGTCTTTCCGTTTCCGCCTTGGATCGCTTCGAGAATCCCCTGCGGCCCCGCGTGGTAAAGCTCGCTCAGAAAAGTGGCGGGCACATCCTCAGCAAACGCCGCGGAGAGCAGGCTCCAGGTTTCTTGCGTCCGCCGTGCGGCGGAGATGAGCGCCTGGTCGGGCACATGACCCTCCGAGGCCAACCAGGCGCCGATCCGCGGCGCGTCCCGCCGCCCGCGCTTGTTGAGCGGGCGGTCACGGTCGGCAAGCATCGGATCGCCCCAATCAGATTTTGCATGCCGGGTGAGGATCAGCTTGAGGCTCATGGATGAAAGCTCCGCATATGAAAGGCCGATTGTGCGGGTTGCCGCCCGTAGCTTTGGCTGAGAGGGCAGGACCGGCGGACGGCGCAGCCTTGGGTCAAGCAGGTCTGGCCGGGGCTGGTGTCGAGATAGCTGTGACAGGCCGCCGTATCGTATCTGTCCGGTGTCAGAGCCGTGACAGGGCAGGCAGAGAGGCAAGGGGCCGGGCAGGCCTCACACGGGCGCTCAGCGGGTGTGGAGGGCAACTCCACCCGCTCCTTCAAGGCCAGGGCGCCGCGATAGGAGACCATGAGCCCCGCGCGGTCATGAACCAGGATCGTCACCGGGCTTTCCCAGGCGCGCCCGGTGCGCTTCGCCCATTGGATGAAAGGCGTGTAAGGCGGGCCGCCAAAGGGGAATTGCGCTTTGGCGCCCAGATCGCAGGCGAGCCGCCCGATCACGCGGCGCGACCAGCGGTCCATCGGATCGGGGGCGCCATCGGTGAATTCCGCTTCGCCCGTGACGAAACCCCAGAAGCCAGGCTCGTGCGGCCCGAGGAGGAGCAAGGTTTGCGTCCCCTTCGGCGCGCCATCCTCCGGCCCAGGATGAAACCCGCCGAAAATATCCAGATGATGGGCGCGGGTCAGGGCGCTGAGGGCGGTGTAATCCATGGACGCCACCCTCCCTGGCCTCGTGCGCCCGCGCAAGAGGGTTTAGGCGCGGATCATGCTGCCCGCGCCGTGATCGGTGAAAAGCTCCAAGAGCACCGCGTTGGCAACGCGCCCATCGACGATGGTGCAGGCGCGGACGCCGTTCCGGACCGCGTGGAGCGCGGTTTCGGTCTTGGGGATCATGCCGCCCGCGATGGTGCCGTCCGCCGTCATCATCTCAACCTCGGCGGCGGTCAGTTCGGTGAGGACCTGACCGCTTGTGTCCTTCACCCCTTCCACATCGGTCAGAAGCAAGAGCCGGTCGGCCTTCAGCGCAGCCGCAATGGCACCCGCCGCCGTGTCGCCGTTGACGTTGAAGGTCTCGCCATCGCGGCCTGTGCCAAGCGGCGCGATCACGGGGATGATGTTATCCTTGAAAAGACCGTGGAGGACATCGGGCGTGACCTCCACCGGCTCCCCCACAAAGCCGAGCTTTGGGTCCGCCGGGTCGCAAACCATGAGATTGGCGTCTTTGCCTGACAGCCCCACACCGCGCCCGCCTTGGGCGTTGATGGCTTGCACGATGCGCTTGTTGACGGTGCCAGAAAGCACCATTTCGACCACCTCAACCGTCGCCGCATCGGTCACGCGCTTGCCGCCCACAAATTCGGACTGCACGCCTAATTTGGCCAGCATCTCATTGATCATCGGGCCGCCGCCATGGACGACCACGGGATTCACCCCCACCTGGCGGAGCAGCACAACATCGCGGGCGAAACTTGCCATCGCTGCGTCGTCGCCCATGGCATGGCCGCCGAATTTGATGACGACAATCGCCTCATCATAGCGCTGCAAATAGGGCAGCGCTTCAGAGAGGGTGCGGGCGGTGGCGATATAGTCGCGGGTCATGTCTCTGGTCTTCATGGGGTCGGGCCTTTGCAGGTTGCGCCTCAATAGGGGAGCGACGCGCTGGTGTGAAGCGCGGTTTTTTGAGTATTTGGGAAGCAAAGATGGGGGTAGGGGGCGCCCGGGGGCGTCATCCGATACCCGCAATGACGCTGCGGAGTGTCGCGATTCCTTGGGACTTCTCCGAAGAGGTGAGGATCAGTTCGGGGAAGGCAGCGGGGTGTTTTGAGAGCGCTGTGCGGACTTGGGTCAGGACCTTCTCTCGGTCCTTCTCCTTCACCTTATCGGCTTTGGTCAGCACCACTTGGAAGGTCACGGCGGCCCCGTCGAGGAGCGTCATGATCTCCTCATCAACAAGCTTCACCCCATGGCGGGCATCGACCAGGACAAAGGCGCGGCGGAGCGTCGCGCGGCCCGCGAGATAGGCTTTGAGGAGGCGTTGCCATTGCTCCACCACCTTGAGCGGCGCGTTGGCATAACCATAGCCGGGCAGGTCGACCAGGTAATGGGTTTCGCCCAGGGTGAAATAGTTGATCTCCTGCGTTCGGCCGGGTGTATTGGACGCGCGCGCAAGACCCCTCCGGCCCGTCAAGGCATTGATCAAAGTGGATTTTCCGACATTGGAACGACCCGCAAAACAGACCTCCACCCGGTCGGGCGGCGGCAGGCCGTCCATGGCGACGACGCCTTTCAGGAACTCCGCGCCGCCGGCAAAAAGCTTGCGGCCCGCCTCCTTCGTCGCCTCATCGGGCTCTGGCGCCAAGGGGAAGGGCAGGGCGGTCATGTGGCGGCCTCCAGCGCGTCGATATCGGCGCTGCGGATGGTGGTGATATGCCGGGTGATCTTATCGACCGGCCAATCCCACCAGGCGATTTCGAGCAGCCGGGCGGTGTCGGCATCGGAGAACCGGCGGCGGATTTCTCGCGCGGGGTTGCCGGCCACAATCGTAAAGGGCGGCACGTCGCGGCTGACAACCGAACGGGCGGCGATGATGGCGCCGGCGCCGATGGTGACACCCGGCATGATCACCGCGCCATTGCCGATCCAGACATCGGCGCCAACCACCGTGTCCCCCCGGCCCTCGGCATTCACGTCCTTTGACGAGAAGCCTTGCGACCAATCCTCTGAAAAGATGTCGAAGGGAAAGGTGGAGATGCCGCCCATGGCGTGATTGGCGCCATCCATGATGAAAGTTGTGCCCGTGGCAAAGGCGCAGAAGGGGCCGATTAGCAGGCGGGAGGGCGAGAACTCGAAATGGTAGAGGACATTCTTATCGAAGAATTCCTCGGCCCTGTCCGGATCATCGTAATAGGTGAAACGCCCCACCTCGATCCGGTCGCGGCCCTCGGCAAGGGGGGCCAGGAACACCACCTGATCGGTGAAATCCAACGGGTGGCGTTGGGTGGGGTCGGGGCCGGTCATGCCAGCGTGACGCTGTCGCCGGTTGCCACCAGCCCGCCCTGGCGGACCATGGCATAGGCCCCGAATTCCGTGTGGCCCCAGCCATCCTCCAGGGCGCGGAGCGTGGCGGCGTCCCGGCGTCCGGTCTCTGGATTGGCCTCCGTTGCCCGGCAGCGGCCAATGGGTTCAATGACTTCTAGGATCGCAGCGCCGATCTTCAAACGTTTGCCGACCAGATCGAATTCTTCCCAAGGGGCCAGGCCTTCGATCCAGATATTGCCGCGGAAGCGGCGCGGGTCGAGGGGTTGGTCAAGCTTCTGCGAGAGCGCGCGGAGCGAGGCGCAGTTCAGGATCGAGACGGAGGCGAAATTTGCATCCGCCATGCCAATCTCGGGCGCTTTCACCAGCGCCGCGGCGGGGCGGCGATCTTCCGGGTAGATCGGGGCCAGCCAATCAAAAAGCGGCAATGCGGCCTCAGGCGCATCGGGGTTGATCGTGAGATCCGGTTGATCGGGATGGCTCAGATGGATCACCTCACCCTCGACCCGGGCGGTGATCGCCATCAGGGACGGGCCCTTGGCGCCACGCAGGAAGTTGCGGCAAGGGCGCCAACCTTCGGAGGCTTCCCCGCCTTCCTCCAAGACCGCCCAGGCGCGGTCAAGGGGCAACGGACGATCGGCTTTGAGGCCGACACGCTCCAGCGGCTCGGCCCCGATCCCTTTGATCGGGTGCCGCCAGATCTGGTCGACGGTCCAGGTCACTTCTCTTCCGTCTTCTTCCGCTGGAAGCTTGACAGGATGTTGCCGAAGACATCCGGCTTATAGCCCTGGCTGCGCATGATCAGATATTGCTGGGTGAAGGTGATCACGTTGTTGGCAATCCAGTAAACCAGAAGGCCGCTGGCGAAACTGCCCAACATGAACATGAAGACCCAGGGCAACCAGGCAAAGATGGCCGCTTGGGTTGGGTCGGTGGGCGCCGGGTTCAGTTTCTGCTGCAGCCACATGGAGATGCCCAGAAGAAGCGGCAGAATACCGATGAAGATCAGCGCCATGATCGTTCCAGGCTCGGGCCCCGCCCAGGGCATCAGCCCGTAGAAGTTGAAGATTGAGGACGGATCGGGCGCCGAGAGGTCGCGCAGCCAGCCAAAGAACGGCGCGTGGCGAAGCTCCAGCGTGACGAAAATCACCTTATAGAGCGAGAAGAAGATCGGGATTTGTAGAAGAATGGGCAGACAGCCGGAGGCCGGGTTCACCTTTTCCTTCTTATAGAGCTCCATCATCCCTTGCTGGAGCTTCTGCCGGTCATCGCCCGCGCGTTCTTTCAGCTTCTCCATCTCGGGCTGAAGTTCTTTCATCTTCGCCACCGAGACATAGGATTTGAAGGCCAGCGGCAGCAGGATCGCCTTCACAATAAGGGTCAACGCGATGATGGCGAGGCCCATATTGCCGATGGCCAAGTTCAGCCAGTGAAGCAGCCAGAAAAGCGGTTTCGTGAGGAAATAGAACCAGCCCCAGTCAATCGAGTCGACAAAGCGCTGGACGCCGCCTTCATTCTGATAGGTGCGAATGGCCTCCGCCTCTTTGGCGCCGGCAAAGAGTTGCGTGGTGATCTCGGTGGTCTCGCCGGGCGCCGCGGTCATCACCGGAAGGCGGGCTTCGGTTTGGTAGATGTCGCTGGCGGGCACGTAGCGGGTGACCGAGGTGAAGGGTTGCTCCGCGCCTGGGATCAGCGTGGTCATCCAGTATTTATCGGTGAAGCCGATCCAGCCATTTTCGGTGACATCGACAACTTCCGCCGGTGTACCTTCACGCTGCACAAAATCGAGGTCTGGCAGGTCGTTATAAGACAGCTCGTCCAGCGTGCCGTCGATCTTGCGCACCACCCCCTCATGCAGGATGAAGAAATTCTGCAAATCCGACGGCAACCCGTGGCGCGCCACAATCCCGTAGGGCGCCATGCGGACAGGGTCCGTGCCGGTGTTTTCGACCGATTGGGTGATCGAGAACATGAAGCTGTCGTCGACGGCGATGGTGCGGCGGAAGATGAGGCCACTGCCATTGTCCCAGGAAAGGGTCACGGGGGCGTTCGGCGTGAGCGTCGTGCCGCTTTCGAGCTGCCATTCGGTATTGGCGCCGGGCACGTCCTCGAACTCCAACTCGCCCGCGGGCGCCCATCCGTAAAGCGCGTAATAGGCCTCGGACTCGCCGACGGGCGAGAGGAGCGTGACCGTGGGGGAGTCTTCGTCGAGGGTTTCGAAATAGTTGTTGAGCGACAAATCATCAATCCGCCCGCCAATGAGCGAGATCGAGCCGGTGACCGAAGGCGTCTCAATTGTGATCCGTTCGGCCTCGGCCAGGATCGTCGCGCGCGCTTCGGCATCGTCGACCATTGCGGGCGTGTCATCGGCAACCGGAGGGGCCAAGGCCATCTCGTTCCCGTCTTGATCCAAGACGGTGACCGCCGGGGTCTCGGGCTCGGTCGCGGGCGGCTCTGGCGGCGGGAACACCAGGAACCAGACCAGAATGACAAGAAAGCTGAGTGCCGTGGCTAGGATCAGGTTTCTGTTCTGATCGTCCATCGCAAAGCCACCCCTTGGTTGAAGTCAGAGAGGTTCAACAGATTGGGGCTGGAAAGGTCAAGGGCTTTTGCCGATTGTCCCTGGGCATCAGAGGCCAATGCAGCCCCGACGCGCCCAATCCCAGTGGAGATAGGGGCGCGTGGCGCGATGATCCAGAGAGAGACCTCGAAACGGTGAATTCGGGCGTTTGTGAAGCGGTCTTTAGCCTGCCTGCCAGCCAATGGCGTTCGGCGGTGGGCCAAGCTTGTCATTATGGGCCCGCGCCCAGGCAATTGTGTCGTCAAAAGGCATTGGCCTTGCCAGGCCGAAGCCTTGCACATGCCCGCAGCCAAGCTGGGCCAACATGCTATGTTCGCCGATGCTTTCGACCCCTTCGGCCAATGTATCGACGCCCAGATGCTCAGCCAGAGAGAGGATCGCGGCGACCATCGCCTGCTGGCTTGGGTCTTTGTCGAGATTGGTGACGAAAGAGCGGTCGATCTTGATCCGGTTCACATGGAAGCGCCGGATATTGCCAATCGAGGCTTGGCCGGTGCCGAAATCGTCGAGATCGAGGTTGAAGCCATGGCTGCCCAGCATCTGAATATTGCGGATGATGACATCATCCTCGGACTGGGCCGCAACGGTCTCTAGGATTTCAATGGTCAGCCGGGCGGGGCGCAGGTCGAAGCGGTCCACCTCCCATTTGATGCGGTCGGCCAATTGCGGATCCCGCAACTCCTCGGCTGAGAAATTGACTGCGACCGAGGGGATCGCCAAACCCGCGCGATCCCAACTGCGGAGGGCGGAAAGCGCGTGGTAGAGCATGGTTTCCCCAAGCCGCGCCATGTGCCCCGCATCGGCAATTGCATCCAAGAACTCCGCTGGCGGTAGCACACCTTCGTCCGGATGACGCCAGCGTGCGAGCGCCTCAAACCCGGTGATGGCCCCGGTATCGGTTGAGATTTGTGGCTGATACCAGGCTTTGAATTCCCCCGCGGCAAAGGCGGCCTCAACCGCATCTGCCCGGTCCGCCCGTCTCCGCCGCTTCGCGCGCACTTCGGCGGAAAACGCCCGGATCGCGACCGGCGCATTGTGCCGCGCCTCTGCCAAAGCGGCCTCTGTTGCCTCAATAACTGACTTCGCGTTTTGCTTGGGCGCCTGATCAAGCCCGCAATAGCCGACAGAGCAGGTCACATTCGCGGTGCTTCCGCCAATGGCAATCGGCTCCGACACGGCGCTTTGAAGCCGCGCAATGACATCCATCATGAGGTCAAGCTTTGTGCCGCGGATCGGCGTCAGCACGAGCCCAAAGGCGGCATCGCCCGTGCGTGCAACCAGATCGCCATCCCGCACTGCGGCCTGAAGCCGTTCGGCCACCCGGTGCAGAATTTCATCCACGGTGTCGCGGCCCCAACGATCAAGGACCCCTTCAAAATCGTCGATCTGCAGAAAGATCGCCACGCTCTTCCGCGGCGACTTCTCTTGGATGATCCGGGTGAGTAGGGCTTGAAGCGCGGGCCGACCCGGCAGCCCGGTCACGCCATCAACGGCGGATGGCGCGGATTTCTCAGGTGATTTCGGAGCGCCTCTGCCAATTGCCTGTACCGCCAGCAAGGCCGGCAAAAGGAATGCCGAGACGATCAGGAGGTTCTGGTTCCCAAACCAGACCGAGAAGAGCGCGAGAATGGGGAAAAGCGCCAAAACCTCAAGCCGGCCCAACCCCGCGCGGACCCGGTCGGCGAGGCCCGAAAGTCGTAAAGACCCAATTCTCGGCATGAAACACCCTTCACTCGACGCCCATCCCAATTCCGGGATTGAGATCAAGCGGTAGGGCAAACTGCCTGACAGGGCCTTAACGCGGTGGGATTAGTCGCGTGGTTTTACGTCAAATGCCATCGGATCGCGTAAGCCCGGCAAAGTCGAACAGCGCGGGGTCAAGCAGATGGGAGGGTCGCGCGGACATCAGAGCCGAGAACATCTTCTGCCGCCGCCCTGGTGCTTTGACCTCCCATTCATCTAGCATCCGCTTGATCGCTTGGCGTTGCAGCCCGTCCTGGCTGCCACAAAGATCGCAAGGGATGATGGGATAACCCATGGTCGTCGCAAAGCGCTCACAGTCTGCTTCGGCCACATGGGCCAGCGGGCGATAGACAAAGAGATCGCCGTCGTCGTTTAGAAGCTTGGGCGGCATGGTCGCCAGCTTGCCACCATGGAAGAGGTTCAAGAAGAAGGTCTCAAGAATATCATCCCGATGATGCCCCAGAACGACGGCGGAACACCCCTCTTCGCGCGCGATCCGATAAAGATTGCCGCGCCGGAGGCGGGAGCAGAGCGCGCAATAAGTCCGCCCTTGGGGCACTTTATCGACCACAATCGAATAGGTATCGGCATATTCGATCCGGTGCGGCACGCCCTTCTCTTCCAGGAACTCCGGCAAAACCGTCGCGGGAAAGCCCGGCTGCCCCTGATCCAGATTGCAGGCCAGGATATCGACAGGCAGAAGCCCGCGCCATTGCAGCTCGGTCAGCGCCGCCAGAAGGGTGTAGCTGTCTTTGCCGCCGGAGAGGCAGACAAGCCAGCGCGCCCCACGCTCCACCATCCCGTAACGCTCAACCGCCTCGCGGACCTCGCGGATGATCCGTTTCCGCAGCTTCTTGAACTCAGTCGTGCTGGGCGCGCCGTGAAAGAGGGGGTGAATATCGTTGGTGTCGTCCAGCATCGCGGCTCCAGGTCTTGGTCATTTACCCCTTAGGGCAGGTTCCACCCGCCCGGCAACGATTTTGGAGAAATCGCCGTTTTGAGGCATTCTAGGGCGTATTTTGATCAAACCGAATTTTGGAGCGTGTCATGGCCTATGTCTTAAGCACCCGCAGCTTGGTTGGCGGGCAATTCACCAACAACCCGGGCGTGTCGCGGCACGTGAAGATCATCCCCAATGCAGCGGGCCAGCGGGTTGCGCATTTTCTGACCGCCGATGACTGGGCGGCGGAGGTCCTGGCGGCATCCGGCGGTCATGGCGTTGTGCTCCACGTTCATGGCTTCAATGTCCGGCAGCCCACGATGCTGGACCGTCACGCCTTGATTGAGCCGGGTCTTGCCGCCCACGGGTTCCAGGGTGCGGTGGTCAGCTTCGATTGGCCCAGCAATGGGGTGGTCTTCAACTATTCCAAAGATCGCGCGGATGCCCATACGGTGGCGCCCCAGCTTGCCCTCGACGGGATCGGGGTGCTGCGCAAAGCCGATCCAAACGTGAAGATCCATATCTTTGCGCATTCCATGGGCAATCTTGTCACGCGCCACGCATTTCACCGGCTGGTGGAGCTTGGAAAGGCGGCCCAACTTGATTTCAGCGTTGGCGAGGTCTTGATGATCGCCGCCGATATCGCCTCGAAATCCATGGGGGCGACGTCGAAGAAATCGAAGGCGCTTTATGATCACGCGGGCCGGATCACCAACTATTACAGCCGGGCGGACGAAATCCTGTCACTGGCGCAGATCTATCGCCTCGGCCAGGCCCCGCGGCTTGGGTTTGTGGGCCTGCCGGATACAGCACCTTCGGGTCCGGCGGATGTCTATGTGCAGGACTATTACAACACCCATAAGCATGAATGGCCGACTGGCCCGTCAATCTCCCACAACTGGCAGTTTCTGGATTCGGGCTTCTACAGGGACGCGGCACTGACAATCGCGGGCACAGCCGCGGCCTCAATGCCGACGCGGGCGCCGACTAATCTGGGGAACCAGGCTTTGATCCGTTAGGGTCGGGCACCGGGTCATAGCCGCAAGAGCCCCAGGGATGGCAGCGGGAGATTCGGCGCAAGGTCAGCCAGCTGCCCTTCAGGGCGCCATGTTTCTCTAACGCCTCAAGCGCATAAGCCGAGCAGGTCGGCTGGTAACGGCAGTTGAACCCAACCCAGGGGCTGAAGATCAGGCGATAGGCCCGGACGGGCAGCGCGACAAGATGGGCAAGGGGGCTCATGCGTGGACCTTTTTGAGCGCGCGGGAGAGATCGGCCTTTAATTGGTCGAAGGGGAGCGTGGCGGTCACCTCGGCCCGCCCAATCAACACATAGTCCCAGCCGGGGTGCCCTTCCAGGGGCAGACCCGTGCGCGCGATCTCTCTCAGGCGCCGTTTCGCGCGGTTACGCGCAACAGCGTTGCCAACCTTCTTGGAGCAGGTATAGCCGATGCGGATCAACTCAGGCCGGATGTCTTCGCCCTCCTCCCGTCGCCGGGCTTGCAAGATGAAGCCTGGCATCACCGCACGTCGCGCTTTGGCTGCGCGCAGAAAATCGGCGCGTTTCGTCAGGGTCTCCAGCAAAAACGCCCCCGGCGACGGGCGTGTCGGCGGGGGCGCTTGCGGTGTCATCTCACCGGTCTTTTTGATTGGCCTAGGCGCTGAGCGACTTCCGACCGCGGGCGCGGCGGGCGTTCAGGATCTTGCGGCCGGCTTTGGTGGCCATGCGCGCGCGGAACCCGTGGCGGCGTTTGCGCACCAGGTTCGACGGCTGGAATGTGCGTTTCGACATCTGTCTTGCTCCGTAACTCGGCCGGAAACACGTGGTGATTACGCGCCTCGACGGCAGGGAATCTGTCTTGAAGCCCGGGGCATACGGTCTTCCGCGTGGCCTGTCAACAAATCGCCTGTCGTTCGCACGCGGTCTGAAACATCCACGTCGCACCCAATCCCAGATGTGACAGAGGACGGGCCATTTCTGACATGAAACCGGGTTTTCGGTCACGGCACTTCAAGCGGTTGTGAGGGGCCTAGGTCTTGCCGCCTTTGCAGGGCATGTTCTGGCCAACACGTAACAAAAGGTGCGATCATGTCCGATACGATGACGCCGCAGAAATCGCCGATCACCCGCTATGCCCCCCTGGCCTTGATTGTCCTGGGTGCGGCTTTGGGCTGGGTCTTCCTGGGCGACCTCTTGTCATTCGAGGCACTGCGCGACAATCGCGAAGCGTTGTTGGCCTTCCGTGACGACAATTACCTGATCACGGTTCTAATCTTCCTGGCGATCTATGTGGTTGTCGTGGCCTTTTCACTTCCCGGCGCCACCATCGCAACCTTGGCGGGCGGGTTCCTGTTTGCGACCTTCCCCGGTTCTCTCTTCAACATTATTGGCGCTACGATCGGCGCGACCGCGATCTTCCTGGCGGCGCGTTGGGGATTTGGGGAGCGTTTGGGCGCGAAGCTTGAGAACTCCGACGGCGCGGTGAAGAAGATCAAAGACGGGATCGACGAAAACCAATGGTCGATGCTGTTTCTGATCCGGCTGGTCCCCGCAGTGCCGTTCTTTGTGGCGAACTTGGTGCCGTCTTTCCTGGAGGTACCGCTCCACCGCTTTGTCATCTCAACCTTTCTTGGCATCATCCCGGGCACGGTGGTCTACACCTCGGTCGGTGCGGGCCTGGGTGAAGTCTTCGCGCAAGGGGAGACGCCAAATCTGGGCATTATCTTTGAACCGCATATCTTGCTTCCTTTGATTGGTCTTGCGGCTTTGGCGGCCTTGCCCATCCTCCTCAAAGCCATCCGCGGGAAAAAAGGCCTCTGACCCATGCAAAAGATCAAGACCGATATCTGCGTCATCGGCGCGGGCAGTGGAGGTTTGTCTGTTTCCGCGGGTGCCGCGCAGATGGGGGCCAAAGTGGTCCTTCTGGAAGGCCACAAGATGGGCGGGGATTGCCTGAATTACGGCTGCATCCCGTCGAAAGCCCTGCTCGCGGCGGGTCATAAGGCGCATCATACGAGCGAGGCCCAGTTTGGTATCGCAGGGCATGAGCCTGCGCCTGATTTCAGCGCGGCGAAAGACCATGTGCGCAAGGTCATCGAGACCATCGAGCCGGTCGATAGCCAAGAACGCTTCGAAGGGTTCGGCATTCATGTGATCCGCGAGTTCGGCAAATTCATCTCCCCCACTGAGGTCCAGGCAGGCGACTATGTGATCGAAGCGCGCCGCTTCGTGATCGCCACCGGCTCCCGCCCCCTCGTGCCGCCGATCACGGGCCTCGACCAAGTGCCCCACCATACCAATGAGACGGTCTTCGATCTGCGGGAGCGCCCCCAGCATCTGATTGTCATCGGTGGTGGTCCAATCGGGTTGGAAATGGCGCAGGCACACCGCCGCCTCGGCTCCGAGGTCACCGTGCTCGAAGGCCAGAAGGCTATGGGCAAGGACGACCCCGAAGCCGCGGCTTTGGTTCTGGAGAAGCTCCGCGGCGAGGGCATCGAGATTGTCGAAGGCGCGCAAGTCAGCGAGGTCACGGGTAAAGAAGGCGCGGTCACGGTCCATACCGGTGACGGGCAAAGCGTTGACGGCACCCATCTTCTGGTCGCGGTTGGGCGGCAGGTGAATGTCGACAATCTTGACCTCGACAAAGGCAACATCGCTTTCGACCGCCGTGGCGTGACGGTGGATGCAGGCCTGCGCTCCACCACCAACAAACGCGTCTATGCCGTCGGCGACGCCGCGGGCGGATTTCAGTTCACCCATGTGGCGGGCTACCACGCAAGCGTCATCATCCGCCCGATGCTCTTTGGCCTGCCCGCCAAGGCGCGGACCGATCACATCCCCTGGGCCACCTATACTGACCCCGAACTTGCCCAAGTTGGCCTGACCGAGGCCCAAGCGCGGGAGCAGCATGGCGACAAGATGGAGGTTGCGCGCTTCCCCTATCATGAAAACGACCGGGCCATTGCCACCGGGCAAACCACGGGTTTCATCAAAGTGATGGTGGTCAAAGGCAAGCCGGTCGGCGCCACCATTGTCGGCGCGCAAGCGGGCGAGTTGATCCAAACCTGGTCTCTTGCCATTGCAAATGGCCTTAAATTGAGCGCCGTCGCCGGGATGGTGGTGCCTTATCCAACCTTGGGCGAGATCAATAAACGCGCCGCCGGGGCCTATTTTTCCCCGCGACTCTTTGAAAGCCCTATGGTGAAACGCATTGTCCGTTTCGTTCAAAGGTTCTAGCAGACTGCAAAATGGAAGGAGCCCTGGGTGAACTCGCTTTCCGGCAGATTTCTGATCCTGACGGTCATCTTCGTGATGATCGCCGAGGTTCTGATTTTCGTGCCGTCTGTGGCGCGGTTTCGGGAAGACTATCTGCTTAATCGGCTGGAACGGGCGCAAATTGCCTCTTTAGCGCTTCTGGCCACCGACGGAATGATTGAGGGTGATCTGGAAGATGAACTTCTGGAGAATGCCCAGGTTCTGAATGTCGTTCTGCGTCGGGATCAAGTGCGCCAGCTCATTCTGTCCTCCCCGGATATTCCGCCGATTTCCTACAGTTTCGATCTGCGCGATGCGCCGGCTTGGGAGTTGATCCGCGATGCGATGCTGCGCCTGATCACCCCGGAGAATCAGACCATCCGGGTGATCGGTAACCCGGTGCGTGAGGCGGGGTTGTTGATCGAAGTGACGATGTATACCGCGCCCTTGCGCGCGGCGTTGATCGATTATGGCTTACGCATTTTGCTCCTCTCGGCGGTGATCTCGGCCGTCACCGCGGCGCTGCTTTTCTTCGCGGTTCGACGGCTTTTGGTGATGCCAATCAAACGCGTCGTGTCCCACATGATGTCCTATTCCGAGGCGCCGGACGATGCGCGCCGGATCATCGAGCCCGAAGCGGGCGTGCGGGAATTGCACGATGCGGAACTGGCGCTCCAATCAATGCAGACCCAATTGACCGGCGCGCTTCGCCAGCGCGAACGGTTGGCGCAATTGGGCGAGGCCGTGGCGAAGATCAGCCACGATTTGCGCAACATCCTGACCGTGGCGACCCTGATGGCCGACCGGCTGGAGACCATCGACGACCCCACCGTTCAGCGCACAACGCCGAAGCTTGTGAATTCGCTTAGCCGGGCGATCAATCTTTGCGAAGGCACGTTGGCCTTTGGCCGGGCCGAGGAGCCCCCGCCACAGCTGACCCGCGTCGATCTGGAAGATCTGATCAGCGATATGGCGGAAAATGAGCAGATCGCTGTGGGCGACGATGCGGTGACGATCAGGGCCGAGGTCCAGCCCGGCATCATGGCACGGGCTGATCCCGAACAGCTCTACCGTGTCTTGGGCAATCTCGTCCGGAACGCCCGCCAAGCGATCTCGGCGACCGGTCAGGCCGGAGAGGTGTGCATTGCAGCGTCAGAAGGCGTCGACGGATGGCGAATTCGTGTCCAAGATACCGGCCCTGGCCTGCCGCAAAAGGCGATTGATCACCTGTTTCAACCCTTCCATGGCGGCACGCGGAAAGGTGGGACGGGCCTTGGGCTCGCCATCGCGGCAGAGCTTGTGCGCGGCCATGGCGGACGCCTGGAATTGGAGCAAACGGGGGAGGACGGAACGGTGTTCTGCATCTTCCTTCCGGCCAGTGTTGCCGCCTGATTTGCCCCTTGCGCTGGTGGGGAGGGGGGAGTAAACACCGCCGTCACGCGCTGGTAGCTCAGTTGGATAGAGTACTTGACTACGAATCAAGGGGTCGGGGGTTCGAATCCTCCCCAGCGCGCCACTAAATCCCCGCTGCATTACCGAGAAGATCGCCGGTCTTTCGACAGTTGGTCATTGCGCGCGCAATGAAATTGTTACTAGGCGTCACTTGAGATGGTTTTCCAGATTACATAGTCTGGTTAACCAGTCACTCGTTCGCGTCATAAGGCGAGCGTAACAATTATGTGTGTATAGGTATGAACGTGGTCGGGCCGTACCTGGGGCCCAGTCCACGACATCGTTTACAAGAGCACCGGGCCGCCAGATGCAGGAATTTTTAGACGGGCTGAAGCACGACCTCACGAAGACCCCTGTGCCTTATGTGACATGGATCCTCGCAGGTCTGATTTGTTCGATTACCGGCCCATTCGGCACCTACTACCAGGATCCGTTGTGGTTCCGTTTCATCTTTTGGTTCGGGATCATGTTTGTCGCGGTCTTCGGCGGGATTTCGGCATTTCGTTTCGCCCGCAACAAAACCAAACACAAAAGCCTGCTGCATTTCTTCTTGTTGGGGTGGGCGATTTGGACGCCGATCTATACGGTCTTCATCTACACATTGACGCACAGTATCTACCCACCTGGTTTTCCACCAACTTTTGGCGTCCTCGCGGTTGTGACCGGGGTCGCGACGGCGGCCGTGGCGGTCCTGAACTTCTGGTTCGAGGAGATCCCGAAGATTCGCCTTCAGCGCGCATTGGCCCCGCGTCCGCCGCAGCGGGTGTTCGACGCGAAACAGGCCAACCCGCTTCTGTCGCAGATCGATCTAGACCTCGACACGCGCCTGATCCGCTTGGCGATGCGGGATCATTATGTCGAGGCCCACACGGATCAGGGCATGCAGCTGGTCCATATGCGTTTCGCCGATGCGGTCGCGGCGCTGACCGAGATGAACGGAGAACAGACGCATCGGTCGCACTGGGTTAATTTCGATGAGATCACCGAGGTTCTGCGCCAGGAAGGGAAGTATTTCTTTCGGATGAGCGATGGATTCGATGTGCCGATTGCCCGGTCGCGGATCACCGATCTCCGAAATCGTGGGGTGATTTGACGGCGAATCTATGGCGCAAATAAGGCGCCTCGCAAATCACGGATTTCTCCAATCTCCGTTCAAACAATTCACGAAAAAATCCGCGCATTTCGCGAAAACCGCTTTGAACAAAGGGCTTCGGTTGCGTTTTTTGAGGATGTGCCCGCTTGAGCTGGTACGGTCGGCGAAGACCTGTAGGCGTAATGAGTGACTTCAATTTCGGGTTTTTGACCCAGTAACCGACCGCACTGTCCCCCAGTTTTCAAGTGGGCACACCAAGTTTGTAAGCGGTAACCTTGAGTGCCGTAGTTGGTGCGCCCAGTCCGGGCAAATGCGGCCCCGCCAGAATCGGCGGGGCCGCGTCTGCAAAACACTACGTCATGAAAATTCCCCCGGACCTTTTGAAGAGGATTCGAGGGCTGACCATGCCGCCCGGGATGGGCGGATGGTCAATCATAGGTCGGGATTGGCTGGTGGATGGTTCAAACCGAAACGCTGCGTCATGCCGGACGTGGCGTCTGCGCGGTGAGGACCGACGCAGATTGCCAAGGCTCCGCCGATCTTCCCCCTCGATTCCTCAGCGGGGGACAGCACTAAGGACAAGGGCATCAGCCTTAGATCGGCGTTTCCCGCGCGTCGCAGCCGTATTTGGCCAGTTGCTCGGCATAGAAGTCTTGCAGCCCCTGACCTGGCTCGGGCGTGAATGGACCAGCCCCTTCGGCCTTGGCGATGCGATCCAGCCGGAACATGCGGAAGGCCTGCCGCAGCTCACACCAGGCCACAAGAGTC
>JANQNZ010000321.1 GCA_028279315.1 Rhodophyticola sp. | reverse complement strand
CGCCTCAGCAAAAAACGCCGCTTCCTCGGGAAGAAGCCGGGGGCCCGCGCAGCCGAGAATGGTGGCTGAGCCCCCCGCCATCGCCGCTATCGCACGGTGACCGGGATACAGGCCGCCCCTTGTGCCAGAAGCGTGGTGCAGAACCGCCGCGCGTCGCTTAAGTCACTGAAGCCATGGGCACGCAGGCGATAGAACTCCCGCCCGCCCGAGACCGCCGATTGCACAATCCGGCTGCGGTCGGCGAAGAAATCGGGGAAGGTGCGGGCCAGCCGCTCCCACTCCGCCCGCGCGGTTTCCTGATCGTCGAAGGCGCCCAATTGCACCAGACGTGTGCCGGCGGCCAAGGTGCTTGGGTCGATCTCAGCCGTCGCGACTGTGGTCGGAACCGCATCGGTCGCCGTCTCCGTCGCCAAAGACGCCACTTGCAGCCCCGCGGGCCGCCCTTGCGGACGGGGCGATTGCCGGACAC
Organism: Rhodophyticola sp.; assembly: GCA_028279315.1. Classification (GTDB taxonomy): domain Bacteria; phylum Pseudomonadota; class Alphaproteobacteria; order Rhodobacterales; family Rhodobacteraceae; genus Rhodophyticola. The sequence goes on along the minus strand of JANQNZ010000321.1, from coordinate 2,121 downwards.
CTGGAACCGAGATCGGGATGACCCCGATCCGATCTTCGGGGGTCGTGACAGGTGGAAGGTTGGCCTCGGGCTCTTCCACCGCGGCCTGCTCAACCGCAGGCGCCTCTGCCGTTTCCTCGTCGATCAGACGGTCGATCAGCGCTAATGTGGCGGCGCTGGCCGCATCGGGGGTTGGTGTCTCAGCGGGCGGTTGGGTCGGTTGCACTTCGGGAAGGCTGGCCGAGCTGATGTCGATCTCTTCCAGCTCCACCGGGGGCGGTGCCAGAACGATCCGTTCAGCGGCGGGTTCGGCCTCTTGCCCCTCGGCAATACGGTTCACCGCCAATCCCTGGTGATCGGCCTGGGCCCCCCCTGGGTTTTCCGGTGCGACCCGCATCGTCCCTTCCAGCGCTTGGATCACCGGTACCGCCGTCACGTCCCGGATTGTGAGTTGCCAGGCCCAAACGGCCATCCCCGCGATCAAGGTGAGCGACACAAGCGCGCCCATCCAGTTGATCACCGTTGTCACGCGCGATGGCTGAGCCGGTGCCGGCGCGACCGGAGCCTCGTCTTCATAATACTCGATGTCTGCCATGCCTGCCCTCTCTCGCCCCGGCACTGGCGCTACCGGGAGACGTTGCCTGCTCACCTCCCCCTCTGGCGCTGTGCTTTCTTTTGGGTGAGGTCAGGGCCTCAGCGCAGTTCGTCCAGCGGGGTCACACCTAAAATACCAAGACCGTTTGAAATAACAACGGCTACGGCCCGGATCAGCGCAAGTTTTGCGGCACTTGTGTCCGGATCGCCCTCTTGCAGGAAGCGGAGCGAGGGATCGGCATTGCCCTTGTTCCAGAGCGCGTGGAATTCCGACGCCAAATCATAGAGATAGAAGGCGACGCGGTGAGGCTCATGGGTCTTGGCGGCGATCTCCACCAGCCGTGGCCATTCCGCCAGTTTTGCGGCGAGTGCCAGTTCGGCGGGATCAGCGATGGCACTGAGATCGCTCTGGGCCAGCGTGGCGTCGTCGGTCGTCATCCCCGCCTCAGCGGCCTTCCGCAGGACCGAGGCGATGCGCGCATGGGCGTATTGCACATACCAGACGGGGTTGTCCTTGGACTGCTCCGTCACCTTCTCCACGTCGAAATCCAACGGCGCGTCGTTCTTCCGGGTGAGCATGACAAAGCGCGTCACATCGGCGCCCACCAACTCCACCACGTCGCGCAGCATCACGAAGGTGCCGGCACGTTTCGACATTTTCAGCTCGTCGTCACCCCGCCGGAGTTTCACGAGTTGGGTCAGCTTGATATCGACCGGCACCCGGCCATCCGAGAGCGCCGACACCGCCGCTTTCATCCGTTTGACATAACCGCCGTGATCCGCGCCAAAGACATCAATAAGCTCGTCGAACCCTCTGGAAATCTTATCAAAATGATAGGCGATGTCGGGTGAGAAATAGGTCCAGGAGCCGTCGGATTTCTTCACCGGACGGTCGACATCGTCGCCATGGTCGGTGGATTTGAACAGCGTCTGCTGCCGCGGCTCCCAATCTTCAGGCGTCTTGCCTTTGGGCGGCTCCAGCACGCCTTCATAGATCAGGCCTTTGCCTTCCAAATCCTCCAGCGCCGCTTCGATCCGGCCCGTCCCGTAGAGCGATTTTTCCGAGAAGAACACATCCATCTCGACCCCAAGCGCCGCAAGATCGGCGCGGATCAGGTCCATCATGGCTTCGGTCGCGAAATCCCGCACCTCGGCCAGCCAGAACTGTTCGCCTTTGTCGACGAAGGCATCACCCACCTTGGCCTTCAGGTCTTGGCCCACCGCAATCAGGTAATCGCCCGGATAAGTGCCGTCGTCGAACGCGACCTCCTGCCCATGCGCCTCCAGATACCTGAGGTAAACCGACCGGGCGAGCGTATCGACCTGAGAGCCGCCATCGTTGATGTAATACTCCCGCGTGACGTCATGGCCGGTGAAGGCCAAAAGCGAGGCCAGCGCATCGCCAAAAACCGCGCCCCGTGTGTGGCCCACATGCAACGGACCGGTCGGGTTGGCGGAGACATATTCCACATTCACCCGGCGGCCGTCGCCCATGCCCGACCGGCCATACGCCGCTCCGGCCTCAAGCGCGCCCCGCACAACGCCGCG
>JANQNZ010000124.1 GCA_028279315.1 Rhodophyticola sp. | reverse complement strand
GCACTCCGCAGCGTCGATCACCGCGGGGGCTTGGACGCGTTCCTGGCCAAGGCGAAAGACGCCGATCTCTCGCCGAAAGCGCTGAAGATCAAGCGCGAGATCGAAAAGGCCCAGGCCAGCGCCTAAGCGCCTGATTGAATCTGACTGTCGCGGCCCCGTCTTGTACCCCAAGGCGGGGCCGCGGGCATTTTGTCGCTTTCCTTCCGCCCCGAACCCAGCATACGACTAGGTCCGTGATGACCGGCCTCTTCCGCACCACCTCCGCGCTTCTCCTTGCGCTGATGCTGACGCTCACCAGCGTCTCGATGGCTTTGGCTCGGGGCGATATGGCAGTGCACGGGGCGATGATCCTTTGCATCGGGGGCGTCCAGGTCTCGGTTGCCATCGGCCCCGATGGCGCGCCGGTTCTGGACGAGCATATCTGCCCCGATTGCGTGATTGGCGCGCTGGCACTTGCCTCCGACCCGGACCCAAGCGACCAACCGGTCCGCTTCACCCTCACGGACGCACCGCAGGCCCCCGCCGCGCATCCCTCCTCCCCCCTGCAAGCCCCGCAGGCCCGCGCGCCGCCGGGCCTCGTCTGATCCTTCACCTCAGACCAACACTTGCAAATTCATGGAGGGACCTCGATGTCTTTCAAACCTCTGGCGCTCACCGCCGCAATCACTCTTGCCCTGTCACTCCCCACGCTTGCGCCCGCGCAGATCTTGGTTGAGGACGCCTATGCCCGCGCCTCCAGCCCCGCGGCCCAATCGGGCGCCGCCTTCATGCAGATCGTGAACCAGGGCGATCAAGACGACCGCGTGATTTCGGCCACCTCGGACGTGTCCGAACGGGTCGAACTTCACACCCATCTGGAAGACGCCAATGGCGTGATGCGGATGGTGGAGGTCGAAGACGGCTTCCCGCTAGCCGCTGGCGAAACCTATAGCCTGGCGCGCGGCGGTGATCACATCATGTTCCTGGGCCTCACCCGCCCGCTTGTCCATGGCGAAGAGGTGGAGGTGACGATCACCTTCGAACAGGCCGAGCCGCTCACCGTGATGATCCCGGTTGATCTGGAGCGGCAAGACCATGGCGCGATGGGCCATGGCGGCCACGATCATGATCACAACCACGACCACGGAACCGACGGCTAGTGAAGCGGGCCCTTGGGGAGGCGCTTGCGTTCGCCCAAGGGCCTTTCAGCTCTCTCAGGTGAGATAGGCAGACACCCAACCCGGCACGGCCTCGGAGGCCGGGCCTTGGATCACCTCATCGAAGAGGCCCGGGCGATTGGTGGGCTCCAGATTGATCTCCAAGGTCTCTGCACCCGCCATCCGCGCCTCTTCCACCAGGCCCGCGGCTGGATAGACCTCCCCTGACGTGCCGATTGACACAAAGAGATCAGCGCCCGCCACCGCTTCATAAATCGCGTCCATCTGATAAGGCATCTCCCCAAACCAGACGATATCGGGGCGCGTGGTGGCGGCACCGCAACTTGGACACAGGTCAGTGGGCGACATCGCCCGGGGCGCGGGCCAGCGATGGCCGCATGAGGCACAAAGCGCGCCGGTCAGGCAGCCATGCATATGGATCAGCCGCGTGGTCCCCGCCCGTTCATGCAGATCGTCCACGTTTTGCGTGACCACCAAAACCTCAGCCTGCGCCTCCCGCTCTAACCGCACCAGCGCGTGATGGGCTGCGTTTGGGCCTGCATCCAGTGCATTGGCCCGGCGCGCGTTGTAGAAATCATGGACAAGGCCCGGGTTCTGGGCAAACCCCTCAGGCGTTGCCACCTCAGCCAAATCGTACTTGGTCCAAAGCCCGTCTTTGTCCCGGAACGTGCCAAGCCCGCTTTCCGCTGACACGCCTGCGCCGGTCAGGATCACTATCCGTTTCATCTTCTGTACCCTTCCGTGGCAAACCTGCCCGAAAGGAGGGCCCGATGACCACCCGAATCTTATGCGTGTGTTTAGGGAATATCTGCCGCTCGCCAACGGCAGAGGCCGTGCTCAGCGCTGTTCTGCCCGGGGCCGAGATCGACAGCGCGGGCACCAGCGATTGGCATATCGGCAACCCGCCTTATGGACCGATGCAAAAGGCGGCGCGGGTCAGCGGCTATGACCTCTCGCGTTTGCGCGCGCGGCAGGTTGCGCCTGCCGATTTTCACGGTTTCGATCTGATCCTGGCGATGGATCGGAGCAATCTCGGCGACCTACAGGCGATGGCCCCGCCGGACGGACGGGCAAAGCTGGCGCTGTTCCTAGAGCCCCTCGACGGAGAAGGGCCGGACGTGCCCGACCCCTACTACACCCGTGATTTCGCAGGCGCGCTAAGGCTGATTGAACGGGGCGCCCGGGCCTGGGCGGCTCAGCCGCAGGTGGCCTCTGCCGTGGCGCCAAAGGCCACGTAGCGATCCCAGAACGCCTCATCACTCCGGCGGTCTGACATGCGCACATCCTGCGCCCGCTGTGGATCGCGGAAGAACCGCGCCGCTTCGCGTTGATCCGAACGGTTCAGCGTCATATCCGCCACCGTTCCGATGCAATCGCACAGCTGTGGCGTGGCCGCGCGCCGGTCGGATTGGTTGCAGGCCCGCTCCACCGCATTTGCCTGCGCCATCGGGGCCGCCATCGCTATCGCCGCCGCCAAAAGAAGGGATGTCTTTGTCATATTTGCCTCATGTTCCGCACGCATCGCAGGTCTTCCGCCCGCTTGGGTCCGAAAGGGACCATGCCTGAACTGACGGCAAATTTCAATTCTTACGCCGCTTCTGGCGCCTGCATTTTGGCGGCCACGGTCTCATCGGCCACACGGTCCGGGCCAACACCCCGCGCGGCAGCGCGGGTGAAGATGGCATCCAGCGTGGCGTCGAGGGCAGCTAGCTTCTCACTGACAAACGCAGGCCGGTCGCTGATCCGCAGGATTTCCGTGGCCACATTGATGATCCCACCCGCATTCACGACGTAGTCGGGGGCGTAGAGGATACCGCGCGCATGAAGCGCCGCACCATCCGCCTCAGTGGCGAGCTGGTTGTTGGCGCCACCCGCCACGGCCCGCACCTTGAGGCCCGGGATGGTGTCCGCGTTCAGCACCCCGCCGATCGCACAGGGCGCTAGGATATCGGCCTCGACGCCCAGGATTGCATCGGGAGCAACAACGGAAGCTCCAAAGCTCTGTGCGGCCCATTTGGTCCGGTCCGGATCAATATCGGCCACGGTCAAATCCGCCCCCGCTGCGCGGAGCAATTTGCAAAGATGCCAGCCCACGCTGCCCAAGCCTTGCACGGCGACATGCCGCCCCTCCAGAACCGGAGAGCCAAGCGCATGACGCGCGGTCGTGCGGATCGATTGGAAAATCCCGCGGGCAGTCACGGGCGACGGGTCGCCACTTGCAAAGGCCCCGCTTGCCAGGCCCGCCACATAGGGCGTGACCTCAGCCATCACCGCCAAATCCGCAGGCGCCATCCCCATATCCTCGGCCGTCCAATAGCGCCCGCCAAGCGTGTCGATGGCGTTTGCGAAGGCCCGAAGCTGCGCCTCGGTCTTCTGGCGCGCATCGCCCATGATCACCGCCTTGCCGCCGCCCAAAGGCAAACCCGCTGCCGCGTTCTTGAATGTCATGCCGCGCGACAACCGCAGCACATCGGTCAGCGCCTCCGCCTCACTGTCATAGGCCCGCATCCGAAGCCCGCCCGCCGCCGGCCCCAAAGCCGTGGAATGAAGCGCAATGAAGCCGGTCAGGCCAATATCCGCATCATGAACGCGCAGCACGGTTTCATGGGCCGGGCTCGGGACGGTGGTGATCTGCATCTGGGTCCTCCTCTGTTGGCGGAGAGACTAACGCGGATGGGATAGCGAAAATCGGTAAAGATAGCCTTTCGGCATCGCAATCTTAGTGATATTTGTCATTCTAGGGCCATTTCATAGGGATTATCTGCATTGGACAGCATCGACCATCGGATTCTCGCTATCCTGCAGGAGGAGGGTCGCATCCCAATCATCGAATTGGCCGAACGGGTGGCCCTGACCCCAACCCCCTGCGCCCGCCGCATCGCGCGGATGGAGGCGGACGGCATCATCACCGGCTATGGCGCGCGCGTGGATGCGACCAAGCTTGGCCTGCCGCTGACGGTCTTCATCTTCGTGGAGCTGGAGCGGCAGGCCCATGACACAATCACCACCTTCGAACGCCGCGTCGCGGGTTTCGAAGAGGTGGTGGAATGCCACCTGATGACCGGGACGCGCGACATCCTCTTGAAAGTCGTGGCCTCAGACCTCACGGCCTTTGATCGGTTCTTGGAGGAGCGTCTGATGCATGTCCCAGGGATTAGGGCGACGCGGTCGAGCTTCTCACTGAGGCAGATGGTCCGGCGGGAGGTGTTGCCGGGGGTGGGCTGAAATAGATACTATTGCCGGGATACGGTTCGAAAACGGCCAATGGGTCCTTACGGCATTGCCAAGACCCGGCAAGCAGTGCGAGCGCCTGTCCTTGGGATGGCGCCGCAGCAGTCACACTGCTCGATTTATGACCACCATGTCGTTGCCCGGAATCAGCAATGCGCGAGGGTGTCAAAGCGCCAGCCCGCCGGAACGGCGTCGTCCATTATCTCTCGGATCAATGGCGAGACAGAGTAGCGCCGATCACCCTACGCCTCCGGCATGCATCGGGCGGCGGCCGATGATGTTTCAGGCTCCGCCGAAAATGTCTTTCAGCATCTGCACGATAGAGTAGCCAGCGGCAGCGGTCTGTGCACCCTTGCCAAGCGCCGATCCCTCGACATCTTTCACCGCCTGCGACGTCCGCTTGAGAATCTCGACGCGCGCGGCGCGTCCGCCGGTCCGTTGGATGGCCGCCGCCTTCGCTTCGATGCCACTGTCACGCTCCACAGCTTCTGCATCAAGACCTGTCTCATCAAAGAGGCGCCCCGTGGTCTCCGCCTCCTGGAATGCGCGCATGCCACCGGCGACCATGATGAGCGTTTTGTCATCCGTCTCGCGGATCTTCTGCTGCACCCGGATCGCATGAGCCTCTCGAACCTCGGGGAATGCGCCACGGATTTGGAGTGCATGCTGCTCCAGCCCGTCGACCAAGGCCTGAAGCGAGTCATCGGCTTGATACACACCCTCCAGGATCCTTTTTCGAATGATATTGCGGGCCTGTTGGAAGTGCTGCTCCACCGTGTTGGGATCGTCGCGACAGTTGTTGAGCGCATGGAATAGGTACTTGTAACCCACACACATCTCGTTGAAACCACAGTTGGTTTGCAGTGGTAACTCAACGGCAAAGGCAATCTGATTGAGCATGTTCTCGAGCGTCCGGTCCGGCGGCGTGGCGTCAGGTTGGACATCATAGCGACCGCCATCCGCCCGAACCAGTTGCTCGGCTTGCGGTAGGTTTGCAGACCAGTAGTCAGTTTCTATGCGCGCTATCTCTGCCGCGATTTCACCGGTGCCTCGAGTCCAAAGCGCATCGGGTATCCCCGATATCGAGTTTGTGATTTCGGAAGGCAGTCTCGATCCATCTAGCTTCCGACGATACCAACTCCGCCAAAAATCAAACTCCAAGTAACCGAAGCTTTTCTCAAATTCACCCAACATCCCTTCGCCGTAAGACGAAAAAGCTCCAGCCCACAAAGGCTCGAACTGCAAACGTGAGCAACGGTCATCCGCAACTGATTTGTTCGACAACCCAACGCCTCGCCCTACACTGCGCAGCTCTTCGGCAAAAACTTGGAATGCGGCTCTATCAACTCGCTCACCTGATGAAATAGGCTCCACGTAGCCACGTCGGTGTTCGGGAAGATTGTCCAGTTCCCAGTGGATCTCAATAATCGGGAGTTCACTTCGTGAGGTCGCCAGCCGGAAATGAAAATATGGATTAGCCTTGTGGCGCAGGAAATACGTGTGCGGTCTGTTAGAGGGTTGGTAAGGCGCAAATACTGCATTTGTGCCAGACGTTGCTTCCGCCTCAATTGTGACGGCAACGCGGAACACCGCCAGGAGCCTTGCGTCAGCCTCATCTCCCAAAGTGAGTTGGCCCTTAGTGAAAGGTGCGACCCTTAGCAATAGACGGGATAGAAGAACTTGTCGTGCGAAGGACGATAACCAGCCGAGTTTCTTAGTCATTTCGTAGCTGTTCATGCCCACAACTAGAACGGTCTCGATCGCTGCTTGTCAAATCGCGGAGTTCAAACCAAATCGTCACGCCCTGACCGACCTCCCCCGCATGCGCAGAGGGCATGACACCTAGATAACGATTGCGCTGGTGCCCGCCGCCTTTTTCAGAAATCGTCTGGGAAAGGCCTAAAGGAGCCGCCAAGATCACCCCCACGCAGGACCCGACGCCGATGACCCCCGCCCGGCTTGGATTGCTCTTCTGCCTCGCCTTCGTTTCGCTCGAAGCGTTTCAGGCGGTCTATCTCGGCGCGGTCTTTCAGGATGTGGACTCGTTCCTGGTGGGCGCGTGGGTCTTTGGTCTCTCGGTCCTTGGATCGGTTGTCGTAACGGCGATTGTGAACCCGGGCGAGTTGGCCGCCGCCTGGCGCTCGATTAAGCTGATTATCCTGACCAACATCCTGGCCGCGATCACCTGGGGCACCTATTTCTTCGCGATCCAACTGATCGAACCCGCCGTCGTCTTCACCATCTTCTCGGGCATGATCCCGATGGGCACGGTGCTGGCCGCCTGGATCGGGCTGCCCGAGGCCCAGATGCGCCCGCCCGCTTTGGTCAAAATCGGGTATCTGTTGGTCTTTCTGTCAATTGTCGCGCTCGCCTGGATCACCATTGCCGGGCTTTCGGGCTTTGTGCGAGGCGGGATCGGGGCGGCGATATTGGGGGTCGGCCTGAGCACGATCTCCGGCGGCGGGACGGCCTTTGTGATCCTGATCTCCTCACGCCTGGCGGGCCGGGGGATCGGGCCCTTGGCGCAATTCGGCCTGCGTTTTGTGCTTTATTCTGGGTTGGCGGCGATGGCGGCGTGGATCGGACTCGACGCCAAACCGACAGAGACGGCGGCCTTGGACCTGGCCCTGATCGTCGCGATTGGTTTGGCTGTCATCGCCCTGCCGCTTTACCTGGTGCAGCGCGCTGTCCCACTCCTCCCCGTGCCGGTGATCGCGGCGATGACAGCGCTTGGCCCGGTGATGGTGTTCGCCATGCAGGCGGTGGAAGGCCGGGTTGATTATGCGCCGGCGACATTGTTGGG
>JANQNZ010000258.1 GCA_028279315.1 Rhodophyticola sp. | reverse complement strand
GCTCTATCGGGAGAGGGTCAACGGTTCAGCGCCGGGGGCTCCGCCCGTTCGACCCCCGATCAGCCCACTGGGCTGATCGCCGCTCCGCGATTCGGGGTCTCACCCACGCTCTTCCACGATCTCCACCAGATGCGGGATCTTGTCGATCATGCCGCGCACGGCGGGCGTGTCTTCCAACTCGCGCGTCTTGTGCATCTTGTTCAGGCCCAGCCCAATCAGCGTCTGGCGCTGCTTTTCCGGGCGGCGGATGGGCGATCCGATCTGTTTGACAACGATTGTCTTTGCCATGTCTCTCAAGCCTCCTCGGTCGCCGCTTCAGCCGCAGGCGCCTCATCCCGCTTGGGCAGAATATCGGCAACCTTCTTGCCGCGGCGCGAGGCCACTTGGCGGGGCGAGCTTTCTTTCTTCAGCCCGTCCAGCGTGGCGCGGATCATGTTGTAGGGGTTCTGGGAGCCGGTGGATTTCGACACCACGTCCTTGATCCCCAACATCTCGAACACGGCCCGCATCGGACCACCGGCGATGATCCCGGTTCCTTCAGGCGCCGTCCGCATGATCACTTTGCCCGCGCCGTGGCGGCCTTCCATGTCATGGTGCAGCGTCCGGCCCTCTTTCAGGGGCACGCGGATCAGGTTGCGCTTGGCCTGTTCGGTGGCTTTGCGGATCGCCTCGGGTACCTCTTTGGCTTTACCTTTGCCAAAACCCACGCGGCCGCGCTGATCGCCAACGACAACCAAAGCGGCGAAGCCAAAGCGCTTACCCCCTTTGACGGTTTTCGAGACCCGGTTGATCGCCACCAGGCGGTCGGCAAATTCCGGGGTTTCCTCTTCACGGTTGCGACCGCGGCCGCGCCCTCTGTTTTCACGTTCTGCCATCTGGCAATCCTTTGTCTGTTGCGCATCGCAGCGCTGTGATCCAACCGCAGTGTCGATCCCGACCCCGGTCATCGAGGCAGCCCGAGATAACGGGCCGCCCACGCTTAGAACTTCAAACCACCTTCCCGCGCGGCATCGGCCAAGGCCTTCACACCACCATGGAAGAGATAGCCGCCACGGTCGAAATAGCAGTCTTCGACCCCGGCCTTCTTGGCGCGCTCGGCAATGGCAGAACCCACCTTCGCGGCGGCCTCCACATTGTTCTTGCCGACAACACCCAGACCCTTCTCAAGCGAAGAGGCCGAGGCCAGCGTCACGCCGTTGGCATCGTCGATCAGCTGCACGCTGATATTCTTGTTCGATCGATGCACCGACAGGCGCGGGCGCCCATCGGCCATTTTCCGAAGTTTGTTCCGCACGCGCAGGCGGCGTTTCTGGAACAGCTCTCGTTTGCTCAGTGCCATATCTCTGCGCCCTTACTTCTTCTTGCCTTCCTTGCGGAAGATATACTCGCCCTTATAGCGGATGCCTTTGCCCTTATAGGGCTCGGGCTTGCGCCATTCGCGGATATTGGCCGCGACTTGGCCGACGAGTTGCTCATCATTGCCTTCGATCACCACTTCAGTGACTTTCGGGGCCGTCACGGTCACGCCTTGGGGCACCTCGAAATTCACTTCGTGGCTAAGGCCAAGTGACAGTTTCAGGGTGTTGCCCTGCATCTGCGCGCGATAGCCGACGCCTTGGATCTCAAGCTCTTTCTTGAACCCGTCGGTCACACCGGTGACGAGGTTCTGAACCATGGTCCGGCTCATCCCCCATTGCTGGCGCGCACGTTTGGACTTGCCGCGCGGCGTCACCGTCACGGCGCCATCTTCCACGGCCAGCGTCACATCATCGGTCGCCGTGAACTGCCGAGTCCCTTTCGGCCCCTTCACTTCAATCGTCTGGCCCGAGATATTCGCCTCGACGCCTGAGGGCAGCTCAACCGGCCGTTTGCCAATACGAGACATCACACCCTCCTTAGAAGATCGTGCAAAGCACTTCGCCGCCAACATTGGCGGTCCGTGCATTTGCATCCGACATCACGCCTTTGGAGGTGGAGACAATCGCCACACCAAGCCCTTGGCGGACCTGCGGGATATCGCCCACGCTCATATAGACGCGGCGGCCGGGTTTCGACACGCGGCGCAGCTCCCGAATAACGGGGGCGCCTTCATAGTATTTCAGGCTGATCTCGAAAGCCGGGTGACCGTCCTTGCCGGTCGTCGGCTCATAGCCACGGATATAGCCTTCATCGGCCAACACATCGAGCACGCGCCCACGTTGTTTCGAGGCCGGGGTTTCCACCACGGATTTGCCCCGCATCTGTGCGTTGCGGATCCGGGTCAGCATATCACCAAGAGGATCGTTCATCTTATCAAACCTCCTTACCAGCTCGACTTGACCATGCCGGGGATTTGGCCGTTCGAGGCCAGATCCCTGAGCGCGATCCGCGACATTTTCAGCTTACGGTAATAGGCCTTGGGCCGACCGGTCAGCTGGCAACGGTTATGGAGCCGTGTGGCAGAGCTGTTGCGGGGCAGTTTCGCCAGTTTCAGGCGGGCCTTGAACCGCTCTTCCATCGGTTTCGATTCATCGGCGGCGATCTCTTTCAGCGCGGCGCGTTTGGCGGCGTATTTCTCCACCAGGCGTTGGCGCTTCAGCTCGCGTTCGATCATTGCTTTCTTTGCCATATCTTAAATCTCCTCCCGCGGGCTTACGCGTTGAAGGGCATGTTGAAAGCTTTCAACAGCGCCTTGGCTTCCGCGTCCGTATTCGCGGTGGTGGCAATCACCACATCGATGCCCCAGACCTCATCGACCTTGTCGAAATTGATCTCGGGGAAGACGATGTGCTCTTTGATCCCCATGGCATAGTTGCCACGGCCATCGAAGGATTTGGCCGAGACGCCGCGGAAGTCGCGGACACGCGGCAGCGCGATGGTGACCAGACGATCCAGGAATTCATACATCCGGTCGCCACGCAGCGTGACCTTGGCGCCAAGGGGCATGTCTTCGCGCACCCGGAACCCGGCGATGGATTTCTTGGCTTTGGTGACAACCGCCTGCTGACCGGCAATTGCGGTCAGGTCTTCCTGGGCCGATTTGACCTTCTTGGAATCGCGGACGGCTTCGGCACCGGCCCCGATGTTCAGAACGATCTTGTCCAAACGCGGGATCATCATCTCATTCTTGTAGCCAAACTCTTCTTTCAGAGCGGGCCGGATCGTTTCCCGATAAAGCGCCTTCAGACGCGGGGTGTAATTTGCAGTGTCCAACATCAGATCACGTCCCCCGTGCTTTTGGCATAACGCACCTTCTTGCCGTCTTCGGTTTTGAAGCCGACGCGGGTGGGTTTGCCATTGGCATCGAGAAGCGCGAGGTTGCTGAGGTCAATCGGCATCGCCTGCGGGATGCGGCCACCCTGGCCTTGCGCGCTTTGCTTGGTGTGGCGGATGGCGATGTTCACCCCATCGACCACGGCTTTGCCGGCTTTGGGGTTCACGGAAGCGATCTCACCTTCCTTGCCCTTATCCTTACCGGCCAAAACGACGACCTTGTCGCCCTTTTTCAGTTTTGCAGCCATGTCAGAGCACCTCCGGCGCAAGCGAGATGATCTTCATGAAGTTCTTGCCGCGCAATTCGCGCACCACCGGCCCGAAGATCCGGGTGCCGATCGGCTCGTTATTGTTGTTGAGGATGACGGCGGCGTTCCGGTCAAAGCGGATCGCGGTGCCGTCTTCGCGGCGAACCTCCTTAGCGGTGCGCACGACAACGGCCTTACGGACATCGCCTTTCTTCACGCGGCCGCGCGGAATGGCTTCCTTCACGGAGACAACGATCACGTCACCGACGCTTGCGTATTTCCGCTTGGAGCCACCCAGGACCTTGATGCACTGCACCCGGCGCGCGCCGGAATTGTCAGCGACATCCAGATTGGTTTGCATCTGGATCATGGTTGGTTTCTCCCGACCTTTGGGACCGCTTGGTTAGGCATTGGCCCCAGGGTTTCGTTCAAACCGGAATGTGAAGCCCTACTGGGCAATCACCTCCCAGCGTTTCGACTTCGAGACCGGCGCGCATTCCTGAATGCGGACGCTATCGCCGACCTTGAATTGGTTCTCCGGGTCATGGGCCCGGTATTTCTTGGACTTCCGGATCGTCTTTTGCATGACCGGGTGCTTGAAGCGGCGCTCGACCGAGACGGTCACGGTCTGCGCATTGGTGTCCGAGGTCACGACGCCTTGCAGGATACGTTTGGGCATTATTCGGCCTCCGCTTGATCGGCTGCGGCAGTCGCGGCTTTTTCGTTCAGGATGGTCTTCACCCGGGCCGCATCGCGGCGCACCTGGCGCATGCGGGCGGTGTTTTCCAGCTGGCTGGTGGCCTGCTGGAAACGGAGGTTGAAGGCCTCTTTCTTCAGATTGGTCAACTCCTCACGAAGCTGATCCGGCGTTTTGTCACGCAGTTCCTGGGCGTTCATCGCCTGGTCGTCCTTTCAACAATCACGAGAGCGCCCCGGTTGGAACGGGTCACGCTGATTCCCGTGGAGTAGGAGAATGAGGGGGCCGTATAGGGGGGATGGGGGCAAGTTGCAATGCTCTAAATGAACCGACCAATATAGCGATCACACAATCCAACCTCAGCGGTTCGCATCCAACCTCTCTGCTGTTGCGGTAGAAGCGAAAGGTCGTATTCTTTGTTTTCTTTAAAAGGATGTCCTCGTGAACCCGTTAGCTGTTGTGTGGCGCATAGTTTCAAACGCCTGTGGGATTTTGGCGTTGTCGAACATCGTCGCCCGGACGGGCGAAGACTTAGTTGCTTGGGGAAGCTTCGCGGAAAATGTCCTAGAGCGCTATAGGATGGTGCTGGACGTCGTGATCCCATTTCACGTTCATCCGCTGATCGTCGACTACACGGTGATCGGGCTTCTCCTTACGTCTGCAATGTTTACTGAGATTTTGACACACAGACACGGCGAAGAAGTGCGAAAGAAGATTCATGAAAGCAAGGAGACTTGGGTCTCGGGTATAAAGTCCGTGGCTTCGGAGCCGCTGCATTACAGGCCTTTCTACTACGCTCTCCACATCTCCACCCTTTTGGCCGTGTTCGCACTGATCGCGGCCTGGTTCACGTTTCTTTGGCCTGCGCGTCTCATAGACCACATTCGCTTCTCCGTCCGTCTTTATCGGGAGCGGAAGACGCTTGAACCCGGCGAAACACTCGAGTACCAAAGGTCTTTCGTCGAGTTACAATGGTTCATGATATTTGTTGCCGGCAGTGCTCTTCTCTTGACCCTTAGTAGCTATCTTTCTTAGCCGCGGCCCGCGCGCTGGTTGCTAGTAGCCGTTTCAGTAGTTACGAAAGCGCCACGGTTTGAATGGGTCACGCTGATTCTGATGCGCTAACAGAATGTGAGGGCCCAGAACGAGCGGATGCCCAAGATCATCAAGCAAAAAAGGACTTCGGGCTAACCAGTTGCTTGGCCCCCATCCGGAAATCGTGATCGCCCAAGCCCTATCGCGGCGCCCCGCCGGTGGTATGCTCAAAACTCGTGCACATGTTCAGTAAGGGGTTTTAGCCGTGAAAAAAGCCACAATCCTTCTCACAATCTCCGCCGTCGCGGTCGTCACCGCCGCCGCCTTTGTCCAAGCGGACGGGCACGGGGACATCAACCGGGCCTCCTTCAACGATGATGGCAGCGTCAACATTCCCGAAGGCTATCGCCAATGGGTCTTTGTCGGCGCGCCGTTGACGCCCAATGCCCTGAATGGCGGGGCGGCGCCGTTCCCGGAATACCACAATGTCTATGTCGAGCCCTCCGCCTTCGCCTATTGGGAGGCCAATGGAACCTTCCCGGAAGGCACCCAGATCGTGAAAGAACTGACCTTGGTCTATGAAAACGACAATGATCCCGAGACGGGCGCCTCTTTCGAGGTCTCCGGCGTTGGGTATCAGCAGGGCGAATTTGCAGGCCTGGAACTGACCGTGAAAGACAACGAGCGCTTTGGCGATATGCCCGGGGGCTGGGCCTATTTCTCTTTCGGCCACCAGCCGGAGCCCTATGCAGAGACCGCAGTGGCCTTCCCGCAGGAAAGCTGCAACGCCTGTCATGAGGCAAATGCGCAGGACGATTTTGTCTTCACGCAGTTCTACCCGATCCTTCGCGCGGCCCAGGGGTCGCAATAGGAGATCGGGTTTAGATGGGACAAGGCGCCGCCTGACGATGTCGGGCGGCGCCTTTTTTGGTTTGCGGTCCCGCCCCCGCCGAACCACCGCAGTTCTACGTTCCTCGCCCGAATAATGCGGCGAAGCCGCCGGGCATCGCCAGGCCGTCCCGCGGCCTGGCGATCTGGTTGGGCTTGGTACGCCGATCTGAGCGAGGCCGGATTTGGCCGGGATAAAGCGCACCGCTCGACTGTTGGATCGCCAGTCCCCGGCCTGTCGATGCCCGGCTCCTGTGGTGCTCTAGGCGACGCCGCTCTGGTCGGCGCTCCGATTTTAAACACTCGCGTGGATCGCGCCGCGACTGCCGTTCCCGCTCGGAGCCATGCCAGTCAATCACCCCCAAGCGTAATTGAAACTCACGCTGACCCGATCCTCTTCATCCATATTCATCGGCACCTCATGCCGCAGCCAGCTTTCCCACATCAGCACAGCGCCTGCCTTCGGGCCCGGATAGACAAAGGCCCGCAACTCCTCCCGCGCATCGGGCTTCCGCGCGGGCGCGGCCATCATCATCGCGTGGCGCGGGTCTTCCAGTTTGATCGACTGCGCACCTGGCGGAACCACCACATAAGTGGTGCCGGAGATCACCGAATGGGGATGGATGTGAGAGGTATGGATGCCGCCCTCAGGCAGGATGTTGATCCAGATATCCTCCAGGGTCAGCGCCCGGCCTTCGAGATCAAACTCCAGGTCCTCGGCAAAAGCGGCCACATGGGCATCGAGCGCCTCCACCAACGTGGCGAAGATCGGAAACCGCCAGGGCAAATCAGTGAGCGAGGCATAGGACGTATAGCCGGGATAGCCGTTCTTCTCGGACCAGTCCTGCCCCGCCTCATCGTCCTCGGCGATGGAGAAGCAAGAGGCTTCGAGTTCGCCCTGGTCGATCTTCGGCCCAAGCTCGGAGAGTTGGGCGTGGTAAAGGCGGGTGGCAAAGAGAGAGCGGATATTTGGCATGGCTTTTCGTAGAGCGGGACTTGTCCCGCCGCAACCGGCAATGTCGGCGGGGCGGGCGGGGGGACAAGTCCCGCCCCACGGATCGTCAGGTGAGGGTGACGCTGTCCAGCTGCGCCAGATCGGTCACGCTTGGCACGGTTGTATATCTGGATACCCTTGCGAGGACTGCGAACTGAGATGGCAAACGAAAAGCCCCGGCGTGAACCGGGGCCTCTCAAATCTCAACCGGGGTGGGGCCCGGACGATTTCTCTCGAAATCGCCTATACCCCACGGGCCAGAAACCGCTTGCGCGGTTTCGACCTTACCAATCTTCCCGAACCACGGTCCGTGTCTTCACCGGCAGCTTCATCGCGGCCAGGCGCAGGGCCTCGCGCGCGACGGGCTCAGACACGCCGTCGATCTCAAACATGATCCGGCCAGGCTTGACCTTGCAGGCCCAATAATCGACCGAGCCTTTGCCTTTACCCATCCGAACCTCGGTCGGTTTGGAGGTCACCGGCACATCGGGGAAGATCCGAATCCAGACCCGGCCCTGACGTTTCATATGGCGCGTCATGGCGCGGCGGGCGGCTTCGATCTGGCGCGCGGTCACGCGTTCAGGCTGAAGCGCCTTCAGGCCGTAGGAGCCGAAGTTCAGGTCAGACCCACCCTTCGCTTCACCACGAATGCGGCCCT
>JANQNZ010000256.1 GCA_028279315.1 Rhodophyticola sp. | reverse complement strand
AGAACCAGACCCAAGCAGCGCCGCGGAAGACGGGCCGGGGTGTGAAGATTGCCCTTGGCCTCTCTTTGGCCCTGAACCTCCTCATTGTCGGGGTGGTTGCGGGCGCTGTTTGGGGCAAGATCGGCGGCTCACCCGGAAATGGTGGGCCGATGACACTGAGGACGCTTGGCCTTGGCCCCATGGTCTTTGTGCTCGACCGCGAGGATCGGGACGCGTTGCGCGACCGCCTCCGCGCTGAGGAGCGCACGTTCCAGCCCGTCATGCGTGGTCTGGGCGGCGCAATGGGTGATTTCGCCGAGGCACTGCGCGCGGCGCCCTTCGATCGGGAGGCCGCAGCGGCAGCCCTCGCGCAATCCCGCGTTCAGATCGAGGCGGTGCAAAGCCATGGCCACGAGGTGCTGCTGGATCACCTGGAGATGATGGCGCCTGAGGCCCGGGGTGAGCTTGCCGACCGGCTGGAGCGCCGGTTGCGGCATGGCCGAGGTGGTGAGCGTGGCGGGTCTCGGGGGTAGGGTGCGGTGACCTTGGGTGGAACCAACGTGGCGCCCTTGTTCGTCTGCTTCGCCCCAGTCGTTCTAAGCACCCCGCCCGGAATCAAGCCGAAGGCGCCGGGCATCGACGGCGCTGCCCGGCAGGCGATTTTCGAAGAAAATCTGCCGAGAGGGGCCGCCCGGGCGGTCTGGCGATTGGGTTGAGTCTGGGTGCTGAGATCGGAGCGAGGAGGGGCTTGGCTGCCATAAAGCGCTGTCGCTCAGCCGTTGGATCGCCAGCCCTCGGCCTGTCGATGCCCGGCTTGCGTCCGTCCTTTGGGAATTGCTGGTTGGGCCAGCTGTATTGCTGCAATCCAAGGCTGCGGAGGCCCTGGCGAGCCAGCCTCGCCCTCATGTTGAGACTGGCGTGACAGCGCCGTCGCAACCTCTCGCCATTCTGCGCAGTTCCCGCCCTCAGGCCGCCGATGGCGTCTCCGCCAAGGTTACCGTGTTCCGACCTTCCGATTTCGACCCATAAAGCGCCCGGTCCGCCCGGCCCAGCACATCATTGGCGCCGTCGCCACGCCCGCCGGACAGCGCAATCCCGATCGAGAGGGTGACTGAGACCGGGTCAAGCGTGTCGGGGATCGTGACTGGGGTGTCCCCAATTGCGCGGCGCAACCGTTGGGCCATCGCGCGGGCTTGGGTCTCATCACCTTCGGGGATCGCCACCAAGAACTCCTCGCCGCCGATCCGGGCTAGAAGGTCGCTCGGACGCATCTGCGCGCGGAGCCGTTTGGCAACAATGGCCAAGACGGAATCACCCGCGGCATGGCCGTGCCGGTCGTTCACATCCTTGAAGAAATCCAAGTCCAGCATCATCACCGTCACGCCGCGCTCGCTATGGGCCAGCATCCGGTCGAGATGGTGCAGCGCATAACGCCGGTTATGGAGGCCGGTCAGGCTGTCGGTGACCGCCAATTCCAGCCCGGCTTGCATCGATGAGCGCAGACGGTCCGATTGCCGCTTACGGCGCAATTGGGTCCGGATGCGAACGGCCAGTTCATCGGTGTCGAGCGGCTCATAAAGGATGTCGCCTGCCCCCAGATCAAGCGCGATGGCCGCGCGTTCACTGTCACCGGACGGCAGGACCATCATCGTCGCCGCATGGCGTGTCACAGGCCGGGAGCGCAAATCCGAGAGAAGCCGTAGCCCGTCATTTCGACCGGCCAGATCGGCCGAGATCACATAGACATCCGGCGCGCTGCCGTTGTCGGATTCCGCCAGCGCATCTTCCCGCGCCAGGACCTGAACCTGGCCAATCCGCTTGCCGTCGAGCGCTCGTTTCCAGACCACCGCCGCGGCCTTATCCGGTGCGACAAGCGCGATATTCCCGGGGCCTTCAAACTCCGGCTTTCCGCCTTCGGCAAAGCCCAGTTCGGCCCAGGTCTCTTCGCGCAGCAGAAGCTCCCTCTGCGTATCGCGCGCCCGGAGGAGGGAGCGGACGCGGGCCAGAAGCGCCACCTCATCCACAGGCTTGGTCAGGAAATCATCAGCGCCTTTCTCCAGGCCCCGCATCTTGCTGTCCTTATCGGCCATCGCGGTGACCAGGATCACCGGAATATCCGCCGTCCGCGGATCGGCCTTCAGCTTCTCACAGACCGTCACGCCACTCATATCCGGCATCAAGACATCCAGCAGGATCAGATCCGGCGGGTCCTCTTTCGCCATACGTAAGGCTTCCGCCCCGCAGTCGGCTTGCGCGACCTCGTAGCAGGCTGCTGACAGCTTTACTTTCATCACAATACGGTTGGTCGCGACGTCATCGACGACCAGGATACGCCCTGTCATAATTACAGCTCCGATAAGTCCGTCTTGAGCTTGTCCCCTGCTATGAGTGTCAAAAGTTAACAAACTCTTTAACGTTCAGGTCAACTCTGAGTCATGCAGCAAGATTCCGCCGAACATGTGGCCCTTACAGCGCTGGCTTGGCTGGCCGCCGATGATGAGCTTTTTGGCGTGTTTTTGGGCGCCACCGGCGCCGATGCCGCCGCGGTGAAGGCGCAAGCCACCGATCCGGCCTTCTTAGGCGCGGTTTTGGACTTCATTTTGATGGATGATGCCTGGGTCATCGCCTGCGCGGACGCCCAATCAATCCCTTATGAGGCGCTTTCCCAGGCTCGTCAGGCCTTGCCCGGCGGCGACCTCCCGAATTGGACTTAAATGACGCCGGCCTCGCCCTTGCGCAGACTGGACAGGAGCCGGTTCAGCTGAAGCCGGTCGCCTTCGCTCAGCTTGGCGTGGAAATGCTCGATATTCTCCGAGCAGATCGGCATCGCAGCCATCATCCGCGCGCGGCCCTCTTTGGTCAGAACCACCTCGGTTGTCCGCCGATCCTCGCGCCCGATACTGCGCGCGATCAGCCCCTCATCCTCCAACTGCCGCAAAGCGCGGGAGGTCGCAGTGCGGTCGATGCCCACGAAACTCGCGATCTCCGACGGGTTCTTCAGCCCGTCCTCGCCCACGGCGACAAGGATACACCACCCCACCCGCGTGAGGCCAAATTCACGCAAACCCTCCTCAACCCGCCGCTCAATGAGACGTGCGGTTTGCGAGATCTGGAAACTGATGCTTTCATGCAGCCCGAAGCGGGGCTTTGTACCGTCCATGGCCCACAATGCGGCGGAGAGGCGGGCGTGGTCAAGCGGTTCACGAAAGGGTGAGACTTTTCGGACCAAGGGGCAGGGGAGAGCAGGGGGCGCATGTTTCAAGGCGTTTTGTTCGACAAGGACGGGACCTTGTTCGACTTTGAGGCCAGTTGGAATGGCTGGGCGGCGGCCGCGCTGACCGAGCTTGGGGGCGGTGATCATGCGCGCGTGGCGCATCTGGCGGCCCGGATCGATTTCGATATGGAAAGGGGGCGGTTTTTGCCGGGCAGCGTCGCGATCGCGGGCACGTTGGATGAGACGGCCGCGGCCCTTCTGCCTGATGCAGACGCCAGCGATCAGGCGACACTGGCCAACTGGTTGATGGCGCGTGCGGTTGAGACCGAGATGGTCGAAGCGGTGCCGCTGCGCCCTTTTCTGCAAGGGCTTCGCGCCCGGGGCTTCCGGCTTGGGGTGGCGACAAACGATGCCGAAGCCCCGGCGCGCGCACATCTGGCTGCCGCGCGGATCACCGACTGTTTCGAGTTCATCGCCGGCGCCGATAGCGGTTTTGGCCCAAAGCCCGATCCCGGCATGTGCCTGGGCTTCGCCGCCGTGCTTAATCTGGCGCCTGAGACCGTGGTGATGGTCGGCGACAGTCGCCATGACCTGATCGCGGGCCGTGCGGCAGGCATGGCGACGGTTGGCGTGCTGACCGGGCTTGCGGTGGCCGCCGAGCTACAAGACCTCGCCGATGTTGTCCTGCCTGATATCGGCCATCTGCCCGCCTGGCTTGAGACCACGGCCCATCCGATCTTGGCTGATCAGCGCCCAAAACCGACCTGATCCGTCGCTATCTGAAAACCGTCCGGCCTGCGGCTATGGGCAGTCTGGACCCCCAAAGGGATCAGGAGAAGAGACGCGCCCATGACCGCCCAACCCCAAAGCCGCCGCCGCCGCGCCGGTGGCCGCAAAGGCCATGCCGATCGCGCCGGATCGGCGGCGATTGACCAAACGCCCTGGCGCCTGATCCGCAATACCGACAAACCGACCGAACCCTTAGACGAGGCCGGTGTTCAGGCGATCCATAACGGCGCGATGGAGATCCTCTCGGATATTGGGATCGAGTTCCTGAACGAAGAGGCGCGGGGCATCCTGGCCGAGGCAGGCTGCAAAGTCGTCGACGAAACGGTGTTCATGGATGCCGATTTCGTCATGGAAATGGTGGGCCATGCGCCCGACAGCTTCACGCTAACCCCGCGCAATCCCGACCGACACCTGATCGTCGGCGAGAACGTTCTGACCTTCGGCAATGTCTCTTCGCCCCCCAATGCTTGGGATCTGGAGCGCGGCAAACGCTCCGGCGATTTCGAGACCTATAAGGAATTTCTGAAGCTAACCCAGTACTTTAACTGCATCCATTTTGCGGGCGGCTATGCGCCTGAGCCGATTGATGTGCACCCGTCCGTCCGGCATCTGGACTGCCTTTACGAGAAGCTGACCCTGACCGACAAGGTGGCGCATGCCTATTCGCTGGGCGCCGAGCGGGTCGAAGATGTGATGGAGATGGTGCGGATCGCGGGCCGTCTGAGCCATGAAGAGTTCGACGCAACCCCGCGGATGTACACCAATATCAACTCGGTCTCGCCCCTGAAGCACGATTTCCCGATGCTAGACGGGGCCATGCGCCTGGCCCGCCGAGGCCAGCCGACCGTGGTCACACCCTTCACGCTGGCAGGCGCCATGGCGCCGGTGACCATGTCGGGCGCTGTGGCTCTGTCCCTGGCCGAGGGGCTGGCCGCCATTGCCCTTCTGCAATATATCAACCCAGGCTGCCCGGTGGCGATTGGCACCTTCACCTCGAATGTAGATATGAAATCCGGCGCGCCGGCCTTTGGGACGCCGGAATATATGCGCGCGACCCAGATGACCGGGCAGATGGCGCGGTTCTACAAGCTGCCGATGCGGTCCTCAGGCGTGTGTGCCGCCAATGTGCCCGATGGGCAGGCGATGTGGGAGACCTCTCAAAGCCTCTGGGCCGCCGTGCAATCGGGCACCAATATGGTCTATCACGCCGCCGGTTGGCTGGAGGGCGGGCTGATTGCGAGCCCGGAGAAATTCGTGATGGATTGCGAAGTTTTGCAGCAAATTCAACGGTATTTCGAGCCTGCGCTTTGGGCCACGGGCGGTGATGAGATCGGGCTGGAGGCGATCCGGGAGGTGGGCGCGGGCGGGCATTATTTTGGCTGCGCCCACACCCAGGAACGCTATCAGACTGCGTTTTATCAGCCGTTTCTGTCGGATTGGCGGAATTTCGAGGGTTGGCAGCTGGACGGCGGCGTGTGGACGGCGGAGCGGGCGCATCGGATCTATAAAGAGATCATCGCCAGCTTCGAGGCACCCCATATGGACGAGGATATCCGGGAAGAGCTGCAAGCCTTTGTTGCCAAACGCAAAGAGGAAGGCGGCGCGCCGACGGACTTTTAGGGCGTCATCGGGGTGATCCAAAGCTCCCCGGCCAAATCCGCACCGCATTGAGCACCAACAGAAGCCGGGGGTCGATAGGCCGAGGGCTGGCGATCCGACGGCTGAGCAATTGCGCTTTATCCGTGCCAAATCCGGCCTCGTTCCGATCTCAGCACCCAGGCTCAGCCAAATCGCCAGACCGCCCGGGCGGCCTGTCGATGCCCGGCGCCTTGGGCTTGATTCCGGGCCGGGGTGCTTAGAACGACCTGTATTCGGCGCGCCGGCGGTTCTCTAAAACACCACTCAAATCCCTTTGATCGCAAGGGCTTCGGCGAACTGTTTCTTTACTCCTCCCGGGCTAGAACATCCGCGCGAGTAGAGCGGGAGAGACGGTAATGCACGGTCTCGTCAATCGGGCGCTTCAAGAGTTCTTGAAGGAGACCTATGGCCCAGATGTCTGGGCCGCGGTGCGCGACCAGGCCGCGCTGCCGTTCGATGAGTTCGAGTCCATGCTGCATTACGATGACGCCCTCACCACGCTGACCTTGGATGCAGCTTGCAACGTGATGCATCGCGATGCGGCCTCGCTTTTGGAGGATTTGGGGACCTGGCTTGTCTCCAACCCCGCGCAGGAGCCGATCCGGCGTCTCCTCCGCTTCGGCGGGGTGAATTTTCTGGATTTCCTGCAGTCTTTGGAAGAACTGCCGGGCCGGGCGCGGATGGCCCTGCCCGACCTCGAAATGCCGGAGTTTGCCTTACGGGTCGACCGGCCTGGGCAATTCCTGCTGGATGTCCGATGGGGCCTGCCCGGGATCGGATCGGTGATGTTGGGTGCGCTGAGGGGCATGGCCGATGATTATGGCGCTTTGGTCCTGTTGGAGCCGGAACCGCCAACCGATGGGGCAGAGGTGCTGCGGATCGAGTTGCTGCAATCCCAGTTCACTGAAGGCCGCAGTTTCGATTTGAGGGCACCCCAGGCATGAGCGTGAATGACGACATGGTGCTGGGCCGGGTTATTGGCCTGTCGGGAATGGCGCTGGATCGGTTGATGCCGCTTTATGTTTGGCTGAGCCCCGGGGCGCATATCGTGCGCGCGGGCCCCACCTTCCGAAAGATGGTGGGGGAGGAGGAGCTGACCGGGCGGTCGCTCTTCGACCTCATGACGCTGGAGAAACCCCGGCTTGTCTCCTCTCTGCCCGATCTGATGGCGCTGCAAGGCCGGCGCCTGACCGTCAGCCTGAAAACGGCGCCCGATCTGCCGCTCCGAGCCATGGTTGTGTCGCTGCCCGCAGGCGTCGGCGCTTTCATGAACCTCTCTCTTGGTGTGTCCTTTGCCGATGCCGTGGACCGCTGGGGTCTGACGATGAATGATTTTTCGCCCTGCGATCACACGGTCGACCTCCTCTATCTGCGGGAGGCGATTGCCGCGACCTCTCATGAATCGAAGCAATTGACGGAGCGTCTGCACGCCGCGCGCTTGGTGGCGGAAGAGCAGGCTTTGACCGACACGCTGACGGGGCTCGCCAATCGGCGCGCGATGGATACTGCACTCAGGCGGACCGTTATTGACCCCCATGCGCGGTTTGGGCTGATGCATCTCGATTTGGATTTCTTCAAGCAGGTCAATGACACGCTGGGCCATGCCGCGGGGGATCATGTCCTCTCCCATGTCGCCGATGTCTTAAAATCGGAAGTCCGCCGGACCGATATCGTGGCCCGCGTGGGCGGTGATGAATTTGTGCTTCTGTTCCGGGGGTGCGACGATCCAAAGCTCCTAGACCGTATCGCGAAACGCCTGATCGCGCGGCTGGAAGAGCCGACCATGTTTGAAGGGCAGCCTTGCCGCATCTCCGCAAGCATCGGCACAACCCTTTCATCTCAATATGAAAAACCAACCGTCGATCAGGTGTTGAGCGACGCGGATCTTGCGCTTTATGCCTCAAAAAACCGGGGCAGGGCGCAGCACACATTCTATTCGCCGGACCTAGCCAGCGGACCGCATTGACCCCCACCCCGGGGGACATCTCTCGCATGATGGACAAGGCCGCGCCCGGGCTCTAGCTTCGCCCCCGCATGACCTCCCACGAGCCGCAAACCGACAGCCGCCAATCCTGGACACGGCTTGCCATCTCCCTGGCCATTGCCACGGTGGGCAATGTGGGCATGTGGGCGATCATTGTGATCCTGCCCGCGATCCAGGCGGAGTTCAGGGTCGACCGCTCCGCCGCGTCTTTGCCTTACGCGATGACCATGGTCGGGTTCGCCTTAGGCAATCTGGTGATCGGGCGGTGGGTCGACCGCTATGGCATTTTCCGGTGCTTGACCGGCGCCGCCTTGGTCTTGGCGCTAACCTTCGCCCTGGCGTCGATTTCCGGTTCGGTTCTGCTCTTGTCCCTGGTCCAGCTTGCGGTGGGGTTCGCCTCGGCCACGAGCTTCGGCCCACTCATCGCCGATATCTCCCATTGGTTTCAACGCCGCCGGGGCCTTGCGGTCGCGGTGGCGGCCAGCGGTAACTACCTGTCGGGCGCGATCTGGCCCTTCCTTTTGACCGGTGTTCTGGAGAGCGACGGCTGGCGCATGGCCTATCTGCTTTTGGCCGCGGTGACGCTTCTGGTGATGCTGCCGCTTGCTTGGATGCTGCGCCCAGCACCACCCGCCAGCGCGGCCTCAGCGGAGGCGGTGCAAGGTCATGCGCGAGTTGGCCAAGTCGATTTCACGCCGCGCCAACTCCAATTCCTCCTGGCGCTTGCCGGGATTGGCTGCTGCATGGCGATGGCGATGCCGCAGGTTCATATCGTGGCGCTTTGCGTCGATCTGGGCTTCGGTCCGGCGGTGGGGGCCGAGATGTTGTCGCTGATGCTTCTGGGCGGTGTCGTCTCGCGACTGGTCTCCGGCCTGATCGCCGATTGGTTGGGGGGCGTGATGACGCTTCTGATCGGCTCAGTCCTGCAATGTATCGCGCTCTTTCTATTCCTGCCTTTCGACGGGTTGGTCTCGCTTTACATCGTCAGCCTGATCTTCGGCCTGTCCCAAGGGGGCATCGTGCCAAGCTATGCGGTGATTGTGCGGGAATACATGCCCGCGCGGGAGGCCGGGCAGCGCGTGGGCGTCGTGATCATGGCGACGATCTTTGGCATGGCCCTGGGCGGCTGGGTGTCTGGCTGGATCTATGACCTGACCGGCAGCTACCAGATGGCGTTTGTGAACGGGATCGCCTGGAATGTGATGAACATCACGATCATGATGGTGATCCTGATGAATGCCCGGCGCGGCGGTCGATTGGCACCGGCTTGACGGACATGAGGTCGCGCTCAGATGCGCAGCGGGTCAGACGGCCAGCAGGTGGTCCATGTCAGCGCCCGGAGCGCGCCCGCCGGTCAGAAGCGTCGCCTCCCGCCGGTTGACGCAATAACGCGCGGCCTGGGGGTGGACATCTCTGGCCACGCGCAACCTGGGGAAAATCGCCAGAAGCTGTTCCCGCGCCGGCTCCAGGACCGCGTTCAGCCCGATATCGCCCGCAAAGAAGCTCTCGGATGGCTGGCCGTTCGAATAGAGGATTTCGTGGTGATCAAACATCAGATGGATATAGGTGACCTCGGCGCACGGCGCGTGCCAGGCTCGGATGCCGTCAACCAAATGCTTCGCGGGCACAAGCACCTCTGACGCGCCGAAATAGAGCTGCGCTTGGGCGCCGGTGACCAGCACCCGATGTTGCGGCGAGACAAGGATTGGCGTCTGGTTTTGGGAGGGGTTGACGCCCAACACCTGAATTGGGGCAAATCGTCCGCGCCCAAGAACCCTGCGGCGGCCCACCCAACGGATCGGTTGCAGCCCATTATCGCGGGTCACCACAAGATCACCTGCGTTAAGCGTCTCGATTGGCCGATCACCAGAGGGCGTCCGGATCAAGGTCCCCTCGGTGAAGCAGGGGATGTCGCGGTAATCCAGATCATTGGTAAGCGGTGTCGCGCCGCTGCCATCGGGCGCCGTGTCGCCATCGCTATCGGCAAGGGTGAAGTTCCCTGACCCATCGATATCGGCGTCGTTGACATCATGCCCGACAACATCATCGACAACATCCTTGATCCCGTCGCCATCGCTGTCGGCAGAGGCGTCGATCACCGCCTGGCTGACGCCATGGCCGGCCTCATCCGTGTCGCTGACCCCATCATTGTCGGAGTCGGTGTCGAGGTAATCTGCCGTGCCATCGCCATCGGTATCGACCGGGGTCAGACCCCCCGGTTCATAGGCGTCGTCCAGCCCGTCGCCATCGCTATCGGTGCCTGTGGGTGCGACATATCCCGCGGTGGTCTGCGCCTCGACATTGTCGGTGATGCCGTCATTGTCGCTGTCCAGGTCAAGGTGATCGGCAATCCCATCGCCGTCGCTGTCCGTGGAGGTCAGCACTGTGTCGACCGTGAAGGTTTCCGTCACGGTGGTCCCGAAATTCGGGTTGGGACCGGAATCCACCACAACCGTACCGTCGATCGAGATGGTATACCCCGCTGGATTGCCCCCAGCCAGGCCATCGCCGAAATCGTCGAAGATTGTGAATGTGTAATCCCCAAGTCCCGCGACGCTGACATTTGTGATTTCGACCAAATTGTCGGAAATCGTGGAATCGCTCGCGATCAGGTTGCCATCGGGGTCGCGCAACTCCCACCTTGTGTTGTCGATCTCGGTGAACTGATCGGCGTCGAATTCGATGGTGATCGTACTGGGGGTGACCTCGACTTGGCCTTCCTCGGTATCGAGAATGCCATCGCCGTCATCGTCGAGGTCAAGATTGTCCGTGATCCCGTCGCCATCGGTATCGGTGGCCGGAATATCAAAACTCAGATCACTGATGCCCGATCCGCCGGTGCTGGACCCGTTTGGACCAGGCTCAAGGGTTAAATCGAGCTGTGAGATCGGACCGGCGAGATTGACGCTGATATCGTTCGCGATGGTCCCTGTCGCCTCAATGGTGACGGAGCCGTCGGGGTTGGTGATGATGGTCTCGTCTTGGACGCCGCTTAGGCTTGCGATGACTGTCGCCGCGTCGATCAGCGACCCAGTGTCGTCATAGGCGTAGATCGTCCATTGATCGTCAAAGGTCGACCCGCCGTCATCATTGACGTGGTTGAAATCGAAACTCAGGTTTTCAACGGGGACAGAGAAATCATAGCTCGCCGTGATGGGCGAGCTCACGCCAAAGGCGCCGAACTCCGAGATGTTGTTGCCGCCTTGGGAGGCATCCCATGCATTTGCGGTGAAGGTGGCGTTGACCGTCGTGCTGTTGCCAGCTTCCGATATGGTCGTATTGCCGCTTGCGGCTGTGCCGCCTGGCCCGGTCAGCCAGATCGCGTTGTCTAAGACGGCCATCTTGGTTGCTCCACCACCTCGGGCGGTCGGATTGGATATCTTTCTGCATCCTGCGACCGGCTTCTCTTGTTATGAGGTAACGTGTGTCCTGGACCGAATTGTGACCGGTTGATGACGGTTTCGGTCGGCAATGTGTTGATTTTTGTCAGGTTTAGACAGCGGAGGCCCAGTTTGGCGGCTGGATTTCCGCGCCGGTGGTGCAGTGCAGGCGTAAAGGAGCGAGGTCGCGCTTTGCCTCAGCGGGCGTGGATATCGAGGGCAGCAAGCTGATCCCACACCGCGCCCTCTGTCGGGCCTTGGCGGCCCGAGATGCGCACGGCCACGACGTCGAGGGGGCAAGCGGCCAGGCTGCTTGAGAGATCAGAGAACCGCCCCGCCGCGATTTGTGGTCCGGCAAGGGATTGCGGGGCCCAGGCCACCCCGATCCCCCCCGCCGACAGTTCCATCGCCGCAAGCGTCAGGGCGGTTTCCGCCTTTGGCACCGCACGGGCCATCACCCGGATACGCGGCAGGATCACCTGGTCCATGACCTTTCCCAGAAAGACCTCTCCGGGATAGGCGATGAAGGGCAATTCGCCCGCTTGGAACCGGGCGTTCAAGGCTTCGGCTTCCGACCGCGGGAAGACCGGGATCAGGCGGTCTTCGCCTAAGGACAGGCTCTCGATGAACTCCGCGTCGATGGGATGCGCCTCCCCCGGAACCTGATAGACCAGCGCGATATCCGCCTGGCGTGAGAGCACCATGGCGAAACACTCATCCAGATTGGCCGAGCGGAGGCGGACATACGCCTCAGGCGCGCGGGCCCCGATCTGGCGCATGAGATCAGGGGTGAGCGAGGTGGTGAGCGCGTGCTGGCTCCCGATCACCACCCGGTTGCCGCTGGCCCGGTCACCCCGGCGCAGGTCACTTGTTAATTGCCTGAGCTCACCGGCCAATCTGGCAATCTGATCGCGCTGGTCCGCGGTGGTGGGGCGCAATTGAACGGGTTTCCGCGAGCGGTCGAAAAGCGACACACCCACATGATCCTCGATATTCTGAATCCGGCGCGAAAAGGCCGATTGCGTCAGGTTGCGCCGCTCCGCCGCCTCCGACAGCGATCCAGTCTCAGCCACAGCCAGGATATCTTCCAACCACTCGAGTCGCATGACCTGCTTATATCATGCAGAACTTGCATGTTAACGCGCGATTTTCGCATTTGATTTCAGAAATCGCGGGGTGCAACACTAGAGTTCATGCAATTTCTGGCCAGGGGTGGTTGACTCATGCATCTTGCTCGCTTTCCGCGGATTTTCCTCGCGCATCTGCCAACGCCGCTGGAACGGCTCGACCGGTTGACAAAAGAGCTTGGCGGGCCAGAGATTTGGATCAAGCGGGATGATTGCACGGGGCTTTCCACCGGCGGTAACAAGACCCGGAAACTGGAATTCCTGATGGCCGAGGCCGAGGCGATGGGCGCCGATATGGTCATGACCCAAGGCGCGACCCAATCGAACCACGCCCGCCAAACCGCGGCCTTTGCATCGAAGCTTGGCATGAAATGCCATGTGCTTCTGGAAGATCGCACCGGCTATCAGGATCATAATTACAACGACAATGGCAATGTGCTGCTGGATCATCTTCACGGCGCCACAACCGAGAAGTTCCCGGGCGGCCACGATATGCCTGGTGAGATGGAAAAAGCGGCTGAGGCTGCACGAAAAAATGGCAATGTGGTCTATGTCATTCCTGGAGGTGGCTCTAACGCCACCGGCGCGCTTGGCTACGCTAACTGCGCGATGGAATTGTTGAACCAGGTGAATGAACGCGGGCTTGTGGTTGATCATCTGGTCCATGCCACAGGCTCGTCCGGCACCCAGGCTGGGCTCGTTGTGGGGTTGAAGGCGTTAAATGCGAATATCCCACTTTTGGGGTTCGGCACACGCGCGCCGCAGGAGAAGCAAGAGCAAATGGTCTATGACCTTGCCGTGAAAACCGCTGAGAAGATTGGCTGCCCGGGTGTGGTCGCGCGCCAGGATGTGCGCGCCGACACAAATTACGTGGGCGAAGGTTATGGCCTGCCGCGGGAGGATACGATTGAAGCGATCCGCATGTTTGCCGAGCTTGAAGGCATTCTGCTTGATCCGGTCTATTCCGGCAAAGGTGCGGCGGGGTTGATCGATTACTGCCGCAAAGGCAAGTTCAAGAAGGGCGAGCGTGTGGTGTTCCTGCATACCGGCGGCGCGGCGGGGCTCTTTGCCTATGACACCGTGCTTGCGCGCGACACAACACAGATGGCAGCCGAATAACGGATGATGCGCCGGGTGGGCATATTGGGCGGCATGGGCCCGGAAGCGACGGTGCTTTTGATGCAGAAAGTGCTGGCGGCGGTGCCGGCGCGGGACGATGCCGACCATGTGCCGCTGATCGTGGACCAGAACCCGCAAGTCCCCTCCCGCATTGCGCGGTTGATCGATGGGCAAGGTGCGGACCCCGCCCCGGTCTTGCGCGAAATGGCCGAACGGCTTGAGGCCGCAGGCGCAGACGCGCTCGCCATGCCCTGCAACACAGCGCATCTCTATGCGGATGACATCCGCGCGGCGGCCACGGTCCCCTTCCTTGATGTGGTCAGCCTGTCCGTGGCGCGCGCCAAGGCGCTGGCAGGCGAGGGCGGCAAGATCGGCATTCTGGCCTCCCCCGCAGTGCGTAAGGTGGGTTTGTTCGACGCCGCGATGATCGATGCGGGACTAACCCCGGTTTACCCGAGGGACGAGGCGGCGATGCTCGCGGCCATACGGCAGATCAAGGCAGAGGGGCCCGGGGACAGCCCCCGCGCAACGCTGACCGCCGCCTCGTCAGACTTGGCCGCCCTTGGCGCGCCGGTTCAGATGATTGCCTGTACTGAGTTTTCGTTGATCCCAGAGGCCACGGCGCCGGGGGTCAACAGCTTCGACACGCTGGATGTGCTTGTCGAGGCCATTGTGGCCTTTGCCACATCCGCCGAGGATCGGACCCCATCCTCACCCCCTCCCCAAGCAGACGCGCACCGGTCGGGCGCGCCGCTTGGGCAAAAAACAACCGGCCAACAGGGAAAGGAACTTTCTAGATGTTGAAAACAACGTTGCGTGCAACGCTGGCCGCCTCGGTGGTCAGCATGGGCACTTTCACCGCCGCCTCGGCGCAAGACCTTGTCTTGGGGATGCCGAACTGGCCCTCGGGTGTGGCGACCTCCCATATCCTGGCGCAGGTGATCGAAGAGAATTTCGGGCTTGAGGTGGAGCTGCAAAGCGGCACCAACCCGATCATCTTCGAAGCGATGGATGCCGGCTCGATGCATGTGCACCCCGAGGTGTGGATGCCGAACCAGCAGAACCTGCACGACACCTATGTGCAGGATCGCGGGACCGTGGTGATGAACGACAACCCTGTGCAAGCCGTTCAGGGCATGTGTGTGACGCAATACACCGCGGACACCTATGGCATCACCTCGATCGAAGATCTGACCGACCCGGAAAAGATGGCGATCTTCGACACCGATGGCGATGGCACCCCGCAGGTCTGGATCGGCGCGCCCGGTTGGGCCTCGACGATCATCGAGCGTATTCGCGCCCGGTCTTACGGCTATGACGCTGTGATGGATCTGGAGGAATATGACGGCACCGTCGCCTGGGGCGCTTTGGGCGCTGCGGTTGAGGCTGAGGAGCCCTGGATCGGCTTCTGCTATGAGCCGCATTTCATCTTCGTGGCCTATGACCTCGTCTATCTCGATGAGCCGGCGCATGATCCGGACACCTGGAACATCGTCCAGCCCACGGATGATCCGCAGTGGCTGGAGGTCTCCACCGCCTCTACCGCGTGGAAAGGGGCGACGCTGCACCTGCACTACGCCGCTGAGGTTCAGGAGAACTATCCGGAAGTGGCCGCGATGTTCGATGCCTATGAAATGCCGGCAGAGACCCTCTCCACCATGGGTCTGGAGCTGTCGCTGAATGACGTCGACCCGGCGGATTTCGCGGCGCAGTGGATTGCCGATAACGAAGATATCGTTCTGGGCTGGCTGACCAACTAAGGGCCAGCAAAAGAACCCTCCGGGGCCGCGCCGCCTGACCTGGCGCGGCCCCGGGCCTTTTTCCCCAATTGACTGGGATACCACCATGAGTGAAGCGGTCGTTGAGCTCTCCGATGTCTGGAAAGTCTTCGGAAATCGAGCGTCGGAAACCATCGAGGCGGCGAAAAGCCGTGGCCTGACCAAACCCGAAGCCTTGGAAGAATTCGGCACCGTGATCGGGGTGCGAGAGGCCACCTTCTCGGTCGCGCGCGGGGAGATTTTCTGCATCATGGGCCTGTCGGGCTCTGGCAAATCGACGCTTGTGCGCCATGTGAACCGGTTGATTGAGCCGTCTGCGGGCACGATCAAGGTTCTGGGCGAAGATGTGGGCAAGATGGACGCCAAGGCGCTGCGTGCGATGCGGGCGCAGCATATCGGCATGGTGTTCCAGCATATGGCGCTGATGCCGCACCGCTCGGTGAAAGATAATGTCGCCTATCCGCTGGAAATCCGCGGTGTGCCGAAATCCCGCCGTTGGGCGGTGAGTGAGCATACGCTCGATCTGGTCGACCTGAATGGCTATGAAGACCGCCTGCCGCGGGAATTGTCAGGGGGCATGCAGCAGCGGGTGGGGATTGCCCGCGCGCTCGCCTCAGACCCTGAGATTCTGTTGATGGATGAGCCGTTCTCAGCGCTCGACCCGCTCATTCGCCTGCAATTACAGGATCAGTTCAAATCGCTCGTTGAGGACCTGAAGAAAACCACGCTTTTCATCACCCATGACCTGGACGAGGCGATCCGCATCGGCCACCGGATTGCGATTATGAAAGACGGGGTGATTGTGCAGATCGGGACGCCGGAAGAGATCGTGACGCAACCGGCGGACGAATATGTGCGGGAGTTTGTGCAAGGTATCAGCCGCCTGAAGCTGGTGCGGGCGCATACGATTATGGAGCCGCTGAACGGGGCCGATCCGGCCTCCTTGAACGGCGCGCCGCGCGCCGATGGCGAAAGCGATCTCGACGCGCTGATTGACCTTTCCGTTGGCACCGATGGGCCGATTGTGATCACCGAAGCAGGCCGCGAGATTGGCCTGGTCAGCAAAGCCACGCTGTTGCGCGGCATCCAAGGGGGTAAGTGATGACTGACGCAACCGTGACCCCACGCGCCGCAAATGTCGCCGAGATTGAGGCGGATCGCGCGGCCCTTGATGCCTCGATCGCTGAGTTTACGCAGCAGAATTCGGATTATTACACGCAAGCCTTCCACAAGATTCAGGAAAGCACGAGCGCCTATACCTTCACCTTCAACCTGGCCGCCGCCCTTCTGGGGCCGATCTGGTCCGCCGCGCGTGGGCTTTGGGGTGGATTCTGGGGATTCCTGATCCTAGAGATCATCGCCTGGGTCCAAATCGGGCGCGGGTCTTGGGGCGAATTGGGGGCTGATCTACTAGCCCGCGCGGCAACGCAAGAGGAGACGGCAAGGGAACGGCTGCAGCAGGCCGCAGAGGCCGTCGCGGCTGGTGAGGACGGTACGCGTCTCGAAACTCTTGGAAACAACCTCTTGAATGCCGCCGCTCTGAGTAGGGAGCGAGCAGCTGAATTGGCTGCGGAAAGTACACAGATTTTGATAGTCGGAATTGTCCTTTTGGTCCTGATCCGCTTGGCGCAGGGGCTTTGGGCCAATAACGCGTTGGAGAAGAAATACGAGGAATGGCGGATTGAGCCAGACCGCGTCCAAGCGGGTTGGAGCAACCGGAACATGATCTGGGGCATTGTGCTCGCGTTTATAATCGCGCCGCTGACGGTCTATCGGTTTACGGTGGAGGACGTCACCGATTTGCTGACTGAGTTCCCGGCGAACCCAGATATTTACGGCAACACCGCGCGATGGTTGGAAGACGTGATCGACGCCGCTGCTGCGGGTGGTGCGGGCATGTTCGACGGGATTGTGTTCGGTGTCCGACGGGTGCTCGACGCGATCTCTTTGGCCTTGATCGGGACACCTTGGCCCGTCGTCATGTCGGTGATCCTTGTGGTGGCCTGGCGCTCTGCCGGTCCGCGGGTGGCGATCTTCACCGCCGCGGCCCTCGCCTATATCGCCTTCCTCGGTTACTGGGAGATTGCGATGGAGACCGTGGCGCTGGTCGGTGCCGCTGTGGTCCTCTGCGTCATCATCGGTATCCCGCTTGGCATCTGGTTCGGCAAATCCGAACGTGCCTATCGCATTGCGGAGCCGGTTTTGGACCTGATGCAGACGCTGCCGGCCTTTGTCTATCTGATCCCAATCATCGCGTTTTTCGGCACCGGCAACCCGCCGGGGATTCTCGCCACAATCATCTTCGGGATGCCGCCGGTGATCCGCCTGACCGCCTTGGGGATGCGGGGCGTGCCTGAAAGCATCAAGGAGGCCGCCAGCGCCTTTGGCGCCTCCAACTGGCAAATCCTGCGTGATGTGGAGCTGCCCTTGGCGCGGCCTTCCATCATGACCGGGGTGAACCAGACCATTCTGATGTGCCTGTCGATGGTGGTGATCATCTCGCTCATCGGTGGTGGTGGTCTGGGTCAGACGATCCTGGAGGCGCTGCAATTCGCGGCCAAAGGTCCGGGTCTTCTGGGCGGGTTCGCGATCCTCTTCGTGGCCATGGTCATCGACCGGATCGTCCAGGGCGCCTTCCGCCGGAAGGATATGAAAGAGCATTAGCGTTCAAGAAAGGGTCTCTCGCCCATGGCGATCACCTATTTGAAACAGGCGACCCACACGCCTGAGACCGGACAGATGGATGTGCGGGAGGCGGTCGAAGCCATGTTGGCCGAGATTGAACGGGACCGGGAAGAGGCGGTGCGCCGCTTCGCCCGGGAGTTCGACAAATGGGAGGGGGAGGTCCTGCTGCCCGATGAGGCCCGTGCGGCAGCGGCAGCCCTGGTGCCCGCCAAACTGCGCGACGATATCCGCTTTGCCCATGACAATATCCGCCGCTTTGCGGAGGCACAGAAGGCCACGATCACCGATTGCGATATCGAGGTTCTGCCGGGTTTGAGAGCCGGACAGAAGCATATCCCAGTCTCTGCCGCGGGCTGTTACGTGCCGGGCGGGCGGTACGCCCATATCGCAAGCGCGATCATGACAATCACCACGGCGAAAGTGGCGGGTGTGCCCCATATCGCCGCCTGTTCTCCCCCCCGGCCCGGCATCGGCATCCCACCCGCGATCATCTTCGCGATGGACCTGTGCGGGGCGGATGTGATCCTGAATCTGGGCGGTGTCCAAGGCGTAGCGGCGATGGCCAATGGGCTCTTTGGCTTGCCCAAGGCCGACATCCTGGTCGGCCCCGGCAACCAATATGTGGCCGAAGCCAAACGTATCCTCTACGGCCAGGTCGGGATCGACATGTTTGCAGGACCCACCGATCTGATGGTCCTGGCCGATCAAACCGCCGATCCGGTGCTGGTGGCCCAAGATTTGGTGGGGCAAGCCGAACATGGCTATAACTCACCGGTTTGGCTCGCCACAACCGACCGGGGCTTGGCCGAAAGGGTGATGGAGATGGTCCCCGGCATGATCGACGATCTGCCGGAGTTAAACGCCGTCAACGCCCGCGCCGCCTGGACCGATTATGCCGAGGTGATTGTCTGCGACACGGCGGAAGAGATGGCGCAGGTCTCAGACGACTACGCGCCTGAGCATCTCCATGTGCAGGCCGCTGATCTCGATTGGTGGTTGGAGCGGTTGCAGGCCTATGGCTCGCTTTTCCTGGGGGAGGAGACAACCGTGGCCTTCGGCGACAAATCCTCAGGCCCCAACCATGTGCTGCCGACTTCGGGCGCGGCGCGGTATACCGGCGGGCTTTCGGTGCATAAATTCATGAAGATGGTCACCTGGCAGCGGGCAACGCGGGAGGCGTCCCGGGATTTGGCGGTGGCGACGGCGCGGATTTCGCGGTTGGAGGGGATGGAGGGTCATGCCCGGACGGCAGATGTGCGCCTGGCCAAGTTCTTCCCGGGTGAGAATTTCGATCTGAGTCCGACCGACGACGCGGCGTGAGGGAGATGGCGGGTTAGCAGCAGAGCACCCGGTGTTCTCCTTCCCCTGCCCGGCTCAGGTCAGCGCTTGGACCGAAACAAGCCGTAGACCGGGCCTTGGCCCGGGGGCCTGACCGCCTTGTCATCCCGGGCCAAGGCCCGGTCTACGCGGCCAACCCCAACATCTCCCGCGCTTCTGCCGGGGTTGCCACCGGGCGCCCCTCGCGCGCGCAGATCTCCACCACGCGGGCCACCAAAGCGGCATTCGAGGGCGCCAGACGGTCCCGATCAAGCCGCACATTATCCTCCAACCCCGTCCGCGCATGACCACCCGCGGCAACGGACCACTCATTGACCTCCAATTGATGCCGCCCAATCCCCGCTGCGCACCATTCGCTGCCGGGCAGAAGCCGCGCCACGGTCTTCACGTAGTAATCGAACACATCCCGATCCGCGGGCATCGCGTTTTTGACGCCTAAGACAAACTGCACATAAGCCGGGCCTTTCAGCCGCCCATCGGCTTGCATTTTCGCGGCCTGGTGGATGTGGCTGAGGTCGAAGGCCTCAATCTCGGGCTTCACATCATAGGCCAACATCTCACCCGCCAGCCAATCCACCAGATCGGGCGGGTTCTCATAAACCCGGGTCGGGAAGTTGTTCGACCCGACCGACAGCGAGGCCATGTCCGGTTTCAGCGGCAACATCCCGCCCCGTTCCTGCCCGGCACCGGACCGCCCGCCGGTGGAAAACTGGATCACCATGCCGGGGCAATGCTTCTCCAACCCTTCTTTCAGCCGGGCGAATTTCTCCGGGTCCGAGCTTGGGGTCTGATCGTCATTCCGCACATGGGCGTGGACGATACTGGCGCCGGCTTCGAACGCTGCTTGCGTGCTCTCAACCTGTTCCGCGACGCTGATCGGGACGGCGGGGTTATTGGCCTTTGTGGGGACAGAGCCGGTGATGGCGACGCAGATGATACAAGCTTTGGTCATGGGCCGGACCTTGCCCGAGACGGCGCGGGGGCCGCAACCCGGATTTATGGTGCGCGGGCGTCAGGTCACACGATTTGCCTTACGATACGCGGGATCGTCCCAAAGGCGGTCTGCCATGATCTTTTCCAGGATCGCCGCCGCACGGCGCACGTCATCTTCATCGATATAAAGCGGGGTGAAGCCGAAGCGCATGATGTCGGGCGCCCGGAAATCGCCGATCACACCCCGGGCGATGAGCGCTTGCATGGCCGCGAAACCCTGGTCGGAGGCAAAGGAGACTTGGCTGCCGCGCTCTCTCGGATCGCGCGGGCTGGCAAGGGTCAGATCGGGGCAGCGGGCCTCAACTTCGGCGATGAATAGCTCTGACAGAGCAATGCTCGCCGCCCGCAGGTCTTGCATATCGACCTGGTCCCACAGTTTCAGCGCCTCTTCCAGCGCGGTCATCTGGATGACGGGCGGGGTGCCGACGCGCATCCTCTCGACATCGGTGGCAGGGCGATAGCTTTGCTCAAACGCAAAAGGCGCATCGTGGCCAAGCCAACCGCTAAGCGCGGGCGCGATGTCCGCCGTGATATCGGGGCGGACATAGATAAAGGCGGGCGCGCCGGGGCCGCCATTGAGGTATTTATAGGTGCAGCCGACGGCAAACTCGCAGCCCGAGGCCGCCACATCCACGGGCAGTGCCCCCGCGCTATGGGCCAGGTCCCAGATCATCACCGCGCCCGCATCATGGGCGGCCTTGGTCAGCGCGTTCATGTCATGTTTGCGGCCCGTGCGGTAATCGACCTCGGTCAGCATGACCGCGGCCACGGTGCCGTCGATGGCGCTTGCCACCTCCTCGGGCGCCACTACGCGCAGCTCATGGCCGCCGCCGATCTGCCGGATCAGCCCTTCGGCCATGTAAAGATCGGTGGGGAAATTGCCGTTGTCGGAGAGGATCACCCGGCGCTCGGGGCGCATCTGAAGCGCGGCGGACAGCGCCTGGTAAACCTTGATCGAGAGCGTATCGCCCATCACGACCGACCCCTCAGGCGCGCCAATCAACCGGCCCACCATATTGCCGACGCGGAGCGGCTGGCCCATCCAATCATCCACATTCCAGCCAGTGATCAGATGCTGGCCCCATTCGGTTGCCACCAT
This sequence comes from Rhodophyticola sp., assembly GCA_028279315.1. Classification (GTDB taxonomy): domain Bacteria; phylum Pseudomonadota; class Alphaproteobacteria; order Rhodobacterales; family Rhodobacteraceae; genus Rhodophyticola. The sequence goes on along the minus strand of JANQNZ010000256.1, from coordinate 4,476 downwards.
CTCCGCCACCCGATCCGGGACCGATTTCGGCAAGGGACCAAGGGAGTTGCCGTCGAGATAGATCACCCCCTCCGGCAAGACAAACTGATCCTTGATCGGAAGCGTCAGGCCCGCATCTTTCATCACAATTGCCCCCGCACATGCCAAAGCTCTGGAAACAATTCCACCTCCAGCATCCGGCGCAGATATTTCACGCCCGAGGTGCCGCCGGTGCCGCGTTTGAAGCCGATGACCCGCTCCACGGTTGTCACATGGTTGAAGCGCCAGCGGCGGAAATAGTCCTCTAGGTCCACCAGCTTCTCGGCCAATTCATACAGCGACCAATAGTCTTTCGGCGCCTCATAAATCACGGCCCAGGCATCCCGCACCGCATCGCTAGGCGCGTGGGGTTGATCCATCCGGTAAATCTCTGGATCGAAACGTGCCCCAAGCTCAGCCGCCAGATTGTCGAGCGCGACGTGGTAAAGCGATTTGGTCTCAAGCTCCTGGCTCAGCATATGGTGCAATTCGGGCCGGTGTTCGTGGATCTTCATCATCGCCCGGTTGCGATTGCCCAGGATGAACTCGATCAGCCGGTATTGGTGGGATTGGAAGCCCGAGGATTGGCCAAGCTCGGCCCGAAACTCGGTATATTCGCTTGGGGTCATGGTCCTGAGCACATCCCACGCGCTGTTCAATTGCTCGAAAATCCGTGCCACCCGGGTCAGCATCTTGAAAGCGGGCGGGAAGTTGCCTTGCGCCAGTTCTTCGCGGGCGGTGGAGAGCTCATGTAGGGCGAGCCGCATCCAAAGCTCCGAGGTCTGATGCTGGATGATGAACAGCATCTCGTCATGGGCGTTCGACCGGCGGTTCTGCGCGCCCAGGATCGGGTCAAGCGCGAGGTAATCGGCATAGCTCATGTCCTTGGCAAAGGACATTTTCGCGCCGTCGCCGGAGGGGTCATAGGGGTCGGTCATGGGGCATCCTCCGCCGTGCCGATGAAGGCTTGGGTGATCGGGCTTTTGGGGTCAGAGAGGCCCTCGATCACCGTGAAATGGTTGTGGTCGCCATCGATCACGCAGGCGGCCTCGGCCTTCAGCCCGGACCAGACCTGGTCTAGGATTTGTGCCTGGCGGATGAATTCAGGCCGCTCAGCCCCGCCGACCCAGGCGGTGATCCGGGTCTGGGGTAGGGGGCGGTGCAGGACAGGGCTTTCGGCTTGGGCCTCGGCCTCGTCGAGGCCAAGCGTGTCGTTCATCTCCGTCCAGATCAGCGGGCGGAGATCATGCAACCCGCTGATCGACAGCGTGTGGGCAATCCGGCTCGCGACGGCCTCAGGCAGAGGCGTGTCCGCACAGACCATCCGGCTGACCAAATGCCCACCCGCCGAATGCCCGGCCAGGCGGATCGGGCCGTCGACATGGGATGCGGCCTTTGTGATCGCGCGCCCGATCTGCTGCGTCATCTGGGCAATCCGCGCCTCGGGCGCCAGGACATAGCTGGGCAGGCAGACAGCCCAGCCGGAGGCCCGCGCACCTTCGGCCAGATCGGTCCAGAAGGATTTGTCGAGCTTCATCCAATACCCGCCATGCACAAAGACGGCGAGGCCTTTGGGCGTTCCCTCTGGCCAGACCAGATCGAACCGCTCCCGCTTGTGGTCACCATAGAGAATATCCGTCTCGATCCGACGGCCACTTGCCCGATAATCCGCCGCGCGCTTCGCCCAAAACTCCGGCAGATCGGCGGAGCCTGGGATATGCGCCATATTGGCATAGGCGTCGTCCCAATCGCGTGTCGGCTGTGTCTCCATGCGCGTTCCGTCCGTGGTCTGGGCAGGGGGTGAGCGCCCTGACTGCCCCTTAGTGCTAGCCGCCGATGCAAATTACTTCAAGCATAAAATATTTGGACTTGAAGTTTACCGGCCCACGCCCTAGCCTAGGCCCGACAGTGGGCATTGGTCCACGCAGAACGCCAAGGGGAGGTCACATCAGATGCGCATTATCTGTCTTGGTGGCGGTCCCGCGGGCCTTTACTTCGCGATCTCCATGAAGCTGCGCGACCCGGGCCATGAGATCACGGTGATCGAGCGGAACAAGCCCGATGACACCTTTGGCTGGGGTGTGGTGCTGTCCGACGATGCGCTGGAGAATATGACGGAGAATGACCCGATCTCCGCCGCCGCGATCCGGGAGAATTTCGCTTATTGGGACGATATCGCCGTGGTCCATGACGGTCATCGCACCGTCTCGGGCGGGCACGGGTTTGCCGGGATCGGGCGGAAGAAGATGTTACTTCTTCTACAAGACCGGGCGCGGGCGCTTGGGGTCGATCTGCAATTCGAAACCGAGATCGGGCCGGTTGAGGGTTATGCCGACACCTATGATCTGGTTGTGGCCTGCGACGGCATCAACAGCACCGTTCGCAATGCCTGGGCCGCGCATTTCCGCCCCGAGATCGACATCCGCGAATGCAAATTCATTTGGCTTGGCACCCATCAGAAATTCGACGACGCCTTCACCTTCATCTTCGAAAAGACCAAGGCCGGATGGGTCTGGGTCCATGCCTATCAGTTCGACGCCGACACCGCGACGGTGATCGTGGAATGCCAACAGGACACCTGGGACAAGCTCGGTTTTGAGGCGATGTCGAAGGAAGAGATCATTGCCAAATGTGAGGCGCTTTTTGCGGATCACCTGGGCGGGCAACACCTGATCTCCAATGCCGATCACCTGCGCGGCTCCGCGGTGTTTATGAATTTCCCGCGCGTCCTTTGCGAGAAATGGCACCACCGGAATGTTGTCCTTTTGGGCGATGCCTCGGCCACCGCGCATTTTTCCATCGGCTCGGGGTCTCGGCTCGCCTTCGACAGCGCCATTGCGCTGGCGGAGTTCCTGCATACCGAAGACAGCATGGAACGCGCCTTTGAGCGCTATCAGGAGGAGCGGCGGCTCGATGTCCTCCGCCTGCAATCGGCGGCGCGCAACTCCCTGGAATGGTTCGAGCAGGTCGAGCGTTATCTCGGCATGGACCCGGTGCAGTTCAATTACTCACTGCTGACCCGGTCGCAGCGGATTTCCCATGAAAACCTGCGCCTGCGCGATCCCGACTGGCTGCACTCGGCGGAGAAGTGGTTTCAGACCCAGGCCGGTGTTGCCGATACCGCCCCCGTCCGCGCGCCCATGTTCGCGCCGTTCAAGCTGCGGAATATGGCGCTGAAGAACCGCGTCGTTGTCTCCCCCATGGCGCAGTACAAGGCCGTCGATGGCTGCCCCACCGATTGGCACCTGATCCATTACGGTGAGCGCGCCAAAGGCGGCGCGGGGCTGCTCTATACCGAGATGACCTGCGTCAGCGCGACAGGCCGGATCACGCCGGGCTGCCCCGGGCTTTATGCGCCGGAGCATGAGGCGGCGTGGAAGCGGCTGGTGGAGTTCACCCACGCCGAAACGGAGGCAAAAATCTGCTGCCAGATCGGGCATTCGGGGCGCAAAGGCTCGACCAATCTGGGGTGGGAGGGGATGGACCGCCCGCTGGCCTCCGGCAATTGGGACCTGATCTCGGCCTCCGCCATTCCGTGGTCGGACGAAAACGCCACCCCGCGGGCGATGACGCGGGACGACATGGATCAGGTGACGGCGGAGTTTGTGGCGGCCACCGAGATGGCCAACCGCGCGGGCTTCGACATGATCGAATTGCACGCGGCCCATGGTTATCTGATCTCGTCTTTCATCTCGCCGGTCTCGAACACCCGCGAGGACGCCTATGGCGGCAGTCTTGAGAACCGGATGCGCTATCCATTGGAGGTGTTTGCGGCCATGCGCGCCGCCTGGCCCAAAGGCAAACCGATGTCCGTCCGCATCTCCGCCAATGATTGGGTGGGGAAAGACGGGATCACGCCCGAAGATGCCGTCGAGATCGGCAAGATGTTCGCGGTTGCGGGCGCTGATATCATCGACGTCTCCGCCGGGCAGACCTCGGTCGAGGCAACACCGGTCTATGGCCGCATGTTCCAGACGCCCTTCTCCGACCGCATCCGCAATGAGGCCGGCATCGCCACCATGGCGGTTGGGAATATCTATGAGCCGGACCATGTGAACTCGATCCTGATGGCCGGACGTGCCGATCTGGTCTGCCTCGCCCGCCCGCATCTGGCGGACCCCTATTGGACCTTCCATGCGGCGACCGAGTTGGGCGACCGGCACGAGGCCTGGCCGAAACCTTATGAGGCGGGGCGCGACCAGGCTTGGCGCCTGGCGGATCGGGCCGCTGAGATGGTGGGCAAGGTATGAGTGTGAGAGGCGCCCATGTGGTGGTGACGGGTGGCGGCACCGGAGTGGGCGCCGCGATTGCGCAGAGCTTTGCCGAGGCGGGCGCAGCGGTGACGATCATGGGCCGGTCCGAGGAGGCGTTGCAGGACCAGGGCTTGCCATACGAGATCTGCGACGTGACCGATGCCGGCGCCGTGGCGTCGGCCTTCGACGCCGCCCGGGCGGCCCG
>JANQNZ010000242.1 GCA_028279315.1 Rhodophyticola sp. | reverse complement strand
CACTGAGAAATCGCGCCCGACACAAGCGGTTTGCCGAGGCGCACGCAGGTCTCATTGACAAGATAGCGGGTGGCGGGATCGTCGGTGCCGTCGAGCACCAAGCCGTAGTCGGCAATCAGGTCCCTGGCGATGTCTGCGTCGAATTTCCTGTGATAGGGGCGCACCTCAATGAAAGGGTTCTGGGCCTTCATCGCCTGCTCGGCAGAGAACACTTTCGGCATTCCGATGCGCGCATCGGTGTGGATCACCTGACGCTGCAGGTTCGAGCCGTCGACCTGATCATGGTCGATCACCCCAATCGTGCCCACACCCATGGCCGCGAGATATTGCAGCGCCGGGGCACCAAGACCTCCGGCACCAATCACAAGCACCTTGGCCCGCTTCAGCTTTTTCTGTCCGGGGCCGCCGACTTCGCGCAGCACGATATGGCGCGCGTAGCGTTCGAGTTCCTCCGGCTTGAACGTGCCTTGCGGCTGAGCCTCTACCGGTTGGTCCGATATGTGACGGCGGCGCAATTGGCCGAGCAGGGCCCGATACCCCAAAAAGGCCGCCACAACGATTGCCAAAATCACCCAGTTTGTCAGCGAGCCCCCCGTCGCATCTTTCAACGGATTTCCCGCGGGCAGCGTAAGCTGGAAGAACAGGATTGCCGTGAAAAGCACCACCTGAACAGAGATCAGGGCGCGGCGGGAAATGCCAAGATACCGCCCCCCAAACCAAAGGATCAGCGCCAGGGCAAGAACGACAAGCATTAGCGGCGCCCGGTGGAGCCAAACCCGCCGGTGCCCCGTTCAGTTTCGTCGAGGCCGTCGAGCAATTCGAACTCCGCCTGAACGATGGGGGCCACCACCATTTGCGCGATCCGATCCCCATGGGCGATATGGAAGGGCTCCGCCCCGTGGTTGATAAGAATGATGCCAAGCGGTCCGCGATAGTCGCTGTCAATCGTGCCGGGCGTGTTGGGCAAGCTGATCCCGTTTTTCAGGGCCAAACCCGAGCGCGGGCGAATTTGCACCTCAAAGCCCTGAGGGATCGCAAGCGCAAGCCCGGTCGGAACGAGCGCACGGGCACCGGGGGCAAGCTCCAGCCCCGAATGTCGCGTCTCCGCCGGAAGGTTGGCGCGCAGATCGGCCCCTGCGGCCCCCTTCGTTTCATAGGCGGGCAGGCCCAGGGCTGTGTCCGCCCCGTCCAGAAACCGCATCCCGATCCGGAGTGTCACGACAGCGCCTCGGCGATCCTTGCCGCCAATTTGGCGGCCACCTGATCCTTGCTGAGCCGGGGCCAGCTCTCAACACCCTCGTTGGAAATCACGGTCACGGCATTCTCGACCCCGCCCATGATACCGGTCTCCGGGCTCACATCATTGGCGACGATCCAGTCGCACCCCTTGCGCTCTCGCTTGGCCGTCGCATTTGCGATCACATCGTCCGTCTCAGCCGCAAACCCGACGACAAGCTGCGGCCGCCCCGCTTTCATTTGCGCGATGGTGGCCAGAATATCGGGGTTCTCCGCAAATTCGAGAGTTGGCGTTTTGCCGTTCTTCTTCTTGATCTTGCTGTCGGATGCCGAGGCCATACGCCAATCGGCGACCGCCGCTGCGAAAATCGCCCCGTCAGCAGGCAGGCTGGCCTCAACGGCCCCGAGCATCTCCTGCGCAGTCTGAATGCGAATGACGCTCACCCCGGAGGGGGGGTCCACATCCGCCGGTCCCGTGACGAACGTCACATCGGCCCCAAGGGCGGCAAGCGCCCGGGCAATCGCCGCGCCCTGCGCGCCTGAAGACCGGTTGGCAATATAGCGCACCGGGTCAATCGGTTCGTGAGTGGGGCCGGACGTCACCAGCACATGTTTGCCCTTGAGCGGGCCATCGGCAAGTGCGGCTTCAACAGCGGCGACGATTGCAAGCGGCTCCGACATGCGCCCCGGTCCATATTCACCGCAGGCCATATCGCCCTCATCCGGGCCGACGATCAAAACCCCATCTGCTGTCAGCGTTGCAAGGTTTCGCTGCGTGGCAGGATGCTCCCACATACGCACATTCATCGCCGGTGCGAGCAGAACGCGTTTGTCGGTGGCCAGCAGAAGCGTCGAGGCCAGATCGTTCGCCAAACCACCCGCCATCTTGGCCATCAGATCAGCCGTGGCCGGTGCGACAACAACCAGGTCGGCGGAGCGGGACAACTCGATATGCCCCATCTCGGCCTCATCGGTCAGATCAAAGAGATCGCGATAAACCTTCTGTGCCGCAAGCGCCGACACCGACAACGGTGTCACGAATTCTTCAGCGGCTTTGGTCAATACCGGGATGACCTCCGCCCCGCGCTCGCGCAACCGGCGAATGAGGTCCTGCGCCTTGAAGGCGGCTATTCCACCGCCGATGATCAACAGGATACGCTTCCCTGACAGCATGGGTCTCATCCTTAGGTATCAACCCTTTGACATGTAAGCAGTTTGGTTTGCCGCGGCAATCACTTGAAGGCGGTGCAGGGGTCTCCGTCCTGCGGAGTATAATCGCCGGTGACGATCCAGAAGTCATAAGGTGGTGCGTCGGCAGGCTGCAGAATCTGCCCCACAGCAGCTGTTTTCACCTCGGGTGCGGCGCGTTTGAGGAACCGCGGGATGCCCCAATCTTTTCGCGCGTGACCGTGGCCCGTGATGACCACAACCGGTCCGCCCGTCTTCTCAAGAGCCTGCAGGGTGGTCAAAGCGAAACTTGCGTCCCGCAAACGCTGCGCCTCGACCATGCCGGGCAGCATTTCTGCTGGCAGCGCATTGCAATGGGCTTCGCTTTGCAAATCCTCCCGGCGTTTACGTTCCGCGGCCACCAGAGGTTGCGACAACCCATAGAGACCGGCATCCCCGGCAAACTCGGTCGCCGCTCCGTTCTCAATCGATGCCCGCACAGTCTCAAACGGAACGGCGGCGCCATAGATCTTCGCGCCTGGCGCGGCCTCAAAGATCGGAAAGTACATCCCAAAATCAGGCCAGGACGTGTCGGACCAATTCAGCGCGGCTTCCAAAGCGTCTTTGTCTGTTCGGGATATATCGGCAGCCCCCGCCGCCTGACTCGGGCTCAACATTTCGAAGACAAGCGCCTTGGGCGCGATACGCGACACAATCGCTGCCTGATTGTCGTGATGCGCGCGATTGTCGTGCAACTCTCCCACAATGACGACATCGTAATCCGCCAAAATGCCGAACGCCGAGGGCTCCAATGCCTCGGCGTTCAGAACTTGCGCTGAAAACGATGAAAGCGCGCAGATCAGAGCGGTTAGTCTTCTAAACGGCCAGGAAATGGTGCACTTCATTGGACTCGTTTAGCAGGGCCTTCTTCATCTTTGCAAAGGCCGCGGCCTCAAGCTGGCGCACGCGTTCCTTCGACAGGCCCAATTCATTGCCAAGACTTTCGAGGGTGCGCGGCTGATCCAGAA
>JANQNZ010000228.1 GCA_028279315.1 Rhodophyticola sp. | reverse complement strand
CAGTTGCCGCGCGTGCGGCTGAGGCGATGCCCGACGCACACCTGACGGTTCTGGACGGTCTTGGCCATCTGATCCAGGAAGAAGACCCAGAGACGGTTCACACCCATATCGCCCGCTTCGTCGACAATCTGGCGCCCAAATGACAAAGGGCGGCCCTGCCGGACCGCCCCATCGATCTTGCGAAATCGGATGCCTTTATTCGGTGGCCTCTTCTGCCGGAGCAAGCGACAAGAGATAGGCATAGAGGTTGACGGCGTCTTCCTCAGAACGGACCCGGAAGCTCATCGAACCGCGTGCGCTGCCGTCATCCAGCGTCTCGCGCAGGAAAGCGGTGGGGTCTTGCACGTAGGCCGCAAAGCTCTCCTCAGTCCAAACCAGACCGGCTTCACCGGCTTCGGTCATCGAGCCGGAATAGCGGAAGTCTTCGATCGTACCCGCCGTGCGGCCCGCCACGGCGTAAAGGTTCGGCCCGGTCCGCGCGTTGCGTCCGGCCAGTGTTTCACCTTCGTCATCCACCACCACGTGGCACGAAATACATTGGCGAAAGGCCGCTTCGCCAGCCGCTGCATCCCCGCTTGCCTCGGTATGGCCATCGGCAAATGCCACCGGCGCCGAGAGAAGTGTTGCCGCCGCTGCGAGAATCATCGTGCGGTTCATTAGGTATACTCCCTTCCTGCAATTCACTTGGGAGTATACCTAACGCAATCTGCGACGGGTCCACACATTTTTTTTACCGCACACCAAGAGCGGCCAAATTCCTAAGAAATCAGGCGAATTCGGCGTGTTTGTGCCGTCTGGCTTACGCTACGGCATGGGCAATGGCACACTGTTTCCAAAGCGTTTTGAGCGCCTCGACCAGATAGTCGATATCGGCATCTGAATGGAGCGGCCCCGGGGTGAACCGCAGCCGTTCGGTGCCTTTCGGCACAGTCGGATAGTTGATCGGCTGCACATAAATCCCGAACTGATCCATCAGGATGTCCGACAGCATCCGGCACTTCACCGGGTCTTTCACCATCACCGGAATGATGTGGCTTGGGTTGTCCACATGGGGTATGCCCTCGGAATTCAGCCGGTCGCGCAGGCGCTTCACCTGGCGTTTCTGCATGTCCCGTTCGATGCTGCTTTCCTTCAGGTGGCGGATCGAGGCGGTGGCGGCTGCGGCCACAGCAGGCGGCAGGGCCGTTGTGAAGATGAACCCGCTTGCGAAACTCCGGATGAAATCGCAAAGCGCGTGGGACCCGGTGATATACCCGCCAACCACGCCATAGGCCTTTCCAAGCGTGCCTTCGATCAGCGTGATCCGGTCCATCAGGCCTTCCCGCTCGGCCACACCACCGCCGCGAGGGCCATACATGCCGACCGCATGGACCTCATCGATATAGGTCATGGCGCCGTATTTATCGGCCACATCGCAGATCTCTTTGATCGGCGCGATATCGCCATCCATGGAGTAGACCGATTCAAAAGCGATAATCTTGGTCGCGTTGGCAGGAAGGGTGGCGAGCTTCTTCTCCAAATCCTCCACATCGTTGTGCTTCCAGATCACCTTCTGGCAGCGCGCGTGGCGGATACCTTCGATCATCGAAGCATGGTTCAACTCATCCGACAGGATCACCGCGTTGGGCAGCCGCGACCCAAGGGTGGAGAGCGCGGCCCAGTTCGACACATAGCCAGAGGTGAAGAGAAGCGCGCTTTCCTTGCCATGGAGGTCGGCCAGCTCTTCCTCCAGACGTTTGTGGTGATAGGCGTTGCCCGAGATGTTCCGGGTGCCGCCCGCGCCAGTGCCGCAGGATTTCACCGTCTCGACCATGGCGTCGATCACTTTGGGGTTCTGCCCCATGCCCAGATAATCGTTGGAGCACCAGACGGTCACGTCACGGGTGCCTTTGTCATGGTGGTTGATCACCTTGGGAAACGCGCCGCATTGGCGTTGAAGCTCCGCGAAGATGCGATAATTGCCCTCTTCCTTGAGTTGGTCGAGCTGGCATTGGAACAGCTTATCGAAATTCATAGCGGCATCCTCACTTCATCGTCTGGCTAGGTGTCGGTGTGTCATCGGGGCGCGCGGCGCCCGGGCGCGGGTCTGGCAGCATCCAGCGCCAGAGTTTTTCGTCAGGCAGCGGCAGGACCATGAACCAATGCTCCAAAAGCGCGAGCGCGGTCAGCGCGGCGAGAAGCGCAAAGCCCACGGTGTCGCCCGCGGTGTCGGCCATCCAAAGCCGCTCCATCCAGCAGGCGAGCGCAAAGCTGAGGCCCGTGATCGAGATCGGGAACAGCGCATTCATCCGCGCAACGCGGAAATGGCTGGGCAGATGAGTCAGGGGTTCGGGGATGAACTCCAGATTGATCTTCCGCACGCCCAGATAAAGGTTCAGCTTGGCGCTGATCCGCGCCGCGAAAAGGATCGCGAAGGTCCACATGCCAACGGTGTTCTCAGCCCCCCACGCGGCATAGATCATGGCGGCCAAGACGGCGGCCAGCAGCACTTCGTGATAGGCGACGGTGCCCCAGGCGCGGACAAACCGCTCCCACTCTGGGGCACCGTCCCGCATCTGGCTTCGGTTCGGTCCGGTGATGACGCCGGTCAGGAATGAGAGCTCAATCCATCCCCAAAGGGCGATCGCCGACAGGAAGGCCACATAGGCCCCCATGACCGTGCCGTTGCCAAGCGTGTCAATGAAGCCAACCGCGCCAAGGACCAGGAAAGGCAGGTTCATCAGAACCGCCCAGATATGGGCACGGTTGCCTTCCCGGTCGGCGCGGCGCACCGCCATCAGGATCGCCCCGGTGGAGAACCACCAGAGAAACAGGGCGACAAGCGCCGCGATCCAGGGCGATGACAGCATCAGTATGCAGGCTCCAATCTGGTGACTTCCGGCACATCATGTTTGACCGCCGGAATGGTGTAGAGGCTGACAAAAGCGGCTGCCGCCCGCGCCGAGGCACCGATGCGGCCGAAGATATTGCCAGACTCCTTGTGGCGCGCGAGATCGGCATTGGCCTTTTGCAACCGCTTCAGGCCTTTCATCCAACGCGGATGGTCGATGTCGAGCGTGATCGGGAAGATCTGTCTGGAGATCTCCGAGGTCTTGCGGAACACCTCCTGACCGTACCAATCGGTGTCGACCCCAAGCGCTTCGTGGAAGGCCGGGCGCTGATGGTCGCGCACATACATGGTGGAGTAGACCGCGGTCAGGAAGAACTTGATCCAGTAGACATTCAGCCCCGTGGTCAGCTTCGGGTCGGTCTTCATCAGAAGGGCGAAGGCCTCACCATGGCTGAACTCATCATTGCACCACTCCTTGAACCACTTGAAGATCGGGTGGAACCGCTTGTCGGGGTTCTGCTCCAAGTGGCGGAAGATGGTGATGTACCGCGCATAGCCGATCTTCTCGGACAGATAGGTGGCGTAGTAGATGAACTTCGGCTGGAAATAGGTGTATTTCTTCTTCTGGGTCAGAAAGCCCAGGTTCACGGCGATCCCGGCCTCCCGCAGCGCATCGTTGATGAACCCCGCATGGCGGGCCTCATCCCTGGCCATCAACTGGAACAGCTCGGTGATGTCCTTATTGGCGCCGCGCCGCTTCATCTCCTTATAGAGAACACAGCCTGAGAACTCGGCGGTACAGGACGAGATCAGGAAATCGATGAACTCGGAGCGCAGCTGCGGCTCCATCCCATCCCAATCGATATGGTCCCAATCCTCGTTCTTCTTGAAATGGCCCTTGTTGGGGTCCGCTTTCATGGCCCCGATCAGCTTGTCCCATTCCTCACGCAGCTCTGAGACATCGATCGCGTCGAGCTGGTCGAAATCGGTGGTGTAGAAGCGCGGGGTCAGAAGCGTGTTCTGCATCGCCACGGCGGTCGCGCTTTCGCTGTCGACCACAGGCTGGTGTTGCGGGGTGGCCAGCGCCTCTTCCACGGTGGTGGCATCGGCGGAGTGTTTGGCTTGGACGTTCATACCGACACCTCCTCAGAGAATGAGAATTCGCAAAGCTCCATGAATTCGAAATCGCCTGTCGCGCGGGTCCAAAGCTGTTCCAGCTTCGAGGCGCGGGTAATCGTGGCCATGCGGTCTTCGATGACGATCTCACCATAAGGCGCCATCACCGGCGCGCCATGGACCAGCACCTCGTCCCCGGGGTTGATCACCGCGCCGTTCAGGAACTTCACATGCGCGTGCAGGCTGTCGAATTTGTGGCTTACCTCAACTTGGCAAGGCGCCGTTTCGGTCTCTCGGGTCAGTAGTCCCATGGTCGTCATTCCTCCAATAGGCGCGCGAAGGCCAAGGTGTTGTCCCGGCCAAAGCCAATCAGCTCGGCTCGGAAATCGGTCAGGTCATCACGCAATCCGATACGCCCGTCTGAAAAGCGCACCAGTCGAATGGGCTCAGAGCCGGAAAGGCCGACGGCCCCCCGTTCACGCTCCAAAACCCGGTAAATGCCCGCGACAAACCCGCCTTCATCGGCGGCCAGCGTGGCAATCACATTCCCGTCCAGGTCCAGAACCCGGGCGGATCCATCCATCTCGCCGTAAAGCCGGATCATCCGGTCTTGCACCACCGGCACGTCTTCGACCGTGGGCGGCATCGCCTCCAACGGGCGGTCGGTCAGCCGGGCATAGGCGACGATGATCAAGACACAGATGCAGAGCACGAACATCGCGCGGATCAGCACCGTGGGGATCATCTCTTTGTCGCGGACGGCGAGTTTTTGTTCGGGGGTCAGGGCCATCTTGCGCATCCCCCCTTCATTCCGCCGCCACGGCATCAGCCGTGGGCATGCGGGTGACAACAGGTTCGGCCACGGCGGTCTCCGCCGCGTCGGCCAGAAGGGACGCGACCTTCCGCGCATCCGGAATACAGCGCAGCGCCGGCTCGGTCCGCTTCATCCGCCAGGGGCGGACATGGGGCCAAGTCATGGCATAGCTGAACTGCATGCCCTCGGGCATCAGCTCCAGCGCGATGGTGCCGGTGCCGTTTGGACGCTCGGACAGCTTTGCATTGGCGATTTGCCGGAAGGGCAGGTTCAGCGTCATGGTCAGCGCCGCACCGATCCGCATCGCCACGCGTTTGTTGGTCAGCGTATAGACGGTGGATTTCGCCTGCACATAAGCGATCAGGATCAGAAGCGTGCAGACAATCCCGCCAAGCGCCAGGAAGAAGGACGCCGCCGTGGCGCTTTCCCCCCAGGTCTCGGTCGCGGCGCCGCCAATGGTGCGCCAGGCAAAAAGCGCCAGGAAATACCCCGCCACCCAATAGAGGCTCAGCGCCTCCTTCGCCACGGCCCACCAGTTCGGTGCGCCTTGCCATAGGATTTCTTCGCCCAAAGGCAGGTCTTCGGGCAATCCACGGACGGGCTCGGTCTGAAAGTCGTCGTGGTCGTGGGACATCGGGTCGTGACCTCCTTATCCTAGGGCCGGATCAAGCCGGTCTTGGCTGGCATAGAGAATGCCCCCGGCGTAGTAGGCCGAGATCTTCTCTTCCTCCAAAAGCGTGATCTGATTGGGCGATTTGGTGATCGGCACCGCCTTGAAGTGCTTGCCGAAAATCGCGTTGATCTTCACCCGGTCGGCTTTGATCTTACAGAAATGGATTGGTACCAGGCGTTTGCCGCCGCCATGGGCCTCGTCCAGTTCCATCTCCAGATAGCGGACAAGCTGCTCGGGCGCGTCGAGCCACATATCGGTGATCTCACCCACCACCTCATTGTCGCCGGCTTGCACCGGTAGACCGCGCGGATCACGCCCGGCCGAGACGCGGTAGCCATCCATCGCGCCCATCGGCACGATCTTCGGATGACCGTGGCCGTCAAGCTCAGGTATATCGCGGCGCTTCGCCCAAGAGGCGGGTCCAACACCATCAACCATCGGGTCACCCGTGGGTTCCAGCGGATAGCCATTGGCGGGGTTGGTGCGGCGAAGCGCGACCTCTCCCCGGGATTGGTAATCGGGGCCGGGCACCGTGACCTCACCCCGCCCATGGGGCAGTTTGAAGGTCTTCGGGTCGGGCACCGGGAACGGACCCTGGTTGGCCGATTGCGTGCCATCGTCGTTTTCGAGCGGATAGCCTTCCCGCATATTCTCGGTCTGCAAATAGTAGATCAGGAGCGCGAAGAAGATCCAAAAGAGCCAAATCGACAGGCTGGCCAGATCGAATGTGCCGAAGAAGGTGCTTTCCATTTTGGTCTCCTTTCAGACCGGCGATCAGGTGGGCAGCTCAGCCAAGCCGAATTTGGCTTGGGGCTGCTTGGATGCGGTGACGGTCCGCACCAGCGGGCCGAGGGCGATAAGCGTTGTGAAAAGGAGAAGGATCTCCAGGTGGTAGACGACGGAATAGCCGGTGGCGGGATCGTTGAGCGCCTCGCCCAAGCTGCCTGAAAGCGCCGCCTGATTGACAAGGTCGCGGACACCCCCGCCGATGGCGATGGACAAGCCCGCCGCAGTGGCCTGGGCCGCGCCCCAGGCGCCAAGGGCCAGGCCGCGGCCCGCCATGCCTTTCGCGGGCATCGTCATCGCTGCGGTCAGCGTGGTGACGGCGAAAAG
>JANQNZ010000219.1 GCA_028279315.1 Rhodophyticola sp. | reverse complement strand
GTGATCCTGGGCATGGTGATCGTGCATATCTGGGCCTTCCACACCACGGGCAACAACAACCCGACCGGGGTTGAGGTGCGCCGGACCTCTCGTAAGGAGGCCGATGCCGATACGCTGCCGTTCTGGCCCTATTTCGTGATCAAAGATGTCTTCGCGTTGGCGGTCATCCTGGTCGGCTTCTTTGCCGTGGTTGGGTTTATGCCGAACTATCTGGGCCACCCCGATAACTATATCGAGGCGAACCCGCTGGTGACGCCGGCCCATATCGTGCCGGAATGGTACTTCCTGCCCTTCTACGCGATCCTGCGGGCCTTCGATTCCGAGGTCTGGGTGGTGATTGCGGCCAGCTTCCTGACGGGCGGCATCGTGAACGCAGCCTTCTTCGGGGTTGTGGCCATGTTCGGCGCAATCGTCGTGATGGCGCTGGTGCCCTGGCTTGACACCTCCTCGGTCCGCTCGGGCCGCTATCGGCCGATGTTCAAGATGTGGTTTTGGCTGTTCATCGTGAACTTCTTCGTCTTGATGTGGGTTGGTGCCCGCCCGGCGGAGGGGATCTACCCCTATATCGCGCTGATCGGATCGGCCTATTGGTTCGCCTATTTCCTGGTGATCCTGCCGATCCTCGGTCTGGTGGAGAAACCGCTGCCGCAGCCGGAGACCATTGAAGAGGATTTCAACGCCCATTACGGCCATGACGATGCGTCCAGTGCTTCGGCGCCTGCGTCGAACCCGGCTGAGTAAGAGAGGACGGACCTAACAATGTTCAGGAAACTTGCCTTTTGCACCCTGACCGCTCTGGCCCTGTCCTCGGGCGGGGCCATGGCCGCGGGCGGCGCGGGTTACGTGGAAGACTACCACTTCTCGTTCGAGGGGCCGTTTGGCCGGTTCGATCAGAACCAGCTGCAGCGCGGGCTTCAGATCTATACCGAGGTCTGCGCCGCCTGCCACGGTCTGCAATATGTCCCGATCCGGACCTTGAGCGATGAGGCCGGCCCGGGGATTCCAGAGGATCAGGTCCGCGCCTATGCGGAACAGTTCTTCGTCGCGGACTTTGACAACAATCAGCATCTTCTTGACCCAGAAACCGGTGATCTTCGCGCTCTGACGCCGAATGACAATTTCCCAGTCAACAACACCCAGAACGCGCCGGACCTCAGCTTGATGGCCAAGGCGCGGGCCGGGTTCTCTGGGCCGTTTGGCTTAGGCCTGAACCCGCTCTTCCGGGGCATGGGCGGCTCAGAATACATCGCCTCGCTTCTGACCCACTATAACGGGTCCGAGCGGGAGGAGTTCGGCACCATCCTTTATGGCAATGACACCTTCTCGGGTGGCTATATCTCCATGGGTCCGCAGCTCTTCGATGACATGATTGAGTATAACGACGGCACGCGCGCGACTGAGGAGCAGATGGCGCTGGACGTCGCTGCCTTCTTGATGTGGACGGCTGAGCCGCAGTTGATGGCGCGGAAGCAGATGGGCTTCACCGCGGTCATTATGCTGACGATCTTGTCGGTTCTGCTTTATCTGACCAACAAGCGGATTTGGGCGCCGGTGAAGGCGCGCGCCAAGTCGGGTCAGTCCCCGGCGGAGTAACCGCCTGTCACAACCGGTTCTGAAACGCGCCCTCCGGGGCGCGTTTTCATGTCAAAGCCAGGGGGCGAGCGCGTCAGGTGGATTGACCAAAAGATCGGGCAGGGCACCGGTCAGCGTGATCCGCCCCGCCTCCAACAGACAAAGATCGGTGGCCAGTGCTTCAGCATCGCGGAGGTCATGGGTAACCATAATCAGCGTCAGGCCGGCGCGCTCGGCCAGGTCTTTGGTGAGCGCCAAAACCTCTCGCCTGAGTCCCGGATCAAGCGCCGCGACTGGTTCATCCATCAACATCAATGGGCGATCCCGCAGCAATATCCGCGCCAGCGCCACGCGGGATTGCTGTCCACCGGACAAGTCCGCCGGTTTCCGGTCGGCGAAGCTGTCCATACCAACTTGAGCCAGGCTGGCCATGACCTGCGCCCGGTCGTCCTCGCCCAAGCTCAGATCGGTTCGCAGCGCCAAGGCCACATTGTCGAAGACGCTTAGATGCGGAAAGAGGTTGCCGTCTTGGAACAGAATGCTGAGCGGGAGGGCCGAGACCGGCGCATGGGTTTGCTCGACACCGTCGATCAGAACTTGGCCCTGATCGGGGATCAGAAACCCGGCGATCAGGTTCAGAAGCGTGGACTTCCCGCTGCCCGATGCCCCCAGAACCGCCAGCCGCCGCCCCCGCGCCAAATCCAGATCGGCGGCGAGGGTGAATGCGCCAAGCGTGACCGAGACGTTCTCAAGCCGGAGCATTGGCGCGCCCTCCGCGGTCGAAAATCCAGAACAGACCAAGGCTCAGGATCAGAAGGAGCAGAGCCGCGCCTTGGGCGTCATCGGTCCGGTAAGAGCCCATCAGACGGTACATCTCCAAGGGCAATGTCCCCTGCCCGGGTGACGAAAACAGCGCGATCACTCCCAAATCGCCCATCGACAGTGCCGCGGCCAGCCCGGCGCCAAAGCCAAGCGGACGGCGGAGCCGCGGCAGGATCGCGTGGCGGAGGCGGCTGGCCCCGCGCAATCCGAGTGCCTCGGCTAATCGGCCTTGGGTCGCCTCTGCCTCAGCCAGCGCCGGAACAAGGGCGCGGAGGAGGAAGGGCAGGCTCATCAGTGCATTGATCAGGCCAGTGACGGGCAATGCGAGGTCGACGGGGTTAGTGACAGGCCGCAGGATCAGGAACAACCCCGTGCCGATGACAAGGGGTGAGACCGCGATGCTGAGCGTGCCAAGCGCCTCAAGCCCGGCGCCGCCCCGGCGCGCAATCAGCGCGGCAAGCGGTAAGGCAAGGGCCAGCGCCAAGGCAGCGGAGCAGAGCGCGAGGATGAGGGAACGCACCGCGGCCTCCCAAACCGAGGGCGGCAAGGTCCAAATGGCGGGCAATCCGCGCGTGACCAAAGCGGCCATGGGCAGGATCAAAAACAGCGCGGCCAGGGTCAGCACCGCCATGTCTTGCACGCGGGCGCGGGCGGCAAAGGCCTCCCACCGCATCGGTGGGCGGTCAAGCCCGGCGCCCAAGACCTGTGGGACGGCCACGCGCAAAACCAGGAGGGCCGCACCAAGCGCAAGCGCGGTTTGGATCGCCCCCAAAAGCGCGGCGCGGCCAAGATCGAACTCAAAGCGGAAAGCCTGGTAGATGGCCAATTCAATGGTGGTGGCGCGGGGACCGCCGCCCAGGGTCAAGGCCACGGCAAAACTTGTCGTGCAGATCAGGAAGATCACCAGAAACGCACCCGGCACCGTGGCCCTCAGCAGCGGCCACTCGAAATGGCGCGCGATGTCGCGGGCCGTGAACCCAAGCGAGGTGGCGAGCCGCGCCCGTTCCCCCGGGATGGCAAGCCAGGCTTGCAGGAAAAGCCGTGTGGCGAGCGGTAGGTTGAAGAACACATGGGCCAGGACAACCCCGTGCAGCCCATAAATTTCAATCGGCGGCAGACCGAAGAGGCCCAAGCCCTGGCTGACCAGCCCGTTCCGCCCGAAAACCGCCAGAAGGCCGAAGACGGCCAGGATCGCCGGCAGGATGAAAGGCGCCCCCATCAGCGTGATCAGCACCCCCCGCCCCCGGAACCGACGCCGCGCCAGCGCCCGGGCCACCGGGATCGCCAAGGCAATGCTCAGCGCCGCAGATATGAGCGCCTGAACCACGGTGAAGCGGATCGCCGCCCAATCGGCGGGGGCCAGACGCAGGGCGCCATCGGCCCTCAGGCCCACCGCCCCAAGAGGCCCGAGCACAACTG
>JANQNZ010000191.1 GCA_028279315.1 Rhodophyticola sp. | reverse complement strand
ATGATGAACAGGATCGCCACCAGATAGAAGCGCACATCGAATTTCATCCGCGCGTCGTCGAAGGCGTTGAATCCGCATTCATAGGCCGAGACCTTCTCTGGATCGGGGTTGCGCACGGCGAGCACCACGGCGGCCAGGACCAGCACCAACCCAAGCCCGATTGCAAGCACCATCAGGATCAGAACGGGGGCGTATTCTCTCAGCAGGTCTTCCACCTGGGCTCTCCTCGGCCTGAAGCGGTGTCAGGACCATCGGTCCGGTCGGCCCAAGGTCTATAAAAGGCCAGTGGGGCGGTCAACCAGGGGACGTGCGGCAAATAGGGGGACGGGGGGAGAAGTCTGCATAGCTCGGGACGCACCGGAACAGCGGATTTGGGAGGTCGCGGTGGCGGTCGACCGCACGGTGGCGGTCGCCCGCTGATTTGGGGTCGCAGGCAGGGGCGATTGACAGACCCCGCAGCTTCAGCGACTTTACAAAGCAACATTTTTTGTACTTGTGTATCACCAGGGAGGCGGCCAAATGACAACAGCAATCGATACCGCGGACGACCGGAACTACATCAAGAAGATCGAACCTGGCGTCCACCAAGTGCACACGGAAATCGACATCAACACACCTGCTGAGCATGTGTACGCGGTTTTGACGGATTTCGACCAACTGCGCGAATGGTCCTCTACTTGGGTGGGCAATGAAGGCCCGTTCGCCTTGGGTCAGATCTGTACGGCTCTCTTCATGATGATGGGGCGGGAGAGGCGGTTTGAGCATGAAATCAAAGAGTTGATCCCTGGCCGGAGATTTGCGTGGTCCGGCAAGACCGGCGCCGGCATGGCTGACTATCATTCCTTCGAGATGCGCCCGGTCACGGACAGCACATGTGTCCTGATCCAAGAAGACCTGGCCCGGGGCGGCGCCGCCCCCGCGCTTGGCAAGATGGTCGTAAAGATGGATCTAAAGCTCTACATGGCATTCAACAAAGAGATCAAAGCGCGCGCCGAGGCGACGTGGGACGGCGCGGCTTAGCCGCCTAACTCCGCAGGCTCCGCCAAGACACGGGCCAACCGCTCGGGCCAATCGTCCCGCCCGGCGGCGGCTTTGCCCAAAGCCTGATGGCCGAAATAGAGATGGAGGACCACATCCGCCGTCTCCTCGGCCCCCTCCTGCCACCCGTATCGGATCAGAACATCGCGGATTGCGGTGCGGAGGCGGCCCGCCATTTGAGTCGTCCGCCGTTTCACCTCGGGGCTGATCGGCCCCAGTTCCACCATCGCGTTGCAAATGAAACAGCCCCGCGCGGGCCCCTCTGACGGCGCGAAGAGCAGCGCCAGGCAGGCACTTGGCGTTGCGGCGTCGCAGGCCCCGAGCAGCGCGACGGTGCGGGACACCACTTCCTGGTCGTATTGGTCAAGCGCGGCGAGATAAACGCTCTCTTTATCCTTGAAAGCTTTATAGAAACTGCCCCTTGTCAGCCCCATCGCCGTCAAGAGATCCGGCAGGTTGGTCGCGTCAAAACCTTGGCGCCAGAAGATCTCCATCGCCCCGCCCAAAGCGGTGTCCATATCAAACTCTCGTGGCCGGCCCATGGCGTGCGGCGCTCCAATCTCAGCGGCAAACATTCCGATATCGCCTTCTATCACAGTCAGTTGATTTGTACCAATTGGTTCCTAATGGCACATAAGCGCTGTTCCGGCAACCCGCCACGAACATCCCTGACACCCGCCAGCCGGCCGTGCCGCCTTGGCCCAACAGAATTGGATGAACCCGATGAACACCCTGAAGACCTTCCTCTCTGGCGCCGCCCTCTCCATCGCCATCGCCACCTCCTCGATCGCCGCAGGGGTTGAGATCAACGCCTCCTCGACCGGGCTCGCGCTGCAAGGCTATGACCCGGTGGCCTATTTCACCTTGGGGGAGCCAACCCCGGGCAATTGGACGATTACCGCGACCCATGACGACGCGACCTATCGCTTTGCCACCGAAGAGCACCGCGCCGCGTTCGAGGCCGACCCCGAGGCTTATCTGCCGCAATATGGCGGCTATTGCGCGTTTGGCGCCGCCATGGGCTTCAAGTTCGACGGTGACCCGAACCAGTGGCGGATCGTCGATGGTGAGTTGTACCTCAACATTTCGGCCGATATCCAAGAGCGCTGGCTGACCGACATCCCCGGCTATGTCGAGCGGGCGGATGCAAATTGGCCCGAGATCGCGCCGATTGAGCCGGCTGCCCTGCAGCAATAATCGCCACAGTCTCCTCTCCCAACAGGAACGCCGCGGTGGACCCACCGCGGCGTCTTTGACGGTATATCTGGCGCGGACATTTTCCCTGGGGCATTTTTCGCGCCGTCGCTGTCGCGCAGGGCCACCGCCGCGCCTATTGGCCTGAAGCGGCTCGACGGCAGAGCCGGGTTCGGGTTTCGCAGACGTAAATTCAATCACCAATTAGGAATTGACCAAATAAGCGCAAAGCCGGCCAAACGGCTAACTATAGAATTGCGGCACTGGAGAAGCGCCTCCTTAGAAAGCAAGAAACCCCACCGGCAGAAATTGCGAATGACTGCCAGGCTCGCACTATCCAAATCTCTCATCTCCCACATCGCGGAATAATTGCGGGGAAGCCTTCAAATTGAAGCAGCATTGCCCAGAATAAGACACAAACCGGCTTCATCCTCCACTTGGACTAACGACGAGTGCCACCACTCGATTGGTAACTGGAGTAACGAGTGATGAAGACAGTACCCCTCTTCAGGGGCGCAGCGCTGGCGCTCGCCATTACAGGCGGCAGCGCTGCTCACGCCCTGGATAACAGCACCCTGGAAGACTACAACTTCGCCTACACACAAGGTCAGGCACTCGGCCCAAGCTGCCGGGTGAACATGACCTTCGATACCGGAGGCGCCATTACAACCGGGCGCTTGCAAGTCGATTTGTTTGTGTTTGGCCAAGGCTCCCACTACGCGGGCGGGACCTACTTCTTCTCTATATTGGGCACGCCGGGCAGTGTCGGGCATCAGGGGCCGATTACCGAAACCCTCCTCGCTACGCGCTGTGGCTTGACCAATATCAGCAATCTCGTGGTTGACGGCCTTGACACAAATTGGCCCAGCGACGGGTATTACGGGTTCTCATTCCAGGCCAATGACCCGCGCAACGGCCAACTCTCTGAGTACGAGTTCGCGTTCAGCGGCGTCACCAATACAGTCGCAATCCACCGCGTGACGCCCATCGACACAACGCCGCCAACCGTCAATCTGGTCGGCGCGCCTTCCGGGGCAACCAGCACAGCGCCCTTCATGCTGACAGCCGATTTCTCGGAAGATGTCAGCGGCTTCGATGCGACCGACATCAACGTGACAAACGCCTCAGTCACCGTCGCGGGTGGGCCTGAGGATTATATGATCACCGTCACACCCACCGGCGCCGGGGACATCTCGTTGTCCATTCCGGCGGCGGTTGCGCAAGACGCGGCCGGCAATGACAACACGGCGTCAAGCATGCTGACCATTCCCTATGACACCGATCCCCCCACCGTCACGCTGACCGGCGGACCGGCTGCGGCCAATGGCACCGCCCCGTTCGATGTGACAGTCGATTTCTCGGAAAACGTGACAGGTTTCGACGCAACGGACGTTGATGTCACCAACGCATCTGTCACCGTCAGCGGCGGGCCGGAGGACTACACCCTCACGGTCACACCCAATGGCGGTGGCGACATCTCGCTGTCTATCCCGGCAGCGGCTGCACAAGATGCGGCAGCCAATGACAATACCGCATCGAGTGTTCTGACCGTTCCTTTGGACGTCGACGCGCCCACTGTCACGCTGACCGGCGGGCCAAGTGCCGCGAACAGCACCGATCCCTTCACGGTCACCGCGGAGTTCTCCGATGAGGTGGCGGGGTTCGATGCAAGCGATGTGGACGTCACCAACGCGACGGTCACGGTGGCTGGCGGGCCTGAGGATTACATCCTGACGGTCACACCTGATGGCAACGGCGATGTGTCCCTGTCGATCCCGGCAGCGGCGGCGCAGGACACGGCGGGCAACGATAATCTCGCCTCAGCCGTGCTGACCGTCAGCTATGACGACACGGCGCCCACCGTGACCCTGAGCGGGGGCCCAACAAGCGTCAGCACCACAGATCCTTTCGAGGTCACCGCAACCTTCTCGAAAGCCGTGGCCGGCTTCTCGGCAAGCGACGTCGATGTCAGCCACGCAACCGTATCGATGCGCGGCGGCCCTGCGGTCTACACCATGACGGTCACACCAGATGGTAATGGTGACGTGATGTTGTCGATCCCGGCATCGGTTGCGACCGACGCCTCTGGAAATGACAATCAGGCCTCCAACCTGTTCATCGCGGCCAATATGGTCGTCCGCGATACGCAGCGCGCGATCTCGGGCTTCATGCTGAATCGCGCCAACAATTTGGCGTCGAACCAGCCTGGTCTGGTGGATCTGTTGCGCACACCGGGTGGCGGCTGTGGCCATATCACCGCCAACACCAACGGTGCATCGGGCGCGGTCGATGGCTGCCTTGCCCGTGGGAATGTCTGGGCAGAGATCACTGGGGCTTGGTCAGACGCGAGTTCCTACACACTGGCGACAGTCGGCGCCCACGGGTATGTCAGCCCAAACCTGATCGTCGGCGGGATGCTGCAGTTCGACGATTATGATGACGACACCTATGGCGCCGAAGGTCGCGGCTGGCTGGTCGGGCCCTACTTTGTCGCCCGGCTGCCCGGACAACCGCTCTATTTCGAAGGCCGCCTACTCTATGGTGAGACCCATAACGAGATCGGCAGCGATAGCTTCGACACCGAACGGATGCTGGCCCAATTTGGCGTGACAGGCCAGATCGAAACACCGTCAATCACCTGGCTTCCATCGCTTGGCGTGATCTATATCGAAGACGAACAGCAGGCCTATACCGACAGCCTGGGCAACCCGATCCCTGAGCAAACGGTCCGCCTGACGCAAATCTCTGCCGGGATCGATTTCAACGCCCCAATCGTCGTGACCAACGGGTCGCTCACCCTGACCGGTGGCGTCTCCGCGATCTACTCGGAAACCGATGGATCAGCAGGCGACACCGTGACGCCGGAGTTTGAGGGCGGGCGCGGACGGGTGCATCTCGGCCTCAACCGCGATCTTGGGCCCGCGGGCCAGATCACGTTGAGCGTCTTCCACGACGGGATTGGCCAAGACTACGAAAGCCAAGGCGTGACGCTGAGTTGGCAGGTGCAATTCTGATTGGGACAGTTCACTTGCACCGGATAGGGGGTGGCGTTCGGATCGCGCCGCCCCCTCTCTTTCGTGATCAAAGCTCAGGCCGTACCTGATCACCCCTCCGCCTTCACCTCATCGCGCAGGAACCGGCGCAGGATCTTGCCCGACGCGGATTTTGGCACTGAGTCAACAAAGCGGAACTCCGCGGGGTGTTTGTAATGGGCAAGGCAGCCCTCCACATGGGTCTGCATCTCCGCCTGCCCGATCTCGACCCCCGGCGCGGCCACCACAAAGGCAATCGGCAACTCGCCCGCTTCCTCATCGGGCTTGCCCACCACCGCGGCGTCGATCACCCCTTCATGGGCGATCAGCGCGGCCTCAACCTCCGCTGGCGCCACCTGGAAGCCTTTGTATTTGATCAATTCTTTCAGCCGGTCGCGGATGAACATATAGCCATCGGCGTCGATCACCGCCAAATCCCCGGTCTTCAGCCAACCGTCTGCGGTTTTGGTCTCCGCCGTGGCATCAGGGTTATTGAGATAGCCCTTCATGACTTGCGGCCCGCGCACCCACAACTCCCCTTCTTCATCCGGTCCCATGTCGCGGCCCGTCTCGGGGTCCACAATCCGGCAATCGGTATTCGGCACCGCCTGGCCCGAGGAGCCGTGGCGCGGCTTGCCCCGGTAAGTCGAGTGGCTGACCGGGCTCATCTCGGTCATGCCATAACCTTGGATCGATTCCGCGCCGAAGCGTTCGCCCACGGCGATCTCCACATCCGCGCCCAAAGGCGCCGCGCCGGAGAAGATGAACCGAACGGAGGAGACATCGAACTGATCCACCATCGGATGCTTGGCGAGCGCTAGGGCCACCGGTGGCACGATGTAGAGCCGGGTCGCTTTGTGGGTCTCGATCAGGCGCAGGAACTCCTCAAGATCAAAGCGCGGCATGGTCACCAGGCGGGCCTCTTGCGCCAAAGCGAGGTTCATCAACACGGTCATGCCATAGATATGGAAGAAGGGCAGAAAGGCGATCACGGTTTCCCCCGGCTCGATCCCCGTCGGGACTGCCAGTTGATCCACATTCGTGACCACGTTCTTATGGGTCAGCATCACACCTTTAGGCCGCCCGGTGGTGCCGGAGGAATAAGGGAGGACAACCGGGAACGTCTCCAAATCCACTGGCGTCTGCGCCTCCTGCGGCGCCCCCATCAAATCATCAAGCGCCAAGGCCCCGTCGACCCCGCCGCCAATCACCACAAGCTCACTCGCGGGTGTGCCCGCCATCCCCTCTCGCGCCAGATCAGCCAGCGCCGGGATCGTGATCAACACCACCGCGCCCGCATCCTGCAACTGATGCTGAATCTCAGGCGCCGTGTAGGTGGGGTTCAAGGTGGTAATCGTGCTCCCCGCGAAAGCCACGCCATGGAACACCACCGCATATTCCGGGCAGTTCGGCGCCAGGATCGCGATGGTCTTGCCCGGCGCCAAACCGCGGTCCGTCAACCCCCCCGCCAGACGCCGGATCTGATCCATCAACGCCGCTGCGGTCACCGTCCGGCCCGTCGGCCCCTCGATAATCGCCACATCATCGGGTCGCCCCACAAGCCCCTCAAAGAGCCGTTCCGTGATGGAGATGTCGCGCAGCGGCACCTCCGCATAGAGGCTTGGAAAAATCGTCATGGCTCCTCCCGGCACGTCAGGCCCTCTGTCACGGGGCCGATCCGGAGCAAGCTAGCATAGGTGGCCAAAAATCAAAGCCGGGACATATGCCTGCCTATCCGGGCCCGCC
>JANQNZ010000171.1 GCA_028279315.1 Rhodophyticola sp. | reverse complement strand
AATGGCGCCTTTCTGGGTTTCCACCGCCGCGACGATATCGCCACGCGCGACCGTATCCCCGGGCTTCACCAGCCATTCGACCAGTTTGCCCGCTTCCATATCGGCCCCAAGCGAGGGCATGTTGAAGACCCCCATCTCAGCGCCCCATCAGCGACTTGGCCGCCGCGACGATGGTCGGGGTCTGCGGGATCGAGGCGTCTTCGAGATGTTTCGGATAGGGGATCGGCACCTCGACCGCGCAATGCCGGGCCACTGGCGCATCGAGCGACCAGAGCGCCTGCTCCATAATCCGCGCCGAAATCTCGGCTGAGATTGAGCCTGTGCGCCAGCCTTCATCGACGATCAACACCCGACGGGTCTTGTTCACCGAGGCCATGATCGTGGCGTCGTCGAGGGGGCGAAGGGTGCGGAGGTCGATGACCTCGGCATTGATCCCCTCCTTCGCCAGTTCCTCCGCCGCATCGAGGGTTTTGAAAAGCGAGCCACCATAGGTGATGAGGGACAAATCGCTGCCTTCCCGCCGGACAGCGGCCTTGGAAATATCGACCGGCCCCGCGGCCTCATCGATCTGATCGGTGCGGTTATAGAGCATGACATTTTCAAAGATCAGCACCGGGTCAGGGTCTTCCAGCGCGGTCCAGAGCATGCCCCGAGCATCCTCCAGCGTCGCGGGGGTCAGCACTTTCAGCCCGGGGATATGGCCATACCAGCCTTCCAGAGAGTGCGAATGCTGCGCGGCAAGCTGTTTGCCCGCGCCCGTCGCCATGCGGATCACCATCGGCACACCAAACTGCCCGCCCGACATATGCCGGATCGTCGCCGCCGTGTTCATGATCTGATCAAGCGCTAGCAGCGAGAAGTTCACCGTCATCAGTTCCACGATGGGCCGCATGCCCACCGCGGCCGCGCCAATCCCGGCCCCGGTGAAACCGGATTCCGAGAGCGGCGTATCGCGGATGCGATCCTCACCAAACTCATCCATCAGCCCTTTGGAGACGGCGTAACAGCCGCCATAAGCGCCCACATCTTCCCCCATCAGGAACACGCGATCATCGCGGATCATTGCATCGCGGATGCCCTGTTTCACCGCCTCGCGATAGGTCATCTCGACGGTCTTACCCGAAGGCACCGGCGCAGGTGGCGGCGCGGGCTGCGGCCCCAGCACATGTTTGGTGAGATCCTCCAGCGGCTCCCACGTCCCGGCCTCAGAGAAGGCCACCGCCTCCGCGATATCGGCATCGGCCTTGGCCTCAATCTCATCCACATCCGATTGATGGATCAGGTTGTTGTCGAGCAACCAGCCCTGGAAGCGTACAATCGGCCCCTGTTGGCGCCATTCGGCAATCTCATCCTTATCGCGATAGAGCTGCGCGTCGAACATGGAATGGGCGCGGAAACGGTAGGTTTTGCACTCCAGAAACACCGGTTTGCCGGTTTCGCGGATTTGCCCAATAGCGCGCCGGGCCGCGGCCTCGACAGCGACCACATCCATCCCGTCCACGGTTTCGGCGGCCATGTTGTAAGACGCGGCTTTCTCTCGAATATCGGTCTCGGATTCGTAACGGTCGAGCGCCGTGCCCATGGCGTAACCGTTGTTTTCGCAGACAAAAAGCACCGGCAGGTCCCACAGCGCGGCGAGGTTCAGGGTTTCATGAAACTCCCCCTCCGCTACCGCGCCATCACCAAAGAAACAGGCCGTGACATTGTTCTCGCCGCGCATCCGATCCGCCAGCGCCAGGCCGCCGGCGAGCGGCAAACCACCACCCACAATCGCATTGCCGCCATAGAAGTTTGTCTCCGCATCGAAAAGGTGCATGGAGCCGCCACGCCCGCCCGAACAGCCCTCCACCTTACCATACATCTCAGCCATGATGGTCGTCATCGGCACCCCGCGCACCAGCGCATGGCCATGCTCGCGATAGGTGGCGACCAGCCGGTCCTTCTCCCCCAAAACCGGGATGATGCCGGCGGCAATCGCCTCCTCCCCATCATAAAGATGCAGGAAGCCGCGGATCTTCTGCTGCGTGTAAAGCTCAGCGCATTTATCCTCAAACTTTCGCACCCGGATCATATGCGCCAGAAGGTCGAGCACATGGGCCCGGTCGAGTTTCGGCTTGTCGATCACAGTCATGTCTCATCGGTCTCCAATGTAGAAATGTCGCCTTCGGGCAGGCCCAATTCGCGCGCCTTCAACAGGCGCCGCATGATCTTGCCCGAGCGGGTCTTGGGCAGGGTGTTGCGGAACACGATCTCGCGCGGGGCTACGGCGGGGCCAAGCTTCTTCCGCGCGTGGCCACGCACATCGCGCTCCAAATCGTCCGTGGCCTCAAACCCGGGGTTGAGCGTGACATAAGCCTTTACAACCTCCCCCGCGGTCTCGTCCGGCACGCCGATTACGCCCGCCTCGGCAATCGCGTCATGTTCAATCAGGGCACTTTCCACCTCAAACGGGCCGATCAGGTGGCCGGAGGTTTTGATCAGATCGTCGGCGCGCCCCACAAACCAGAAATACCCATCCTCGTCCCGCATCGCGAGATCGCCGGACAGGTACCAGCCGCCCACGAAGCATTTCTGATACCGCGCCTCCTCATGCAGATAGGCCCGCATCATCGAGGGCCAGCCCACACGCAGCGCCAATTCGCCGATCTCGCCCGTGTCAAGCTCACTCACCTGATCACCATCGCGTTTCAAGATGCCCGCCTGGACTCCGGGCATGGGTTTGCCCATGGAGCCCGGCTTCACCTCCATCCCCGGTTGATTGGCGATCATGATGCCGCCGGTTTCGGTCTGCCACCAATTGTCATGGAAGGGCTGGCCGAAGACCTTTTCGCTCCAGACCACGGCTTCGGGGTTCAGCGGCTCCCCCACGCTGGCGAGGAATTTCAGCGAGGAGAAATCGTAAGCCGCCGCCGCCTCATCGCCGGCCCGCATCATCATGCGGATCGCGGTTGGGGCGGAATACCAGATCTCCACCTTCTCCTTATGGATCGTGTCATACCAGCGGTCGAGGTCGAATTCGGCCTCATCAATGATCATCGTCACCCGGTTCACGAGCGGTGCAATGATCCCGTAAGAGGTGCCGGTGACCCAACCGGGATCGGCCGTGCACCAATAGACCGCACCGGGCGTCAGACCCAAAGCGTTCCGCCCTGAATAAGCGTGGTATTGCACGGCGTTATGGACATGGACCGCGCCTTTGGGTTTTCCCGTGGTGCCCGAGGTGAA
>JANQNZ010000139.1 GCA_028279315.1 Rhodophyticola sp. | reverse complement strand
AAGGTGTGGGACAAGCGCGATTTCAAGAATCTGGACGGCGATGTGGAGCTTGGGACGCGCAACATCAAAGTGGCGCTCAAACGCCTCCGCCAATGGGCCCGCGACGGCGCGGCGGAGGAGCTGGACCTCGACGGCACCATCCGCGCCACCGCCGAACAGGGCTATCTCGACGTCATCACCCGGCCTGAGCGGCGGAATGCGGTGAAGGTGCTTCTGTTCCTCGATATCGGCGGGTCGATGGATGACCATGTGCAGGTGGTTGAAGAACTGTTCTCGGCGGCCAAATCCGAGTTCAAACATCTCGAACATTACTATTTCCACAACTGCCTTTACGAAGGGGTTTGGCGCGACAACCGGCGGCGCTGGACCGAGCAGACCCCGACTTGGGAGGTGCTGAACACCTATGGGTCTGATTACAAATGCATCTTCGTGGGCGATGCCGCGATGTCGCCATATGAGATCGCCTTCCCCGGCGGCGCAAACGAGCATTGGAATGAAGAGGCGGGGCAAGTCTGGCTGGATCGGGCCTGCGCGCAATGGCCGGATCACCTCTGGATCAACCCGGTGCCGGAACGTCATTGGCGCTATACCCAATCGACCCAGATGATCTCGGAGATCTTCCAAGGCCGGATGGTACCGATGACGCTGGAGGGGCTCGATCGCGGCATGCGGGAGTTGAGCCGGTGACAGGCCCTCGGTCGCCTCGATCCTTTGGTGACACCGGATGAATGTGCTTTTTGTGAGCTTTGACGACGCGGTTGCGTATTGGCCGTATAAGACAGTTTTCCGAGAGCCGCTGCGCACCCCAAATCTCGACAAGATTTGCGATGTCTCATCGGCCTTTCACGCCGCCTATTGCCCCGCGACCGTCTGCAACCCATCTCGCGCGAGTTTCATGTCCGGCAAGACGACCCATCAATTGGGCGTCTTCTCAAACCAGGACAAGGTCTTTGAGAAACACGACCCGCGCATCATGTGGCCTTACCGCCTGAAAGAGGCGGGCTATTTCTGCTCCTCCGGCGGGAAGGTGCACCATGGGCACTCACCGCTGCCCGAGCCGGTGCATCAGGTGCTCTATTCCGATCACCAGAAAGAGTTTGTCTACAACCCCGGCCGGCCGATCCACACCACCTATTTCGGCGGCTATAAGCGCGGCCTTGCCACAACCCATCCGAAAGATGACGATATCTTCTACGACATGCGGTCGGCGGACTCCGCGATTGAGTTTCTGAAAACCTATGACGGAGACGCCCCGTTTTACCGCGAGATCGGATTTCACAGCCCGCATTCACCCTTTGCGACGCCCGCGCGGTTTAAGACACTCTATCGGTTGGAGAATTTCAAACAGCCGCCGGAATGGGATGACGGGTATGACCGCAATGCCTATGCCGATGCGCGGTTTCCAACCCAAGCACCGCTGACCCAGCGCCGGCTGCGCTGGTGGAAGAAAAGCGTGCGCAACTATTTTTCGGCCTATTCCCTGGCTGATGATCAATTGGGACGGGTTTGGGAGGCGCTGAAGGCCTCAGCCCATGCGGAGAACACGATGGTGGTGATCCTGGCCGATCACGGGTTTCACCTTGGCAACAAAGACCGGCTAGAAAAAAGCAACCTTTGGGAGCAGGTCGCCAACGTGCCTTTGATCATCCACCTTCCCGGCCAGCCCAAAAGACAAGAGATACACGACCCGGTGAGCCTCATCGATATCGGCCCAACCGTTTTGGATTATCTGGGTCTGGGGGACATCGAGGAAAGTGTCGGGCAAAGCCTGCGCCCCTATCTGGACGCCACCCCGCAAGACCCCCGCACAATCCCCACATTCTTCTTTCAGAACGCCGCCATTCGCACAGGCGACTACCGGCTGATCCGGTATGAAGACGGCTCTACCCAGCTTTACAACGTGAAGACGGATTTCTGGCAGCTGCGGGATTTGGGCAATGCGCACCCCGAGTTCCCCGCGCTGTATGCGCAATTGGTACGGACTTGTCGGGAATGGGGGCTGGATATCCCGGCGGGCTGATTCATATCAAAGCTCCACCGTCCCACCCTGGATATCTTTTCATCTGAAAGAAATATGCGGGAAAGGCACGCCGATGAAACCGGCCCATATCCTTCTGGTCTTAATCATCACCACGGCCCCAGGTCTGGCAGAGACCACCTGCCCCGGCCCGTCTGCCCATATCGATGGCGGCTATACCGTCGCGGTCATGGGTGCGCGCTATGAATACACGCAGTCTATGACGCTGCGCTATGCGGGCAGCACACCCCCTTATGGCCGCTGGATTGGCGTGGAGCATGTTCAGCATATGTGGAACTCCGTCGCCATGGCGCCGGAGGTGATGGCCGGTGTCAGTGCCACGCCGGATGAACATATGCCTGGGGTTCAGGCGGTGTGCGACACAACCGTGCCCGATGCCCATACGATCATCGTGACCTGTCAGGGCCAGTATCCCTTCACCATGCACCGATCCGGCGCCGTCACGTGGGAGGGGCAGTCGGATCGGATCGGCACCATCAACACCTCACCCGACGCGCCTTATATCCAGATCGATATGCTGGCCAATATGCCCGGCTATCAGGCGCAAGCGACGGTCGATACCTCGATGGCGGGCGCGCTGGATCAGACGCAAGCCTATCAATTCCGACCCAGATTTACCGAACGGGTCTTGGGGCAATCCGGCGGCAGCACCTATTCCGAGATCGAGATGGATTTGACTGTGACGCCCGAGGCCAGCGGTGTCACCCTGACCGGCGTGGTCAATCAAGGCCCGGGCACGGTCACACCTCTGGGCCAAGATGGTCTTCTGATCCGGCTTTATGGGGAAACCTCTGCCGCCCGGATGACAGCGGCGGGCCATGTTGCCCTAACCGGGAGGCTTGACCACACGGTCTGTCCGATGACCGGCAATTGGCGCCTCTCTGATCTTCTGCTTGTCGCGGGGGTGCAACCGTGACCGTTGATTGGATAGTTTGGACTGGGAGACGCGCAAGGCGCGGGCGGCCCTGATTGGGGCGCGCTTCGTGGGAGAGCGGAGAAAAGGGGGACCCCATGGCAGACGCACCGGTCTATGAGATTGATCCCAAGGCCTTCTGGGCTGATCCCTATCCCGATCTGGCGCGGATGCGGGCCGAGACGCCCATCGCTTTTGTGCCCCAGCTTGGCGCGATCCTGATCACGCGGCGGGACGACATCCATCGGGAGGAGAAGCGGATCGAGGTGTTTTCCTCGCGCCAGCCGGAAGGGCTGATGACGCGGCTGATGGGCGAGAACCTGATGCGCAAGGATGGCGACGCGCATATGAGTGAGCGCCGCGCGCTCTTCCCCGCGCTCAGCCCAAAGACGGTAAAAACAGTCTGGCTGCCGCTTTTCCAAGAGAAGGCAAAGGCGATCCTGGACGATCTGGCCCCGCGTGGCCAAGGTGATCTGGTGCGGGACTATGCAATGCCGGTCTCTGCCGAAGCCCTAAAACTCATCACGGGGCTCACCAACATGCAGGCCGCCGAGATGGACCGGGTTAGCCAGGGCATGATCGATGGCTGCGCCAACTATCTGGGCGACCCGAAGGTGGAAGCCAATTGCCATGACTGCACGGCTTCGATTGACGCCCATATCGACGAGATGTTGCCGATTGTGAGGGCCGAGCCGAATATGTCGGGCCTTAGCGTGATGGACCAAGCGGGCCTGCCGATGGAGAGCCTGCGCGCCAATATCAAGCTGATGATTTCCGGCGGGCAGAATGAGCCGCGCGATGCAATTGCGGGGGCCGCTTGGGCGATTCTGTCCCATGACGGAGTGCTGGAGAAGATCCAGGCCGGGGATCTGACCTGGGCGCAGATTTTCGAGGAATATGCCCGTTGGATCAGCCCCATCGGCATGTCCCCGCG
>JANQNZ010000117.1 GCA_028279315.1 Rhodophyticola sp. | reverse complement strand
CAAGGCCACCTGCAAAACGTCCAGCCCGTAGTTGAAGTCGTGATTGCCCAAGGCCATCGCGTCATAGCGAAGCGCGTTCATGGCCTGGATCATCGGGTTGGTGCCGTTGCCTTTCGCGGCCTCGCTGGCGGCGAGATCGCCAAGGGGCGTGCCTTGCAACGTGTCGCCATTGTCCAGAAGCAAACAGTTCTCCGACTGGCTGCGCAGCGTCTCGATCAACCCGCCAAGCTGCGCCAATCCCCCGCTTTCACGGGCGGTGTCGGTGAAATAGTCATAGGGGCGCAGATGCGCGTGCAGATCGGTTGTCGCAAGAATGCGCAAACGCAGACTGGTCATGGCCCCGGACTCGGGGCCGGCATCGGCAACCATTTCGCCTTGCTTTCCTTACGATTAGTGATGTTCCAGGGTAATTCCGGACTATAGCGCCCGGCGCCCCACTCGACCAGAGCGCGCGCGCCAAGTTCCTGCGTACCTTGGGGTCGTTGCAATTGCGATGTCGCTGCCCTAGCGAAGGGGAGATAGATGTGGGCGCGGCCAAAGGATGCGGCAGGATGAGGCGGGCAGAGTGGGTGACTTTCGGCGGATCGGGGTTGGATCGCGCAGGCATCTTGCGCCAAGACCAAGCCGCGCTGACGACCGCTTTGGCCGATGGGCGGGGATCGGTTCTGCCGCTTTGGCGGGGGAAACCCCTGATGTCCGGGGACGCAGGCGCGGCAACGCTCTCTTGGCTGCCGAATGACAGCCCGGTTCTGGCCGCCGCTGGCGCCGACCGCGTGTTTTTGGGTGATGACGAGGGCCAATTGCGCTTTGCCGCCGATATCTCGGCCTGGGTCGCCGCCGAGGTGGATGAGGCGCAGATCGGCGGGTTTCTCGATCCGAGTACCCAATCCCATCCCGGCGCGCCGGACAGGGCCGTCTTTCGCGAATTGCGCGCGGCGATGACCTGGCTCACCCCGCGCGACGCGGAACTGGCGGCCACCGCGAAAGCCGTGATCGAATGGCACCGGACGCACCGGTATTGCTCCCGCTGTGGGGCGGAAAGCGATATGGTTGAGGGCGGGTGGCAACGGCTTTGCCCCAATTGTGGCGCGCGGCATTTCCCCCGCACCGATCCCGTTGTCATCATGCTGGTGACCCATGGCAACGATGTGCTCGTCGGGCGCTCCCCCGGCTGGCCCGAGGGGATGTATTCGCTCCTTGCCGGTTTTGTCGAACCGGGTGAGACCCTTGAGGCCGCCGTCCGCCGTGAGGTGTTTGAGGAAACCGCCGTCAAGATCGGCGCGGTCAGCTATCTGGCCAGCCAGCCCTGGCCTTATCCGGCCTCGCTGATGTTTGGCTGTTGGGGTCACGCGCTCAGCCGCGAGATCACGGTCGACCCGGTCGAAATCGACGATGCGCTTTGGATCAGCCGGGAGGAGATGGCCGAGATTTTCGCAGGCCGCCACCCGCGCATCCTGCCGGCCCGGAAAGGGGCAATTGCCCACTTTCTATTGGAAAACTGGCTTGCGGACCGGTTGGATTAGGCGATGATGCGCCGACGGGGACGCGGAACAGATCATGAGGGGTAAATGAAGTTCAAAGCTGCGGAAGATGTCGACGCACCGATCGATTTCGTCTCGCAACGGATGTGCGATTTCTCGCAATTCGAGGCGGATGTGAAAGGCAGGGGCGCGGAACTCACCCGGGTCGGCAATTGGACCGAGCCGAGCGTCGGTTCACGCTGGCGCGGGTCGGTTCAGGTGCGCGGCAAGGTCCGCAAGATCGAGGCGGAGGTTGCAGAGCTTGAGCCCAAGGACCACGCGCTGATCGACATCGCAGTGGGGGGGATGGAGGCTAAATATCTGATGAGCTTCATCTCGCTTTCCCCGGAGGTCACGCGGGTTGCCGCTGAGTTGGACCTGAAACCAAAGACATTGACCGCCCGGTTGATCCTGCAAACCATGAAACTGGCGCGGGGCCGCGTGTTGCAGCGCATGACCGCGAACCTCGCCCGCCAGGGGAACCAGATCGAAGCGGAGTGGCGGCGCGGCGGCGGTTGAAGCAGCACAGGATTGGTCAACAAGGCGTCGATGGAACCTAGGTCGCTTCGGGTGCAACATAAGCCGGGCATCGACAGGCCGAGGGCTGGCGATCCGACCGTTGAGCCGGTGCGCTTTATCCCGGCCAAATCCCTCCTCGCTCAAATCTAGATACCAAGCCTCACCCAATCGCCAGACCGCCCGGGCGGCCTGTCGATGCCCGGCGGCTTCGCCGCTATTCGGGCGGGGGACATAGAAAGGCCCATGTTCGGCTATCGGTGCGCTCAGAGATGATGACAGCTTGCGCACCCCCATCACGCCTTAACTCTGCGGCGGCACCGCTTTGCGCTGGCGCGCGCGCTCCAGCCCCAATTGCCGCTCCCGCCAGATGATCAGGACGCCTGCGGCAATGATGATCGTGGCACCGGCCAGCATGGTCAGCGTCGGTACCTCGTCGAAAATCAGATAGCCGATGGTCAGCGCCAACAACATGGACGTGTATTCAAACGGCGCGATCAAAGAGGCATCGGCGAAGCGATAACTTGAGGTCAGCAGGATTTGACCGAACCCGCCCAAAAGCCCGGCCAAAATCAGCAATGCGATCTGGCCCGGGCTTGGCACAACCCAGCCCCAGGGCAAAGTGGCAAGCGACAGGAGGCTGGCCGTCACCGAAAACCAAAACACAATCGCCGCCGTGCTTTCGGTCTGCACCAGTTTCCGGACGAACACTTGCACCAGGGCCGCGCAGACCGCCCCCATCAGGACTACCACCGCCCCCAAGGTCTCACGCGTGCTGATCTCTCCGGCATTCACCTGAAGACGCGGCGACAAAACGATCAGCACGCCGATAAGGCCAAGGACCACGACGCTGAGGCGGAAGGCACGCACCTCTTCGCCCAGGAACATCGCCGCGAAGATGACCACCAGAAGCGGCGCGGCGTATCCAATCGCGGTCACCTCCGGCAACGGCAAAAGCCCCAGACCCGCAAAGCCCAACCCCATGGCCGAGGTTCCAATCAGCCCGCGCCAGACATGGCCCATCGGGTTCTTTGTCTTCAGCCCGATATGAAGCTCTTGCCGGAGCGACAGCCAGGTGACGATCACTGGCAAGGCGAAGATCGACCGGAAGAAGACCGCCTGGCCCGGCGGCACGGTGTCGGAAACGGCCTTGATCAGGCTGGCCATGGAGACAAAGATACAGACTGATGCGATCTTGAGCGCGATGCCGCGGAGCGGGTTCATAAGCCTATGCGCCTTCCCGGGTGATACATGTCAGCCTGGCGGTAAGAGATCGGCGGATTGCAAGAGACGGATCGCAAAATCCCGGCGGAACTCCCGAAGCGCGCTGTAATTCGCGGCCCTGGTGTAAAGCGCAAAAACCACAGGCTCGGCGTCGGGGCTGAGGAGAAACCCGACATACCAGCCTTCGAACGGCCCGCCGGGTTGCCCCGGTGCCACGGGTCCAGAGCCGGTCTTGCCGTGCAAGGAGGCTGCCCCGAACTGCCCGTCCTCACTGACCTCAATCAGCGCCTCGGCATGGGCGGCCTCAAGGCCAAGCGTGCCCATGAAGAACCGGTCGAGGAAGGCGACCTGTTCGGCCACGGAGATCCGCAACGGGCCGCCGAGCCAGAAATCATCCGCCCCGTCGGGAATGTCGACATTCCCATAGCCCCATTCCCCAAGACGCGCGCGATATTCAGCGGCACCGATCTCCAGCGCGACGTCCTGGAACACCCAAGGGACGGAGCGTTGAAAGGCGCTGCCCAAGGTTTGATCCTGCCGCCAATCCCCGGGCCAGAAGCCGCGGGCCGGGCGGCGTGTCACATCCCAAATGAACGGCTCGTCGAGCGATTGGGCCGCGCCGGTCTCCAGCGCCAGGAGCAGATTGGGCATCTTGAAGCTGGACCAAGGCGCGTGGCGGGTGGTCAGATCGCTGCCCTCAAGCACATAGTCGGTGTCGGTGCCCAGATCGCGCGCCAGAAACGCCACCTCCCGTTCGCCGATCAGATCGGCGAACGGTGCGCGGGAGAGTTCCGCCTGGCCGTGGGCGGTGGCAGGCAGCGCCAACAACGCCACGGCCCAGACGCGCGTAAGAAATGATAGAAGAGTCATACCGCACGACTCGGTCAGAGGATATGCACCATCATTGGGCTGGTGGCCAATTGGGCGCAACCAATTAGGTCGTCATCCTGACCGCCGCCGCGCCCTCAATCCCGCGCGCGGTCGGCGGGGTAGGTGCCCAGAACGCGCGTATGGGTGGTGAAATAGGCCAGTTCTTCCAAGGCCAGTTGCACATTCCGATCCTCGGGATGCCCCTCGATATCCGCATAAAACTGCGTCGCGGTGAAGGAACCGCCAACCATATAGCTTTCCAGCTTAGTCATGTTCACGCCATTGGTCGCGAACCCGCCCATGGCTTTGTAAAGCGCCGCGGGGATGTTGCGGACCCGGAAGACAAAACTTGTCATCATATGATCCGCGCGTCGGGTCATATCCGCATCTTGCGACATGATCAGGAAGCGCGTGGTGTTGCGGTCATGATCCTCGATATGGCGGGCCAACACGTCGAGCCCGTAGATTTCCCCCGCCAATTCCGATGCCAGCGCCGCCTCGGCCTTGTCACCCCGTTCCGAGATCAGTTTGGCGGACCCAGCGGTATCGGCGCCGACATGACCCTGAATCCCGTGCTGGCGCAAGAAATCCCGGCATTGGCCCAGAAGCACCGTATGGCTGGTGGCCCCGCGCACATCCGACAGTTTCGCGCCTTTCACGGCCAACAGGTTGATATGCACCCGGACAAAGGCCTCATCCACGATATGCAGCCCACTATCGGGCAGCAGATGGTGGATATCGGCCACGCGCCCATAGGTGGAGTTCTCCACCGGCAGCATCGCCTGATCGGCGCGGCCATCGCGCACCGCTTCAATCGCGTCTTCGAAGGTTGGGCAGGGCAGGGCCTCCATCGCCGGCCGGGCCTCGTGACAGGCTTGGTGGGAATAGGCGCCGGGCTCTCCCTGA
Source organism: Rhodophyticola sp. (assembly GCA_028279315.1). Classification (GTDB taxonomy): domain Bacteria; phylum Pseudomonadota; class Alphaproteobacteria; order Rhodobacterales; family Rhodobacteraceae; genus Rhodophyticola. Next base: position 23,178 of record JANQNZ010000117.1, on the reverse strand, counting down.
AAGGCGATGCGGGTCGTCATGGACGGGTTTCTTTCCAAAAGGGCGTTTCGTCGCGCTCCCTACACCTTGCAAGCCTGGCGGGGAAGGCGATAGATACCGCGAAACTCATCTCTAGGCGGGATTGCGATGTTTGACACGATGACCCTCACCAAGATTGGCGGCGCCTTCTTCGGCGCGCTGTTGGTGCTGTTGCTGGCCGGTTGGGCCTCGGAAAGCCTCTATCACGTCGGCGGCCACGGTTATGACGAAGAGCATCTGGCGGGCTATGTGATCGACACGGGCGAGGAAGATGAAGGGCCCGCCGAAGAGGTGGTCGAGGTCTCGTTTGAAGAGGTATACGCCGCCGCCGATGCGGGCGCGGGCGAACGGCTGTGGCGGCAATGCGCGGCCTGTCACTCAGCTGAGGCGGGCTCAAACGGCGTTGGCCCTTACCTTCATGGGGTTGTGGGCCGCGCCAAAGCGGCGGTCGACGGGTTCAACTACTCCGACGCCTTGGCCGGCCTGGGCGCGGATTGGACACCGGAGAACTTGAACGGCTTCCTGGAAAGCCCGCGCGATTACGCGCCCGGCACCTCGATGGCCTATAACGGGATGCGCGACATCGAAGACCGCGCCAATCTGATCGCCTATCTCGATTCGCTTGACGATTGATCGGCACCCTTTTGCCGCGAAGGGCCGCTCTGCCAGGGCGGCCTTTTTTGCGTCTTTTGGCCCGGGTCTGGAATATCGCTGGTGATCACAGAATCTCAACTTGATGCAGGCCCCAACTGGCCCCTAACCTGAAAAGGCCCACATTATGGGCCAACGAGATCGATTTCGAGAGCATGGAGGGCATCATGCGCAGCAGTGAAACCAGGGCTGAGACGGCCCGTTTTTCAACAGGTTTGCTTGGCCGCGGGCTCTTGGCCTTTCCCCTTATCCTGGCCCTTGGCCTCGCCGCGGGTGCGGCGCGCGCGCAAGATGATTTGATTGTCTCTCACGGAATCTCGACCTTTGGCGATCTCAGATACGGCCCCGATTTTGAGCATTTCGACTATGTGAACCCCGACGCCCCGCAAGGGGGCGAGATGTCCTTCGGCTGGTCCACAGGCTCGTTCGATTCCATGCACCCCTTCACCCGCGAAGGGCGGGGCGCGGTTCTGTCGAGCATCTTCTTTGAGGATATGCTCGAAGGAAATGCTGAAGAGATCGGCGCGCTTTATTGCCTGCTTTGCGAGACCATGGCCTATCCCGAAGACCGCTCTTTCGTGATCTTCACCATTCGGGAAGAGGCGCGGTTTTCCGACGGCACGCCGGTGACCGCCGATGACGCGCTGTTTTCCTACGAGATTCTGCGGGATGAGGGGCTGGCCAGTTTCCGCGCCTCGATCCCGCTGACGATCGCAAGCGCCGAGGTGCTGGATGAGCGCCGCATCCGTTACGATTTCAATCCTGAAGCGCCGCTTCGGGGCCGGATTCAAGCGGCGGGCAGTCTGCCGGTCTTCTCCCGCGCCAGCCATGACGCCTCGGGCCTAGACTTCAACGAATCCAGGCTCGTGCCCCTGATCGGGTCCGGGCCCTACGTCCTGCATGAGGCAGAGCCCGGCCAGCGGGTCGTCTATGCCCGCAATCGCGACTATTGGGGCAACGACCTGCCCAACAATCGCGGGCGACATAATTTCGACCGTATCCGCATCGAATATTATGGCGACGCGGTGGCCGCGTTCGAGGGGTTCACCGCCGGGAACTATCTGTTCCGGCAAGAGAGCAGCTCGGTCAACTGGGCGACATCTTACGATTTTCCGGCGCTGGAGCGGGGCTGGGTGATCCGGGAGGATTTGCCCGATGGCACGATCTCTTCCGGTCAGAGCTTCGTCATCAACCTCCGCCGCGAAAAGTTCCAGGATGCCCGGGTGCGGGAGGCGATTGGCCTGATGTTCAATTTCGAATGGACCAACCGGACGCTGTTTTACGGGCTTTACCGCCAACCGATCAGTTTTTGGGAGAACACGGAACTGGCGGCCTCAGGCCTGCCAAGCGAAGCCGAGTTGGAATTGCTGGAACCGCTCAGGGATCAGCTACGGCCAGAGGTTTTCACTGAAGAACCGTTCGCCTTCCCGGCCTCAAACCCAGACAGGACCCTTGACCGCCGCCAGGCCCGGCGCGCCGTCGCCCTTTTGGAAGAGGCCGGATGGGTTGCGGGCGATGATGGGATGGTCCGCAATGCCGAAGGGGAGGTCTTGGAGGTGGAGTTCCTCAACTCCTCCCCGCTCTTTGATCGCATCATCAATCCCTTTGTCGAGAACCTGCGCGCGATTGGCATCGATGCGCGGATGAACCGGGTGGACAACGCCCAAGCCACGCAGCGGGAGCGGGACAAGGATTTCGACATCATCACCGACCATATCCCCATGGGGTATGAGCCGGGCTCGGGCCTGCGCCAATATTTCGGCTCCGCCACTGCCGCGGAATCGGTTTTCAATGCCGCGGGTGTGTCGGACCCGGCCATCGACGCCCTTGTGGAAATGGTGATCGACGCCGAAAGCCAGGAAGAGCTTGACGTGGCCGTCTCCGCCCTTGATCGCGTTCTCAGGTGGGAACGCTTCCGCGTGCCGCAATGGTTCAGCGATGGCCATTGGGTCGCCTATTACGACATGTATCGCTACCCAGACCCGCTGCCGCCCTATTCGCTTGGTTTCCTTGATTTCTGGTGGGTGGATGCCGAGGCCGAAGCCCGGCTGCGCGATGCAGGCGCGTTCTAAGGGCTGCCGCTGAGATGGGCGCCTATATCGCCAGACGTCTGATGCTGATGATCCCCACGCTTCTGGGGATCATGATCATCAATTTCGCGCTGACGCAGTTTGTCCCCGGCGGGCCTGTCGAACAGGTCTTGGCGCAGTTGGAGGGCGAAGGCGATGTCTTCGCCGGGATCTCCGGCGCGGGCAGTGAGACCGGTGACATCGACCTCGAAGGCTCTTACCAGGGGTCCCGCGGGCTGCCGCCCCGTTTCCTGGAAGAGCTTGAAATCTCTTTCAATTTCGCCCGGATCGTCTGTGAGGACGGGTTCGAGGGGGTGCCCGATCTCGACCATCCGGAATGCACCACCGAGCGGATTCCGGGGTTTGAGCGCTTCTTCCTGATGATGTGGGATTATATGCGCTTCGATTTCGGCGACAGCTTCTTCCATTCGGAATCGGTGGTGGAACTGGTCGTGGATAAACTCCCGGTCTCGATCACCCTTGGCCTCTGGTCGACGCTCATCGCCTATCTCATCTCGATCCCCCTTGGCATCCGCAAAGCGGTCAGCGACGGGTCACGCTTCGACACCTGGACCTCCGGCATTATCATCGTCGCCTATGCAATCCCCGGGTTCCTATTCGCGATCTTGCTTTTGGTGCTTTTTGCCGGCGGCTCTTACTTCCAGTTCTTCCCGCTCCGCGGTCTGACCTCGCCTTCGGATGTCTGGGACACGCTGACCTGGTGGGAGCGGATCATCGACTATTTCTGGCACATCACCCTGCCGGTTCTGGCCTCCACGATCTCGGCCTTTGCGACACTGACGCTTCTGACCAAGAACAGCTTCCTCGATGAGATCAAGAAGCACTATGTGATGACCGCGCGCGCCAAGGGCCTGGCCCAGAACCAAGTGCTTTACGGCCATGTCTTCCGCAACGCGATGTTGATTGTGATCGCGGGTTTCCCGGCGGTCTTTGTCAGCGTTTTCTTCGGCGGCAGTGTGATTATCGAGACGATCTTCTCACTCGATGGGCTTGGCCGCCTTGGGTTCGAGGCCGCGGTCAGCCGGAATTACCCCGTCATCTTCGGCACGCTTTTTGTCTTTGGTTTGATCGGCCTTGTTGTCGGGCTGATCTCTGATCTGATGTATGTCTGGATCGACCCCCGCATCGATTTCGAAACGCGGGAGACCTGAGGCATGGCGCTCCGCGACCCTGGACTTGACGGCGACGCCCCGGCCCCTGCGCCGGACGTGGCCGAGCCGCGAACGGGCCTCTTCACCCTCTCACCGCTCAACCGCCGCCGCTGGCGCAATTTCCGGGCCAATGGCCGGGCGTTTTGGTCGCTGATCCTCTTCTCGATCCTCTTTGGCTTCACGCTTTTTGCGGAGCTGATCGCCAATGACAAACCGCTTCTTGTGAGTTACCGGGGGGAGCTTCACACGCCGGTTTTCACCTTCTACCCCGAAACCCAATTCGGCGGCGATTTCCGGGCCGAGGCGGTTTATCGCGACCCAGAGGTGCAATGCCTGATCATCTCTGGCGGGTTGGAGGATTGCTGGGACGACCCCGAGGGAGTGATCGCCGAAGTTGAAGAGACGGGCGCGTTCAACGGTGCCAGCGTTGAGCAGGGCTGGCTCCTCTGGCCGCTCATCCCCTATTCCTACAACACGATCAACGATATCCGCGGCCCGGCCCCCTCGGCGCCTGATGGCGACCATTGGCTTGGCACCGATGACACCGCGCGGGATGTGCTGGCGCGGGTCATTTATTCCTTCCGCCTCAGCGTCATGTTTGGGCTGATCGTGACGGTTCTGGCCTCCCTCCTCGGCATCGCGGCGGGCGCCGTTCAGGGCTATTTCGGCGGCTGGATCGATCTGTTCTTCCAGCGCATCATTGAGATCTGGAACTCGACCCCCAGCCTTTTCATCATCATCATCCTCTCGGCCATCTTCACGATGAATTTCTGGCTGCTTGTGTTCTTGATGGTGCTCTTTGGCTGGACCGGCCTTGTGGGCGTGGTGCGCGCGGAATTCCTGCGCGCCCGCAACTTCGAATATGTCCGCGCCGCACGGGCGCTAGGCGTCTCAAATCGGATCATCATGTTCCGTCATGTCCTGCCGAACGCCATGGTCGCGACGCTGACCTTCCTGCCTTTCATCGTCACGGGCACGATCGGCGGGTTGGCGGCGCTCGACTTCCTCGGCTTCGGACTGCCGTCTTCGGCCCCGTCTTTGGGCGACCTGACGCTTCAGGCGAAGAACAACCTGCAAGCGCCCTGGCTTGGCTTCACCGCGTTTTTCACCTTCGCCATCATGCTTTCGCTTCTGGTCTTCATCTTCGAAGGCGTGCGCGATGCGTTTGACCCCAGGAAAACCTTCCAATGACGGTGCTCAGCGTCAACAACCTCTCGGTCACCTTCCGCCAAGACGGCAAGACCACAGACGCCGTTAAGGCCGTGAGCTTCCGGATCGAGGAAGGTGAGACCGTGGCGCTTGTGGGCGAATCCGGCTCTGGCAAATCGGTGACCGCGCTCTCAACCGTCGACCTTCTGCCCGACAGCGCCGAAACCTCCGGCTCGGTCACCTACCGCGGCACGGAAATGATCGGTGCGCCCGAAAGTGATCTCCGCCGGGTGCGCGGCAACGATATCAGCTTCATCTTTCAAGAGCCGATGACCTCCCTCAACCCGCTTCACACCCTGGAAAAGCAGATCGCCGAAAGCTTGGGCCTGCACCAGGGCCTCCGTGGAGACGCAGCCCGGGCGCGGATTATCGAGCTTCTGACCAAGGTCGGCATCCGCGATCCCGAATCCCGGCTTGGCGCTTACCCGCACCAGTTGTCGGGCGGCCAGCGGCAGCGGGTGATGATTGCCATGGCGCTGGCCAATGGCCCGGACCTTCTGATTGCGGACGAACCCACCACGGCGCTTGATGTGACAATCCAGGCGCAGATCCTCGAACTCCTGGCGGAGTTGAAAGAAACCGAGAAGATGAGCCTTCTCTTCATCACCCACGACCTCGGCATCGTGCGCCGCTTCGCCGATAAGGTCTGCGTGATGCAGGGGGGCGAGATTGTTGAGGCGGGCGCCACGGCCGAGATTTTCGACAACCCGCGCCACGCCTATACGAGAAAACTCCTGGACGCCGAGGCCACCGGCGCCCCGGATCCGGTGCCCGAGGATGCACCCGAAATTGTCACCACCCATGATCTGCGCGTATGGTTCCCGATCCAGCGCGGGCTTCTGCGCCGCACGGTGGGCCATGTGAAAGCGGTGAATGCCGCCACGGTCTCGGTCCGCGCGGGCGAGACCTTGGGCGTTGTGGGCGAATCCGGCTCCGGCAAGACCACGCTGGCGCTGGCCATCATGCGCCTCATCTCCTCCGAGGGCCCCGTGGTCTTCATGGGCCAGGATGTCCAAGGCTGGAAATCCACCGCGCTCCGCCCGCTTCGCCGCGACATGCAGATCGTGTTCCAAGACCCCTATGGCTCGCTCAGCCCGCGCATGACCGTGGAACAGATCATCGCGGAGGGCCTCGATGTCCACGGCACCGGCCCAAGCGCCGACAAACGCCAGATGGTCGCCGACATCCTGACCGAGGTCGGGCTGGAACCGGCCATGATGCACCGCTATCCGCATGAGTTCTCAGGCGGTCAGCGCCAGCGCATCGCCATCGCCCGCGCCATGATCCTGCAACCGAAACTCGTGATCCTGGATGAGCCGACCTCGGCCCTTGACATGACCGTGCAGGTCCAAATCGTGGAGCTTCTGCGCGCCCTCCAGCGGCGCCACTCCCTCGCCTATCTCTTCATCTCCCATGACCTGAAAGTGGTCCGGGCCCTCGCCCATAAGGTGATTGTGATGAAGCAAGGGGATATCGTCGAAACCGGCCTGCGCGACGAGATCTTCGAGGCGCCAAAATCGGCCTATACCAAGGCGCTTCTCACCGCCGCCTTCGACCTCCACGCCGAAGGCAGTGCTGCGTAGCTCCGGACTTCGCCCGCCTTCTTTGCTTCAAAAATACCTCCGGGGGTGAGGCCGAAGGCCGAGGGGGCAGCGCCCCCTAATCCGCGGCCAAGCTATCGCACTCTGTCTCTGTGATTTCTCGAAACGCGTTAGATCGCCGAGGAATGCCCCTCTTCCCGCATGTCATACGCGTCGAAAGCTCGCGCGATCATCCGGGTCAGGGGCCGCCCCTCAGGCAGGATTTCGAACCCCGCACGGTCCATGCGCACCATGCCGGGGAAGGCCTCCGCAGCGTCTTGGAAGATCGCCATAAGCGCGCCCGGTTCGATCTCGTAGCTGTCCAATATCTCGGCACTGTCGATCCGGAAATCGCACATCAGCATTTCGATCAACCGACCACGAAGCGTGTCGTCCCCTTTGAACACATGCCCTCGGCCCGTGGCCAATTCGCCTGCCCGCACCGCTTTCTGATAGGCCGCCGTACCCGCCGCGTTCTGCGCGAAACCTTGTGGGAACCGCGAAATCGACGACGCGCCAATCCCGAGGAGCACGTCGCAGGTGTCGTCCGTATACCCTTGGAAGTTCCGCCGCAGATGGCCGGTCCGCGCCGCCACCTCCAGCCCGTCACCCGGTCGCGCAAAATGGTCGATGCCGATCTCGGCATAGCCATCCCACATGAAAAGCCGCCTCGCGGTGTCGAACAGATGCAATCGCTCTTCGGGCGTGGGCAGCGTATCGGTTGGGATCATCGCCTGCCGACGCGCCATCCAGGGCACATGGGCATAGCCGTAAAGCGCCACGCGATCGGGCGCGAGCGATAGCAGCATCTGCACCGTGTCGGAAATTCGCGCCTGGCTTTGGTCCGGCAGACCGAAGAGGATATCGGCATTGAGCGAGCCGATGCCCCGCGCCCTCAACGCCTCCACGGCGTCACGGGTCACGTCATAGCTTTGGATACGCCCGATGATCTGCTGAATATCCGGGTCAAAATCCTGCACCCCGATCGAGGCGCGGTTCATGCCCGCTGCGGCCAGCGCGTCCAGCCGGGTGCCGTCAATCTCATTGGGGTCGATCTCAACGGAGAACTCCGCGCCCTCGCCAAGCGGCAAGACCTCGGTGATGCTGTCGGCCAAGTCACTCAGCATCTCGGGACCCATCAGCGTGGGCGTCCCGCCCCCCCAATGCAGCCGCGCCAGTTCCACCCCTTCAGGCAGAACCGACTTCAGAACCGCCAGTTCCTGTTTCAGGGACTTGAGATAGGCCTCAACCGGCTCATCCGAGCGTACACCTTGCGTCCGGCAGGCGCAGAACCAGCACAACCTGCGGCAGAAAGGCACATGCACATAAGCCGAAATGCGCGCGCCTTCAGGGATCGCGCGCACCCAATCCACGAAGACATCCGCCGAAACATCGTTCGAGAACTTCGTGGCCGGCGGATAGCTCGTATAGCGGGGCACTTTGGCGTCAAATAGACCCAGGCGCCGAAGTTGCGTCAGATGCTCCATTGCGATACATCTAGAAGTTGAACGCCTGCCTGTAATTGATCGAGATCAATACTCGCTCACGTCACTCCTATTGTGGTGATAGACATGCCCAATCGCTCCCTGGCTTTACCGCAGCAAGAATGCGCGGATTGTCCCATTCGTCATCGCGCCGTTTGTGCCCGTTGCGAAACCGATGAGTTGGAGCATCTGGAGTCCATAAAATACTACCGCAAATACGAGGCTGGGCAGACCGTGGTCTGGGCTGGCGACAAGATGGATTTTGTGGCCTCGGTGGTCGAAGGGGTGGCGTCTCTGACCCAGACGATGGAAGACGGGCGGCGCCAGATGGTGGGCTTGCTTCTGCCCAGCGACTTCATGGGCCGCCCGAATCGCGAAGCGGCGCCGTATGACGTGGTGGCGTCGACGGATATTCTTCTCTGCTGCTTCCGCCGGTCGCCCTTCCTGCAACTGATCGAAGAGACGCCCCATATCAGTCAGCGACTTCTGGAAATGACGCTGGATGAGTTGGACGCGGCGCGCGAGTGGATGCTGCTTCTGGGCCGCAAAACCGCGCGGGAGAAGATCGCCAGCCTGCTCAGCATCATCGCGCGGCGGGATGCAAGCCTGAAGAACCTGCCCTCCACCGGGGAGGTCGCGTTTGACCTGCCGCTGACCCGCGAGGCGATGGCCGACTATCTGGGTCTGACTTTGGAGACGGTCAGCCGTCAGATGTCGGCTTTGAAGAAAGACGGCGTGATCCGGCTGGAAGGCAAACGCCACATCTCAATCCCCGATTTCGATCTGCTGCTGGATGAGACCGGGGATGACACCGATGGCGGGGTGCTGGAGTAAGGCCTCGCCGGCGCCAAGGTGTGTAGGGCGGGACTTGTCCCGCCATCGCCCCAGCCGACTGTCTTGGTAAGGCGGGACAAGTCCCGCCCTACGCGTCACCGATTGCGCGCGGCTTTCCTTCATCATCCAGCGCGACAAAGACAAAATCCGCATCGGTGACCTTGGCGCTTGTCTCCGCAAAGCGTCGTCTGGCCCAAGCATCTACATGGATCCGCATGGAACTGCGCCCGGTCGATTTGAGGCTGGCGTAAAGTGTCACCTCATCCCCCACCTTCACGGGCCGCAAGAACTGCATCCCTTCGACGGCAACCGTGGCACTCCGTCCCCGGGCGATACGCCCCGCCAGATTGCCCGCGGCCAAGTCCATTTGAGACATCAGCCAGCCGCCGAAGATGTCACCCGCGGGGTTGGTGTCGGCGGGCATCGCGATGGTGCGGATGACCAGAACGCCCTCATCTTGTTGCAGATCATGGGTGTTCTCGGGCTCTGCGTCTGCCGCACCGTCAGTCATATGCGTGGTCCTTGCCGTCAGGTGGGGAGGTTCGCCCCCGATCAATTGGAAGCCTAAACCATGAGGAGATCAGGGTGAAACAAGAACCCTCCACCAGACCAGCGCCGCCAAAAACCACAACATAAGCCGGGCATCGCCAGGCCGCGGGACGGCCTGTCGATGCCCGGCGCCTTCGGCTTGATTCCGGGCAGGGTGCGCGGAACGACGGTTGGTTAGCTCGGCTGCAATCAAGAACACCCGCGGTTCAGTTAGGCCGCGGAGTTCAATTCACACTTCCCCCTCAATACGCATTCATCGTCAGAAGCACATATTCCCCAACCAAATCATCCTCTTGGTCGGTCAGCGAGACATGCCACCGCACCTCGCCATACGCCTCGGTCCGGCGGGTTTTCTTCTTCACCGTTAGGCGCACTTTGACCTTCGCCCCAGGCTCAACCGGTTTCAGGAAGCGCAGGCTCTCCAACCCTGTATTGGCCAGAACCGGGCCCTCATCCGGTTCCACAAACAGCCCCGCCGCGAAGGACAGAAGCAGATAACCATGGGCCACCCGCCCCGGGAAGAACGGGTTCCGGGCGGCAGCGTCGTGGTCCATATGGGCGTAGAACGTGTCGCCGGTGAAATGGGCGAAGGTTTCGATGTCTTCTAGCGTCACCTCGCGCTCTCCGGTATGGATCGTCTCGCCAATTTCGAGATCGCCGAACGCCCGTGTGAAGGGGTGCGCGGGGCCTTCCACCTCCACCGCCCCGGGCACCCAGATCCCGCCGATCCCGGTCAGGATATCGGGGCTGCCTTGGATGGCGGTCCGCTGCATGTAATGCATCACGCCGCGCACGCCGCCCATCTCTTCCCCGCCACCCGCGCGGCCCGGGCCGCCATGGACCATATGGGGCAGGGGGGAGCCGTGGCCGGTACTCTCGCCCATGGAATCACGGTTGTTGAAATAGAGCCGCCCATGGAATGGCCCCGCGCCAAGCGCGACCTCTCGCGCAACATCAGGGTCATGGGTGATGACCGAGGCAACCAGACTGCCGCCGCCCTTGTTCACCAGATCAATCGCGTGATCCAGATCGCGATAGCCCATGATGGTCGAGACCGGGCCAAAGGCCTCGGTATCGTGGATGCGGGCGGCGTTATCGGGGTTGGCGCAATGGAGCAACATCGGCGGAAGGAAGGCGCCCTTCGCGCCGTCCGCCCCGGTCACATCGAAGGCGTCCGGGTCACCAAACACCCGTTCCGCCTCGGTTGCCAGAACCGCCACCTTCTCCAGCACATCGCGCTTTTGTGCGGCGGACACCAAAGCGCCCATCCGGGTTGTCTCCAAGGCTGGCGCGCCGATGACCGTTTTGGCCAACCGGTCCGAGACGGCGGCGATCACCGCGTCCACATGGGCCTCAGGCACAAAGACCCGGCGGATAGCGGTGCATTTCTGCCCGGCTTTCGCGGTCATCTCCCGATGGACTTCTTTGACAAGAAGGTCGAATTCCGGCGTGCCGGGCGCCGCGTCCGGCCCGAGTATCGAAGCATTCAGACTGTCCTGCTCCGCCACAAACCGCACCGCGTTCCGCATCAGATGCTCGGAGGACCGCAGTTTGAACGCGGTCTCTGCCGACCCGGTGAAACTCACCACATCCTGGCAATCGAGCCGGTCGAGTAGATCCCCGGTCCCACCCGTCACAAGCTGCACCGCGCCCTCGGGCAGAATACCGCTTTCGACGATCTGCCGGACACAGGCCTCGGTCACATAACAGCTTGCCGTCGCCGGTTTCACAATTGCGGGCACACCCGCCAGCAGGGTGGGCGCGAGCTTCTCCAACATGCCCCAAACCGGGAAGTTGAACGCGTTGATATGAACCGCGACACCGTGGAGGGGCGTGCAAATATGCTGCCCCAGGAAGCTGCCATTGCGGGAAAGCTGCTCCACCTCGCCGTCCAAATACACCTGCCCATCCGGCATCTCCCGGCGGCCTTTGGAGGCGAAGACAAACATCGTGCCAATCCCGCCATCGATGTCGATTTTGCTGTCGGCGAGCGTGGCGCCAGTGCGGTAAGAGAGCTGGTACAGCGCCTCTTTCCGCTCATTCAGATAGGTGGCCAGCGCCTTCAGCATCTTGGCGCGGTCGTGGAACCCCATCGCGCGCAGGGCCGAGCCGCCGCGCGCCCGCGCATAATCCCACATCGCGGCCACATCCAGCGCGTCATTTCCGGCGCTGGCAAAAACCTCACCGGTGACCGCATCGGCGATGTGGCGGGCGCCCGCGCCGGGGGCGATCCACTCGCCATGGGCGAAGCTTTTGACGTCGAGATGCGCCATTCATCCGTCTCCCTTGATTTGGGGTTTCGCGCGTCAGCCCAGCCCCAGATCGGCCAGCGTCACGTCGAGGGCTGTCTGCCAATCCGCTTTCATCGCGGCGCTGTCGCGATGCCTCAGCCCAAGCGCCGAGAGCGCCTCGAACCGCCCCGGGTCCTCACTGCCGAAGACTTGCGCGACGCGCGGCTGCCAATAGGCGAGCGAAGCTTTGACCGTGTCAGCTTTCCCCGCCGCCGCCAGCGCCGTGAGGCCCTCTGCGGCCAGCTTCACATGGTTCGCCTCCACCGGTGCAATCGTGGCGAAGGCTTCGGCCAATGGCTGGTAAGACACCCGCCCCAACTCCGCCAATTGCACGCCCACGGCGAGCCCCATCACCAGGTTCATCGTCACGGCATCGGTCCAGCCATCCAGCGGATAGTTGAAGACCGAGAGGCGCATGTCATGGGCCGACCGCGCCGCATCGGGGGCGGCGTCGCGATCCAGCCGCGCGGTCCAGGGGTGGCTGGTGGCATAGCGCCCGGTGTTGGCGCCAAACTCGCCCATCAGGTCCAGCACCATTTCGGCGTGGCGCGTTTTTTCCAACACGATCTTCGCCGCGGCGATGCGTTCGCGCAGGCCCGGGGCTGCGTTGATCACATCGGCAAACCCCGCAGCGCCCGCCATCTCACTATCGACGAAACTGGCCATGATCTTCATGACCTCGGCGCGGTAGCGTGGGCTGGCATTGGCGGGGCTGGTCAGAACACCGCCTTGGGCCAGGTATTGATCGGTGGTCATCGCCTCGCTCATCGCCCCCTCCGTCATTGGTCGTAATCCACGGTGATGGTATCGGTCAGCGGATACGCCTGACAGGAGAGGATGTAGCCCCGGCTCACCTCGTAATCCTCCAGCGCGTGGTTGGCGGCCATCTCCGCCTCCCCCTCAATCACCTTGCAGCGGCAGGTGGAGCAGACCCCGGCCTTGCAGGCAAAAGGCGCGTCTAGCGCATTGGCGAGCGCGGCCTCAAGGATCGAGACGTCTTTCTCCGCCTCGATCATCCGGGTTGCGCCATCCATGGTGATGCTGATCTGGGTTTTCGCGGCGCCTTTGCTGGCCTTGGCGGCCGTTGTGCTGCGCTTCGCTTGGCCCGGCTGGCCCGAGGCAAAAAGCTCAAACTTGATCTGGGATTTGGCAAGGCCATGGGCCTCCAGCGCCCGCGCAATCCCCAACATCATCGGCTCCGGCCCGCAGATGAAGGCCAGGTCCACGCCTGAGACATCGATCCAATGTTCAAACAGCTCGGCGCATTTCTCTTCCGTCACCCGACCGGTGAAGAGCTCGATCTCTTGGGCGTCGCTTTCCAGCACATGGATGACGGTCAACCGGCCCATATAGAGGTTCTTGAGGTCCTCGATCTCCTCCCGGAACATGATCGTGTTCACGCCCCGATTGGCGTAGACCAGGGTGAAATTCGCCTGCGGCTCCCGCGCCAGAACCGTTTTCAGGATCGACAGGACAGGGGTAATCCCCGACCCACCCGCAAAGGCCAGATAATTGCGCGCGGCGGTTGGCGCCAAGTCCGCCGTGAAACTGCCCATCGGCGGCATCGCGGTCAGCGTGTCGCCCACCTTCAACTCCTGATTGGCGAAGCTGGAGAACGCGCCGCCCTCGACCTGCTTGATCCCCACCTGCAAGACGCCATCGTCCAGCCCTGCGCAGATCGAGTACGACCGCCGCACCTCCTCCCCATCGAAATCGCGGCGGAAGGTCAGGTATTGGCCTTGTTTGAAGGCAAAGGCCTCCGCCGCCTCGGGCCCAGGTTCCAGCGTCACCACCACCGCGTCGCGGATGGTTTTCTGCACATCGGTTACGGTCAGGTCATAAAACCGGGCCATCACGCCGCCTCCTCAAATGCATTTGAAATAGTCGAAGGGCTCCAGGCAGCTTTTGCAGCGCCATTGAGCCTTGCAGGGGGTGGAGCCGAATTGGCTGATCCGTTCCAAATCCCCGCCCCCGCAATGGGGGCAGCGGTCTGGCCCGCCCGCGGGGTTCGGCGGCGCGATGCCATAGGCCTCCAGCTTCGCCCGGCCTTTATCCGACAGCCAATCCGTGGTCCAAGCGGGGGAAATCCGTGTCTCCAGCCGCAGGTCGTCCACGCCCTTCGCCCGAAGCGCCGCCTCGATGTCGATGGCGATGACGCTGGTCGCGGGGCAACCGGAATAGGTCGGCGTGATCGCCACCACCAGCGTGTCGCCGTCATAGGCCACGTCACGGATGATGCCGAGATCGACCACCGAGATCACCGGAATCTCTGGGTCCGGCACCTGATCGAGCCAGGCCCAAATATCGGCAAGAGGAGCTTTGGCGATTACCATACCGCCCCCGGATAGGCCCGTTGCAGCCACTGCATCTGGGTCAGGATATGGCCCAGATGTTCCGAATGCCGCGCGCCGGACTTGCCGCCTTTATGGGCGAAGCTGTCGGCGGGCAGGGTTAGGGTGGCCTCACCCATGAGATCGGAGAGCGCCGCGCGATACCGCTGGTCGATCTCGGCCAGATCGGGGCCAATCCCGGCCTCATGCGCGGCCAAGTCGATCTCATCCGGCGCACTCATCTCCCCCACAAATGGATAGAGCAGGTCCAGCGCCGCTTGCATCCGGGCGTGGCTTTCCGCGGTCCCATCACCCAGACCAATCACCGTATCGCGGGAGCGTTCCAGGTGATACCGCACCTCTTTCGAGGCTTTCTCGGCGATCTCCGCAATCCGCGGCTCGGCGCTGTTCTGCAATTCCGTCAGCACCAGATCATGCCAAAGATCGAACAGGAATTGCCGCATCAAGGTCTGCCCAAAATCGCCATTGGGCTGCTCCACCAACAGCACATTGCGGAAATCCCACGCGTCCCGCAACATCGCCAGATCGTCAGCGCTGCGGCCTTTGCCCTCCACCTCACCGGCTAGGCCCAGCCACATCTGCGTCTGCCCGATCAGGTCAAGCGCGGTGTTGGCCAGCGCAATGTCCTCCTCCAACACGGGCGCATGGCCGCACCATTCGCTGACCCTGTGGCCCAAAACCAGCGTGTTATCACCAAACCGCAGAAGGTATTGGAAAAGCTGATCTTTCTCCATCACATATGGCCCGCTTCTTCGGGAATGTCGAAGAAGGTCGGGTGGCGATAGACCTTCGATTGGGAGGGTTCGTAAAGCGGCCCCTTCTCCGACGGCGAAGAGGCCGCGATATGCCGCGCCTCCACCGCCCAGATCGAAACGCCCTCATTCCGGCGGGTATAGACGTCGCGGGCATTCTTGATCGCCATCTCGGCATCCGGCGCGTGGAGCGAGCCCACATGGCGGTGGTTCAGCCCGTGCTGACCACGGATGAAGATCTCCCACAGCGGCCATTCATGGCGTTTGGGAGGGGTGTCTTCGGCCTCAGGCGTGTCGGGATAGGCGGCGTTGGGGGCACTCATGGCTTTGCTCCTTCTCTATTCCGCCGCAACCCGGCGGGCGGCCTTCTTCTCTGCATGGGCCAAGAGCCCATCCCGCACCCAAGCGCCCTCATCCCAGGCCTTGTTGCGCGCGGCCAGGCGCTCGGCATTGCAGGGGCCGTTGCCCTTGATCACGTCGAAGAACTCAGACCAATCGGGCTCAGTGAACTCGTAATGCGCGGTCTCTTCGTTCCATTTAAGGTCGGGGTCCGGGACGGTCAGGCCCAGAAACTCCGCCTGCGGCACGGTTTGGTCGACGAATTTCTGGCGCAGCTCGTCATTGGTGTTGATCTTGATCTTCCAGGCCATGGATTGCGCGGAATGCACGCTGTCCTTGTCGCTTGGCCCGAACATCATCAGCGACGGATACCAGAATCGGTTCAGCGCATCTTGGGCCATGCGTTTCTGGTCGCCCGTGCCGTTCGCCAGTTTCAGCATGATGTCGTAGCCCTGGCGCTGGTGGAACGACTCTTCCTTACAGATGCGGATCATGGCGCGGGAATAGGGCCCGTAAGAGGTGCGCTGAAGCGGCACCTGGTTCATGATCGCCGCCCCATCGACCAGCCAGCCAACCGCGCCCATATCGGCCCAGGTGAGCGTCGGGTAATTGAAGATCGAGGAATATTTCATCCGCCCCGAGAGCAGGTCTTCGGTCAACTCATCCCGGCTGACCCCAAGGGTTTCGGCGGCGCAATAAAGATAGAGCCCATGCCCCGCCTCATCCTGCACTTTGGCCAGCAGGATCGCCTTCCGCTCTAAGGTCGGCGCGCGGGTGATCCAATTCCCCTCCGGCAACTGCCCCACAATCTCGGAATGAGCGTGTTGACCGATCTGCCGGATCAGCGTTTTGCGATAACCCTCGGGCATCCAATCCTTGGGCTCGATCTTCTCATCCGCATCGATCCGGTCTTGGAAGGCGCGTTCCTCGTCGCTCATCTCGTCGCGGGATTTCACACCATCCCCGGTGGATTTGACCATTTGTGCATACATGTAGCGGGCCCTCCCTCAGGTCCGTTCGATGATCATGGCGGCCCCCTGCCCGACACCCACACACATGGTGCAGAGCGCATAGCGGCCACTGGTTCGGGTCAACTCATAGGCCGCCGTCAGGATCAGCCGCGCGCCTGACATGCCAAGCGGGTGGCCCAAGGCAATCGCGCCGCCGTTGGGGTTCACATGGGCCGCATCGTCGGGCAGGCCGAGCGCGCGGGTGGTGGCGAGCGCTTGGGCCGCGAAGGCCTCATTCAACTCGATCACATCCATTTGGCCGATGTCGAGCCCCGTCCGCGCCAGCACCTTCCGGCTGGCATTGACCGGCCCGATCCCCATGATCCGGGGTTCCACACCGGCCGAGGCCGTCGCCACAATCCGCGCCATGGGGGTCAGGCCATGGGCCTCCGCCGCCGCCTCACTTGCGATCAGAAGCGCCGCAGCCCCGTCATTCACGCCGCTGGCATTGCCCGCCGTGACCGACAGGTTCGGCCCGTTCACACCGCGCAGTTTGGCCAGCGCCGCGGGCGTCACATCGGGGCGCGGATGCTCATCGGTGTCGACCAGCACCGGGTCGCCTTTCCGCTGCGGGATCGAGACCGGCACGATCTCTTCGGCAAAGCGCCCGGCTGCCTGGGCCGCCGCCCACCGCTGTTGGGAGCGGAGCGCGAAGGCGTCTTGGTCCTCGCGGGACACCTCGAAATCGGCGGCCACATTGTCGGCGGTCTCGGGCATCGAGTCGATCCCGTAGTCCGCCTTCATCTTCGGGTTCACAAAGCGCCAGCCAATCGTCGTGTCGAAAACCGCATTGGCGCGGGAAAACGCAGCCGTCGCTTTCGGCATCACAAAGGGCGCGCGGCTCATGCTTTCCACGCCGCCCGCGATGGTCAGATCGTAATCGCCCGCTTTCACCCCCCGCGCGGCAAACCCCACCGCGTCCAGCCCCGAGGCGCAGAGCCGGTTCACCGTGATCCCCGGCACATCCACCGGCAGACCGGCGAGCAGCGCGGCCATACGCGCCACATTCCGGTTGTCTTCCCCGGCCTGGTTGGCGTCCCCGAAGATCACCTCATCCAGCTTTGACCAGTCTAATTCGGGGTGCCGATCCATCAGCGCGCGAATCGGGAGCGCGGCCAGATCATCCGCTCGAACCGAGGACAGCGCGCCGCCATACCGCCCAATGGGCGTGCGGATTGCGTCGCAGATCAGCGCGTCGGGCATCTGGTCCTCCCCAAACCGTATTCCTGACCGTTCGGTCGATTATAGGGCAGATTGCTGCCCGAAACCAAGGAAAATCTGACGCACCCCTCAGCTCTCATAGGTCGCTAGCGCGGCCTCCGTCTCGGCCCGCACCTTGGCCACGGCCTCTTCCTTCACCGGACCAAAGCCGCGAATGCCCAGGACCAGGCCTGCGATCCGCGCCGCTTCGGCATGGGTCTCCGGAGTCAACCGATTGGTCAGCCGCTCAAGAACCGCCTGATACTCGCCGATTAAAGCCCGTTCCATCCGCCGCTCGGCGGTGTAGCCAAACGGATCGGCCCATGTCCCACGGAGCCCTTTCATCTTGGCCAGCCCCCGGAAGGCCGGCTGAATCCACGGCCCAAAGGCGCGTTTGAACGGTCTCCCGCGCGCGTCCCGCCCGCCAGGCAGGAAGGGCGGGGCCAGATGGTGTTTGATGGTGAACGACCCCTCAAACCGATCCTTCAGCCCGTCATAAAACCCCGTGTCGCTATGCAGCCGTGCCACCTCGTACTCGTCCTTATAGGACATGAGCTTAAACAGCCCCCGCGCCGCCGCTTCGGTCAGCGCACCCGCCTGACCCATCACTTGCTCCTCCGCCGCGCGGACCCGCGCAATCATCTCGCGATAGCGCTCGGCCCAAGCAGCGTTTTGATAATCCGCCAGGAACGCCGCGCGGCGGATGATGATCTCGTCCAGGCTCTCGGTCCGGCTCACCGGCAAGTTCGCGGCGCGGGCGGCGGCGTCGCGGTCATGCACCACAATCCGGCCCCAGGTGAAGGCGCGTTTGTTCAGGTCGGGCTTCACCCCATTGAGCTCAATCGCCCGCATCAGCGCCGCCTCAGACAGCGGCACCAGCCCCCCCTGCCAGGCCGCGCCCAGCATCATCACATTGGCGAAGACCGTATCGCCCAAAAGCGCCTCGGCCAGCGCGTTGGCATCAAGACTGTGGAGAGCCTCTGCATCCACCGCGCCCGCAATGGCTTGCAACCGATCCGAGGGCCGCACATCCGCGTCCCGATCTTGTACAAGATCACCCGTGGGCATGATGGCCGTGTTCACCACGGCGCGCGTCTCTCCCGCGCGGTAAGTCACCGAGGCTTTGGGCGACGAACTCACCACCAGATCGCAGCCAATCAGCGCGTGGGCTGAGCTTGGCTCAATCCGCGCCTGGTTCACGCCGTCTTCCGTTTTCGACATGCGGATATAGCTGAGGACGGGCCCGAATTTCTGCGCAAAGCCCATGAAATCGAGCACCGTGGCGCCCTTGCCCTCCAGGTTCGCGGCCATGGCGATCAGTTGCCCAACGGTGACCACCCCGGTCCCGCCAACGCCCGTCACCAGGATATCCCAAGGCGTCTCAAGCCCGGGCAGGGCGGGCGCGGGCATGGCGTCTGCCAGGGCCTCAAACTCCGCAGCCCCTTGGCCACTCCCACGCTTCAGCGTCCCACCCTCCACGGTCACGAAGCTGGGGCAGAAGCCATTCAGACAGGTGAAATCCTTATTGCAGGAGTTGAGGTTGATCTTCCGTTTCCGCCCAAATTCCGTCTCCAGCGGCTCCACGCTCAGGCAATTCGACTCCACCGAGCAATCGCCGCAGCCTTCGCAGACCAGCGGGTTGATGACGGCAAACCGCTTCGGGTCCTCCATCTTGCCGCGTTTGCGCAGACGGCGTTTCTCGGTCGCGCAGGTCTGTTGGTAGATCAGAACCGTGGTCCCCGGGATTTCCCGCAATTCGCGCTGCACCCGGTCCATCTCCCGCCGGTGCTCAATCGGGACCCCGCGCGGGAAATCGGCGGGGCGGAAGGCTTCGGGTTGATCCGAGATCACCACCAGCCTCTCAACCCCTTCGGCCACCAGCGCATGGGCAATCGCCTGCACCGTGATCGGGCCGTCCACCGTCTGCCCGCCGGTCATCGCGACCGCATCGTTGAACAGGATCTTATAGGTGATGTTTGTGCCCGCCGCGATGGCCTGCCGGATGGCGAGAGAGCCGGAATGGTAATAGGTTCCTTCGCCCAGATTCTGGAAAATATGCTTATTCTCGTTGAACTTAGACCGCGCCACCCAATTCACGCCCTCACCGCCCATCTGGATCAGAGAGGTTGTGTTGCGGTTCATCCAACTGGCCATGAAATGGCAGCCGATCCCGGCCATGGCCTCGCTCCCGTCCGGCACCTTGGTCGAGGTGTTATGGGGGCAGCCCGAGCAGAAATAGGGCGTTCGTGTCGCCCCCTCGACCGCGATCAATTGCGGGGGCGGCACGACCTTCTCGGCGATCTCGGCGAATGAGGTCCCCAAAACCAAATCCAGCCGCTGCGCGATAATCTCGGCCAACATCACCGCACCCAATTCATGGGTCCACGGCACCAGCCGCGCGCCGGTCTCATCCCGTTTGCCGACCATGCGTTTGGGTTTCTGGCCCGGGAAGTCGTAGAAATACTCCTTCAGCTGGCTTTCGATGATCCCGCGCTTTTCCTCGATCACCAGCAACTCTTCCTTGCCACTGGCGAATTTCAACGCGCCGACATCCTCCAAAGGCCAGACCATCCCGACCTTATAGAGGTCGATGCCAAGCTCGGCCGCGCGGGCCTGGTCGATCCCCAACAGCCGCAGCGCCTCCAACGTGTCGAGATGGGATTTGCCCGTCGTCACAATCCCGAACCGCGCCGCGTGCCCCCATTCCGCCCGGTCGATCGGGTTGGCGCGGGCGAAGGCCAGTGCCGCCTCTTTCTTCGCCTCCATCCGCTCTTCAATCTGGGGCCCGGGCAGGTCGGGCCAGCGGTAATGCAACCCCGTTTCGGGAGCGGTGTAATCGGGTTCCGCAAACATCCGGTCGGGCGGCAAATCGAAAGACATGCCGGATTCGACCACTTCCGAGATCGCCTTGAAGCCGACCCACATCCCCGAGAAGCGGGAGAGCGCGTAACCCCATTCCGCAAAGGGCAGAAACTCCGCCACATTCGCGGGATGGATCGTTGGCATGAAGAAATTCATGAAGGCGACGTCCGACTGATGCGGCATTGACGACGACACACAGCCATGATCGTCGCCCGCCACCACCAGCACCCCGCCATGGGGGGAGGCGCCATAGGCGTTGCCATGTTTCAACGCGTCGCTCGCCCGGTCCACACCCGGGCCTTTGCCATACCAAAGCCCGAAGACGCCCAAACAGGTCTTGTCCGGGTCGGTCTCCACCTGCTGCGTCCCGATCATCTGGGTTGCGCCAAATTCCTCGTTGACCGCTGGCAGGAACTCCACCCCCGCCTCCGCCACCAGGTCCTTATTCCGCGCAATCTCCAGATCGATCCCACCAACGGGGGAGCCACGATAGCCCGACACATAGCCGCGCGTGTCGAGCCCCCGCGCGCGGTCTCGCCGCGCCTGGTCAAGTGCGATCCGCACAATGGCCTGGGTACCGGTCAGAAACACCCGGCCCTCGGTGCGGGTGTAACGGTCGGTCAGTTCGTAATCGGAAAGGATCGGGGTTTGATCCGTCATGGGCGTCTCATTTCATGCCAACAGGGTGTGTGTGAAACTGGGCGTCATGATACCGACAGTGAGGCGAAAAATCCTCTCGAAACCCGGGGTCGGATCGGTCATATTTGATCAAAGCCGTTCACAGATGAGTCTCTCATGAGCAACACCGTTCACCTCGACGCATTGGATTCGAACCTGGTTTCGATTCTGCAAGAGGATGCCTCCCTCAGCATTGCCGAGCTGGCAGAGGCCACCAACAGCTCCTCGGCCACCTGTTGGCGGCGGTTGCAGCGGCTGGAGGAGCGCGGCGTGATTGGCCCGCCCGTCCGCCTTGTGGACCCTGTCAAACTGGGGCGCGGGATGGATGCGTTTTGCCAGATTCGGATGAAATCCCAAGACGCGGCCTCGCGCGATATGCTGCAACGGGCCATTGACCTCGAACCGGCGATTGTCGAGGTCTATTCGATCTCCGGCGAATGGGACTACCTCTTGCACTTGGTTGTGCGTGACATTGCTGATCTGGAGGAAATTCTCATGCGGCGGGTGTTGGAGTTAGATTGCGTTGCCGGGACCGCGACGCTTTTTGCGCTCCGGCGGATCAAACATACGACGACGATCCCGGTTTGAGGGGGTGATGTGAGGCAGAGCCGCGCTGACGACTCCATGAGCTGTAGGGCGGGACTTGTCCCGCCATAATCCCAGCAACGGACCATCCTTGCGCGGCGGGACAAGTCCCGCCCTACAGCCGCACCAAACACCAGTCCTTCTACATCCCCTGCCCGAATAATGCGCCGAAGGCGCCGGGCATCGCCAGACCGCCCGGGCGGTCTGGCGATTGGGCTGAGTCTGGGTGCTGAGATCGGAGCGAAGAGGGGTTTGGTTGCCATAAAGCACACCCGCTTAATCGTTGGATCGCCAGCCCACGGCCTGTCGATGCCCGGCTTACGTTCGTCTTAGGGGCAAGGCGATTTGGTTCACACCGAAATATCAAGCCGTCTTGTTTTGTCGTCCGGCCCTCGTCGGAAACCCCCTCCACCCCCTTGACCCCGCCTCGGAACCAGACCAACGCTCTGCCTCACGCGCCAAAGCGGGAAAGGGAGACGATGGACCGCGCCGATATCGTGCATGAGAGCTTCCTGACCCGGGTCGCGGCGGGCGATTTCCCCAAGCGGAAGGGCTCTATGACGCTTGATGAGGCCGGGCTGACCCGCGAAACCCTCGTCTCGATCTTCCACGCCCAGGTGATGAGCCGACAGCTCGACCGGATTTCGCGCAAGCTCCAGGCGCGGGGGCAGGGCTTCTACACCATCGGGTCGTCTGGCCATGAGGGCAGCGCCGCCATCGCCGCCGCGCTTCGCCCCACGGACCCCGCCTTCCTCCACTACCGCGAAGCCGCCTTTCAAATCGCCCGCGCTTTCCAGGTGCCGGGGCAGACCCCGCTTTGGGACATGCTGCTGAGCTTCACCAGTTCCGCTGACGACCCGATCTCCGGCGGGCGGCACAAGGTCTTGGGCTCCAAACCCCTCAGTATTCCGCCCCAGACCTCCACCATCGCCTCACATCTGCCAAAAGCCGTGGGGGCGGCTTATGCCATCGGTCTCGCCCGGCGCAACCGGCCCGAACATGCGGAGTACCCTGAGGACGCGATTGTCTATTGTTCCTTCGGCGATGCGTCTCTGAACCATTCGACGGCTCAAGGCGCGCTCAACACGGCGGGCTGGACAGCCTATCAAAACCTGCCCCTGCCGCTCCTCTTTGTCTGCGCCGATAACGGTATTGGGATTTCGGTGAAAACGCCGGAGGGCTGGGTGGCCGCCAATATGGCAGCGCGGCCGGGGCTCGATTATGTCGCCTGTGACGGGCTCGACGTGGTGGCCACCTACGGCACCGCGCGCCAGATCGCAGACGCAATGCGCCGCCGCCGCCGCCCGGTCTTCTTACATATGAACTGTGTCCGGCTTTACGGCCATGCCGGGCCGGACGCGCAAACCGCCTATCTCTCGAAAGAGGAAATCGAAGCGGCGGAGGCAGATGACCCGCTCCTCCACACCGCCCGCTTTCTGATCGAGGAGGGCGCGGCCTCCACCGAGGACATCCTCGCGATCTATGAGGCAACCGGCGCCCAAGCCGCCCGCGCTGCGGAGGACGCCGTGACCCGGCCCAAACTG
>JANQNZ010000086.1 GCA_028279315.1 Rhodophyticola sp. | reverse complement strand
TTCACGCTATCACCCGGCGTCTCTTGGGCCGTAGCTAGGAAGCGCGGCCCGCTTTCATCAACTGCAACGTTACGTCACGGATGACCAAAGACCAGCCTGAAATTCTTCTAGAAGATGATGCCGGTGTGGCGCGGGCCGCAGAGCTTCTGGGTGAAGGCCGCTTGGTCGCTTTGCCGACCGAGACGGTTTATGGGCTGGCCGCAGACGCGCGGTCCGACATCGCCTGCGCACGGATTTTTGATGCGAAAGGACGACCGAGGTTCAACCCGCTGATTGTACATGTGTCGGACCTGGCCGCAGCAGAGGCCTTGGCCGCGGTCTCCCCTTTGGCGCGGGATTTGGCTGGGGCGTTCTGGCCCGGGCCTTTGACCCTTGTCTTGCCATTGAGGGAGGGCCATGGGCTGTCCCCCTTGGTCACGGCGGGCCTCGGAACGGTGGCGCTCCGTGTCCCCGCCCATCCGACAGCGCAGGCGCTTCTCAGCGCCTTTGGCGGCCCGCTCGCCGCGCCGTCGGCAAATCCCTCTGGCCGGATCAGCCCGACAACTGCGGCCCATGTGGTGGAGGGGTTGGGGGCTCAAGTCGCCGCAATCCTCGATGCTGGTCCGTGCGCGGTGGGGCTTGAGTCGACAATCCTGGCGCCGGGCGAGGCGTCTGTCCGCCTGCTCCGCGAAGGGGGCCTGCCGCGGGATGCGATTGAAGCGATGACCGGCCCGCTTCTTGACGACACAACGCCCGGCAAGGTGCAGGCACCTGGGCAACTGAGCAGCCACTACGCGCCCTCCGTTCCCCTGATCATCAACAGCGATCTGAGTGATGGACATGCGGTCACAATCGGCTTCACCGCAGCCGATGGTGGCGATCTCAGCCTGTCGCAATCCGGAGACTTGGTGGAGGCTGCGGCCAACCTCTTCGGCCATCTCCATGCCGCCGAGACGCTGGCTGTCTCGGAAGGCAAACCAGCCATCCACATCGCCCCGGTCCCCGAGACTGGCCTGGGCCGCGCGATCAATGACCGGTTGCGCCGGGCCGCGGCGCCGCGCACATAGCGCTTCGGGCGTGACCGGCCTTTGCGGGGGGACCCACCCCGATCAGCGCGTCTTCTACATCCCCTGCCCGAATAATGCGCCGAAGGCGCCGGGCATCGACAGGCCGCCCGGGCGGTCTGGCGATTTGGCTGGTCTTAGTGCTGAGGTCTGAGCGAGGAGGGGCTTGGCAGGGATTAAGCGCACCGGCTCAAAGGGAGGATCGCCAGCCCACGGCCTGTCGATGCCCGGCTCCCGTTTCAACTGGCGGTAAAGTCGGTTTGGGTGAGATCTTTGTTTCCGCTTGATCGCACCCGGCTCTTAGCCCTCAGGCGTGACCTGCCTCTGACGACAACATCAGCGGGTCAATCCCAAGGCTTGCCAGCGCCGCCTCCCACTTGCCTTCCATGCGGGCACCAAACACCAAGGTGGGGGAGGCCTCGCAGGTCAACCAGCCGTTTTGCCGAATCTCGCTCTCCAACTGCCCCGGCCCCCATCCAGCATAGCCAAGCGCCATGAGCGCATGGCGCGGGCCGGTGCCATCGGCCAAGTCGCGCAAGACATCCATGGTGGCGGTCATCGAAAACCGGCTGTCGACGCGAAGCGTGCCGTCCTCCTCCCCATCCCGGGTGCGCGGCGCGTAGTCGGCGGAGTGGAGGACAAACCCGCGCCCCGTCTCCACCGGGCCACCAAAGCAGACCGGCAGGCCGGGCGGGGTGTCAGCGGGGATCTCCAACTGCTCCAGCATATCGGCGAAGCTCAGCTCCTCGATCTCCTTGTTCACGATCAGCCCCATCGCGCCCGTCGGCGAATGGGCGCAGAGGAACACCACGCTGCCATGGAAGCGCGGATCACCCATGCCGGGCATGGCGATCAGCAACTGGCCGGTGAGATCGGAGGGGACGGTTTCGGCGCTCATATCCTCACAATGTGGGTGATGGCGCTTGCATTCAAGCGGGATGACCCGATGGGCAAGCGGGGTTTCGCCAAAACGTGAGTTTTTATTTCAATCGCAAAGGCCTAGGTCAGGGTCATGACGGTGCGTGCAGGTCTCTCAAAACTCATGGGCTTTTGTCTGATGGCCGTGTCTATGGCCGGTTCGGTGATGGCCCAATTCTCCGGCCAAAGCGTCGATGAGGTTGTCGAAGTGCGTCTGCTTGAAGGCTGGCGCGTGACCGACACCCGGCATATGGCGGCGGTGCGGATCACGCTGGCGCCCGGGTGGAAGACCTATTGGCGCGCGCCCGGTGAGGGTGGATTGCCGACCCGGCTGCGCATGGACCCGATGAGCGGGGTGGAAAGCGTCGACATTCATTGGCCCCGGCCTGAGGTTTTCTCGATCAACGGGATGCGCAGCATTGGGTATGGCGATGAGGTGATCCTGCCGCTCGAATTCCATTTGTCAGAGACCGGGGCGGTGGAGATCGACGGACAGATCGATATGGGGGTGTGCCTGGATGTGTGCATCCCGGTGACGTTGCAGTTGGAGGGCCTTTTGCCGCCTACAGGTGAGCGCCACCCGCAGATCGCCGCGGCGCTGGCGGATCAACCGCTCTCAGCCCGTGAGGCAGGGGCGGGGGAGGCCACATGCCAAGTGACGCCAATCTCGGACGGGTTGCGTGTGGAAGCGCGGATGCAGGTGCCACAGGTTGGTGATCGCGAGATGGTGGTGTTTGAGCTGCCCAACGCGAGCATCTGGATTTCCGAGACCACCAGCCGCCGCGACGGCAACACTGTCACCGCCGTCGCCGATGTGGTGCCCGCCGATGCTGGGCCCTTTGCGATGAACCGGTCTGATCTCAGGATCACGGTGCTTGGCTCGCGTATGGCGGTGGAGCTTCTGGGCTGCACGGGGTGAATTAAGCGACCTAGGTCACCCTCGGGCGCCGAACACCGGTCTTTCTGCGCACCCGGCCTGGAATCAAGCCGAAGGCGCCGGGCATCGGCGGCGCTGCCCGGCAGGCGGTTTTCGGAGAAAACCTGCCGAGAGGGGCCGCCCGGGCGGTCTGGCGATTGGGTGAGGCCTGGTGCTGAGATCGGAGCGAGGCCGGATTTGGTGGGGATAAAGCACTGCAGCTCAGAGGTCGGATCGCCAGTCCCCGGCCTGTCGATGCCCGGCTAGGGTCTTGCTAAAGGCAAAGCCGGATTAGTTGAAGTCAACTGAAGTTAAGCGGCCCGTCTGGCCCAGACCCCATAGACCAGCGCCGCAGCGAGCCAGGCCAAGAGCACCAGCCCAGCGCTACCCCCGACAAAAAGAAGCAGCGCCGCTTGGATCGGCGCAAGCCCCGCCGGCAGAACCCCCGAGAGCAGCCCCGGCAAGGCCCCGGTCACAATCACGGCACCAAGCGTCGCTGCGAAGAGCGCGACCAGTGCCAGCATAAGCGCAGCCAAAGCAACTCCAAACCCACCCGCGCGCCGGGTGTGACTCAACATCCGGCGGAGCGCGCGGAGCTGTTTGCCCACATCCTGCTGCATTGCCAAGATCGCGGGCACCACCAGAAGCACAACAATCATCCCAAACCCAAGGCCATAAACCAGCGTGATCACCGTCGGTTTCAGGAACTGCGCCTGCTGCGAGGACTCAAACAACAGCGGCGCCAGGCCCAAAACCGTCGTGAGCGTGGTCAAGAGTACCGGCCGCAGCCGATCTGCCGCGCCATCGATGATCGCCGGGACCAGCCCACGATCTTTCGCGTACTCGTCCACGGTCGTCACCAGCACGATCGAATCGTTGATGATGATCCCGGTCATCCCAATCAATCCAACCACCGTGAACATGCTGAGCGGAACGTCCCAAGCGGCGTGGCCGTAGATCGTCCCGATCAGCCCAAAAGGAATGATCGCCATCACCACCACAGGCCGCGTCCAACTGGCGAAGATCCAAGACAACACCAGGTAAATCCCGATCAGGCACAGCGCGAAGCCAAGGGCGGCGTCGCTCAGGAAATCGCGTTCCTGCTCGGCCAGGCCAGATAGCACCCAACCGACGCCAAAATCCTGCTCGACCCCTGGCAGGATCACCTCGCGAAGCTCTTCCATGATCTCTTCGGCACGCGCCGGATCGTCTTCGGAGAGATCGCCGGTGACTGTGACCACCCGCACCCCATTCTCCCGCGTGATCGTGGCAAACCCCGTTCGCGCGCTGACGCTCACGATATCGGCGAGCGGCACGTATTCCCCGCTTTCCGATCTCAAAAGCGTCCGGTCGAGGAAATCGGCGGTCAATTCGCCCGCGGGCAGTTCCACCCGGATCGTGCCGGTGCGTACGCCCGCCGGATAGGTCGCCGCTTCGATCCCGCCCAAGCGGTGGCGGAGGACGCGGCCCAATTGGCCGATCTCGAAGCCCAACGCCTGGCCTTGGGGTGTCAAATCAAGGCTCAACTCCTCCCGGTCATAGGCCAGGCTGTCTTCGAGCGCGGAGACCTCGGGGAACCGGATCAGCGCGGTTTGCACAGCTTCGGCGGCGGCTTTCAACGTGGCGCTGTCGGCGCCGACCAATTGGATGTCGAGCGCGTCGCCACCTGGCCCGCTCCGCCAGCCCCGGAAGCTGACCGCTTCGGTCAGGGGCAATTGCCGGACCTCATCTTGCAGATCGCCCACAAATTGGAAGGAGGAATAGGGGCGCAAATCGGCGTCGATCAACTCAATCGCGATCGACCCCAAAAGGTCCGCATCCTTGTCATCGGCGACGGCGAGGCCTCGCCCCGTGGTGCCGCCGACCTCGGCCAGGACGTAAGCCAGAGGGTTCCGCCCATACTCTTCTTCATACCGCGCCGCCACAGCCTCGGTCGCGCGCTGCATCTCACGGGTCATGGCCAGGCTGTCATCGCGCGTGGCCCCGTCCAGCATGGCAAAATTGCCCGAAACGCTGGACAGCTCCGGCGCGTTGAAAAAGCGCCAGGTGACATCGCCGCGGATGAAGACTGCCACTTGGCCTGCAAGGATCAAGATCACACCCGCCACCACCGGATAACGCGCCCAGATCACCAGCCGCATGGCGGGCCGGAACGCGCGTTCCCGCACCCATCGGAAGCCCTTGTTCACCTGGCGAGAGGGCCAGTCATACCAGTGTTCCTTGGCGGTATGGACAAGCGCATGGGCCATGTGGTTGGGCAGGATCAGGAAGCACTCAACCAGGCTTGCGATCAGAACCACGATGACGGTGAAGGGGATATCGGCGATCAACTCCCCAAACCGCCCGCCGACCGCCACCAGCCCCGCGAAGGCCAAGACGGTTGTGATCGTCGCCGCAAAGACCGGGGCGGCCATCCGCCGGGCGGCGTTCTCCGCCGCGACCACCGGGGCCTCGCCCAATCGTCGGGCGCGGAAATCGGCGTGTTCGCCCACGACAATCGCGTCATCCACCACAATTCCAAGCGTGATGATCAGGGCAAAAAGCGAGATCATGTTGAGCGTCAGCCCGGCGACATACATGAACGCAATCGCGGCCAGCATCGCCACCGGAATGCCCGCGGCCACCCAAAACGCGGTGCGGGCGTTCAGGAACAAAAACAGCAGCAGAACCACCAGCCCAAGCCCAATCAACCCATTGTCGAGAAGGATGTTGAGGCGGGCCGAGATCGATTCCGCCCGGGTCCGGATCAGATCGATGGAGACGCCATCGGGTAAGGTCGCCTGCATCTCAGCCGCGACCGCTTCAACCGTCTCTTGAATACCAATCGCGTCGCCTTGGTCGCTCCGATCCACGCGGATCGAGATCCCGGGGTTTTCACCCACAAAATAGGCCCGTTCCCGATCCACGCCCTCCGTGGTGACCGCCGCAATCTCACCCACCGTCAGAACTGAGCCGTCCGCATTCCGCCTCAGCACAATCCCGGCGATATCCTCGGCACTGCGCCGCGCGCTGCCAGTGCGGATGCGGGCATTGGCGCTGTCGACCTCACCAGCAGGCGCTGTTTCGGCTTCCGCCGCAATCGCCTCGGCAATCGCGGCCATGGTGATGTCGTGCTGGATCAGCGCGGCCGACGGCACCTCGACAATGGTTTCCGGCGCGGCAACACCCCGGATCGTCGCCCGTGTGACCCCTTCCGCAAAGAGGCGGACGACAAACTCATCCGCAAACCGCCCGATCTGATCCACCGCGACGGGGCCAGTGATGACCACATCGGTCACCCGGTCCCGCCAAGCGCCGCGGCGGACCACTGGATCATCGGCATCCTCCGGCAGATCCGTCACCGTATCGACGGCGGCCTGAACCTCATCCGCCGCGCGGCCCATATCCCAGCCAGGCTCAAATTCCAGCTCGATCCGCGCCCGCCCTTCGCGAGAGGTGGAGGTCGATTCCGTCACCCCCTCGACCGCCAGAAGCCGGGGTTCCATGAGCGCGACAATTGCCGCGTCCACATCCTCCGCCCCGGCGCCGTCCCAGGTGACGGTGACATTTACCTGGTCGACAATCACATCGGGGAAGAATTGTGCCCGCATATTGGGGAAGGCGGCCAGGCCCAGCACAATCAAACACACCAGAAGCAGGTTCGCCGCCGTGCGGTGCCGCGTGAAATAGGAGATCATACCTCCAGCGCGGGCGGGGAGGGGGCGCATCGCCGCTTAACTCCCCATCCGGGCTTCGATCCGGGCGACCATACGGGCGGGCACCTGTTCTTGGTTCAATTGCCGGATCATCCGTTCTTTGACATCCGCCGGAATGAACCCGTTGCCCTCAACAAAGGCGATCAGCCGGGCGCGACGTTCAGGGTCCAGCGCCACGGTGTCGGGTTCGGCCTCCGCCGTCTCCTCACCCGCCCCGGGGCGGAGCGGGTTGATCCGAATGCCTGCCCCCAGAACCGGGGTCCGGGCCAGCACAACCTCACGCCCAGAGAGGCCGGGCGCTTCAACAATCACATTATCGCCCTGACGGCGGAGAAGCGTCACCGCTGCCGCCTCAAGCCGGTTCTCCTCCCCCAGCACAAGCACCTGATTGTTGTCATCAAGCGCGGTGGACGGCAGGCGCGCCACCTGGGCAAGCGGTGCTTCCTCCAATTCGACGGTCACGAAATCCCCGGCCTGAAAGCCGCGCGTCTCCTCAAGCCGGGCAAAAAGCAACCGGCCCGATTGCCCCTCCGCCACCGCACCGCTTTCGCGGGTCAGAACCGCGGGCGCCGTAACATCTAGGCCGAAGACATCCAGTACGACGGTCACAGCCAAGCGGGGCAGGCGCCCATTCTCGTCGAGCAGCCTAGCATATTGTGCGGTGGAGACGCGGAAGGAGACCTCAAGCGCGTCGGGGTCGATCAGCCGTGCGATCTGTTCGTTGCGGTTCACCAGCCGCCCGGCCACGACATCCACATCCGCCAGGACACCGGCGAAGCGCGCCCGCAATTCGGTTTCCGCGAGAAGCCGATCCGCCTCGGCCAAGGCGATCTGGCGTCG
>JANQNZ010000059.1 GCA_028279315.1 Rhodophyticola sp. | reverse complement strand
CGCGGGTTCTCGGTGATCGGCGCCGCCGAAACGCTGGACTTTCTCGCCGATAAGCCCGTGCGCATGATCTGGGGGATTGGGCAGGCAGGCCAGGCCTCTCTCGACAAGGCGGGCATTCGCACCGTTTCCGATCTCAGGCGGTGGGACCGCAAAGCGCTGGCCGAACGCTTTGGGTCCATGGGCGACCGGCTCTATTTCCTGTCGCGGGGGGAGGATAATCGGAAGGTGACCTCCGATCAGGGCATGAAAAGCATCTCGAATGAGACCACGTTCCACGACGACATCGCCGATCCTGATCTGCTGGACGGTCATATCTGGCGCATGGCGGAAAAGGTCGCGGCCCGGGCCAAAGCCAAAGAGATCGCGGGCCGGGTCGTGACGCTAAAACTGAAACGCGCCGATTTCAGCCTGATCACCCGCCGGGTCAGCCTCGACGACCCCACCCATATGGCCGATCGAATCTACCGCACCGCCCGCGCGCTTTTCGATGCGGTGGATCACACCAAGCCCTACCGGCTTCTCGGCGTTGGCCTCTCCGATCTTTTCCCCGCCGATCAAGCCGACCGCGCTGGCAACCTCCTCGATCCTGGTCAAGCGCAACGCTACGGGGCCGAGCGCGCCACGGATGCAATCCGCGACCGCTTTGGGAAGGATGCGATCGTGAAGGGGCGATCCTTGCGTTGAGGGGGCGGCGATCTGGCTTCTCTATTCCCAAAATATGGCCGCCGGAGGCATCCAACGCTGATGCAAATCCCCCCGCTTATCACCGTGGCTTGATCAGCGATGTCCCATGGCAATGCGCCCTAAGGAGGGCTCCCGGCAGGGGGCGTGACGCAGGGCGCGCCGCCCCCTACTCCGCCGCCAGCGGCATCTGCCCCGCGCCCGGGCCAATCACCTGGCGCAACACCTCGGTCATCAGCGCTTTGACGTTCTGGAAATTGCCGTTCGGGCGGACAAGCCGCTCATTCATATAAAGCGAGCGGTCGATCTCGATCTGGACCGCATGGCGACCACGTGAGGGGCGCCCGTAATGCTGCGCCACGAAGGCCCCCGCGAAAGGCGCGTTCCGGCTGACCACAAGGCCCGCATCCGAGAATGCCGCTTCCAGCCGCTCCACCACATCGGATTTCGCTGACGCCCCGAACCGGTCGCCCAACACCACTTCGGGCCGCCGCCCGCCAGGGCGGGCCACGGTATCGAGCGCCTCATGGGGCATCGAATGCATGTCAAGCAGCACGGCTTCGCCGAAGCGCACCTGCGCCTCTTGCATCAACCCGTCGAGGCAGGCGTGATATGGGCGCCAGACTTCGGAAATCCGCGCCTCTGCCTCGCTGAGGCTTAGCTTCCCGCGATAGATCGACCGACCGTTCGAGACGACGCGCGGGATCACACCCAGCCCTGAACTGATCCGCGGGTTCTGAGATGGCCGCGCCACACCGCTTACCACCGCGGGGTCCAACTCATCGCAACTGCGGTTCAAATCGACATAAGCGCGAGGGAACTCAGCGGCCAAAAGCGGGGCGCCCAGAAGCGGCGCATCGCCCACCAGCATATCCATAAACGCATCTTCCGATGACCGGATGACGCGTTCGTCCAACACCGTCTTCCGCGTGAAGCTCCACGGATAATGCCGCCCCGAATGGGGCGAGGCCACGATCACCGGCGTGGTTATCCGCTCTGGCAGGTCAAGGCGATAGGCGCGGCGTGTCATGAACGTCCCTTCATAACACGGAATATAGAAGGATTTTGCCAAAGGCCAAAAGCCCTTGAACCCCTATCCGACTCCTTTTATAGACCGGCACCATTCGTGCGGCGGCGGGCCGTTGCGGGCTCTATTGCCTCATCCGCCGTCGGACGCGTATCTCACCGGGCGGTTAGCTCAGCGGTAGAGCACTACGTTGACATCGTAGGGGTCACTGGTTCGATCCCAGTACCGCCCACCAAGCCGCACTTTGCGTGCAAAGTGTCGGCAGCCGAGTTTGGGCTTTGCAACGCAAAGTCTCAAACCGGACCAAGGAACAAACGGGCCGTTCTGTTGGGCGGTCAGACCGAAACCAAACAAGGCGCATCGCCGCGCCGCGACGAAGGAGAGGACCCATGAAGGTCAAGAACTCGCTCCGCTCGCTCAAGCAGCGCCACCGCGATTGCCGCATCGTGCGCCGCAAGGGCCGTGTCTATGTGATCAACAAGACGCAGCGCCGGTTCAAAGCCCGCCAAGGCTGAGCCGACGAGACGGGTAGACGGGAAAAGCCGCCCTGATGGGCGGCTTTTGTCTTCTTGGGAGACAATCCTGATAACGGCTGAGCCGCAACGTAAGCCGGGCATCGACAGGCCGGGGGCTAGCGATGCCGGGCGGCTTCGCCGCGCTATTCGGGCAGGGGAAGGAGACCGTCGTTGGTTCAGGCAGATGCGCCTTAATCACCCGTAGGGCGGGACTTGTCCCGCCGCTGGCCAGGCTGGGTCGTTTTCGCATGGCGGGACAAGTCCCGCCCTACAGTCTACTCCGCAGCAATCCGCGGAGCCTCCGGCACATATCCACCGCGGGTCTGAGGCGTCTTGATCCCCAGAAGACTTCCCGCCACCTGGGTCCGCAAAATCTGCGCCGTGCCGCCGCCAATCGTGAACATGCGCACGTCGCGATACATCCGCTCCAGGGGCTCTTGGTCGCCATAACCACGCGCCCCGAACATCTGCAGAGCGTCATTGACCACCTTGATCGCGGTTTCCGAGGCAAAAAGCTTTGCCCGCGCCGCCATCATCATATCGGGGAATGGGCTGCCATTTGGTCCCCGGGACAGCGCCGCCTCGCGCAGCATCAGGCGGGAGGCATGAACGCCCGCATCCATATCCGCGACCATCCACTGCAAGCCTTGGAACTCCGCCAAAGGCCGCCCGAACTGATGCCGGTCATTCAGGTAGTCTTTGGCCCGGTCAAGCGCGCCCGCCGCGACACCCATGGCAATGGTACCCGCGCCCACCCGCTGGCTGTTATAGGCGTTCATCAGATCGGCAAAGCCGCGAGCGAAACCTGACGGCGGCACCACCGCCATCTCAGCCTCCACCTCAAGATCGGTGAAGCGCAATTCCGCCTCGGGCATCCCGCAAAGGCCCATCGTGTGTTCGCGGCGCACCACCTCGAACCCTTTGGGTATGTCGCCCTTCACAGGGTCGCAGATCACTAGGAACCCGCCGATCCCCTCTTCCTGCCCGCGCTCATCCAAGACACGGGCGAAGATCAGATGGATCTTCGACACGCCCCCGCCGGTGATCCAATGTTTGGTCCCGTTCAGGAGATAGCCGCTCCCAACCCGCCGCGCGGTTGTGGCCATTTCGGTGGCCGCGCTGCCCGCCTCGGGCTCACTGATGCAGATCGCCGGCTTGTCGCCCGCCAGGACCAGGGGCGCGCAAAGGCGTTTCTGCGCGTCGCTGCCATAGGCCATGATCGCGCTGATCCCGCCCATATTGGCCTCCACCACAATCCGGGCAGAGAGCGTGCAGGCTTTCGCGATCTCCTCGATCGCCAAGACCGCATCATGGAAGGAGGCGCCCTGCCCGCCATAGGCTTTGGGAATTGTCATGCCCATCAGCCCGGCCTCTGCCAGTTCCGCCATATTCGGCCAGCAATATTCGCGGCTCTTGTCCCACTCCGCCGCGCGCGGCGCGAAGCGCTTTGCCAATTCCTGCGCCGCGATCTGAAAACGGTTTTCGGTGGTCATGCCTGTCCCTTCCTCACGGTTCCGTGAGAATAGCAGATTGCATCTCAAGGGAAACCGAATTAGACATGACCTTAAGTACACGAGTATTGAAGATATGCAGACACGCGCCCTCAGAACCCTGTTAGAGATCGACCGCGCCGGATCCTTTGCGGGCGCGGCAGAGGCGCAGAACATGACGCTCTCGGCGGTCTCCATGCAAATGAAGGCGCTGGAAACCGAGCTTGGCGCGATGCTGTTCGACCGCGCCTTTCGGCCCCCAAAACTCACGCCCATTGGCCGGGCCGTGACGCAAGAGGCCACGCGGATGATCCAAGCGGAGGCCGCGATGATCACCGCCTGCCGCCCAAGCGACCGTCTGACGGGCCGGTTTCGTGTGGGCTTTGTGCCCACCGCCAGCGTCCGGCTTCTGCCAAGCTTCCTCAGAAATGCCCGGCACGAGGCGCCTGATGCCCGGTTCGAGATCGAGACCGGCCTCTCGGAGACTCTGCAAGATCGCGTCCTGTCCGGGCATCTCGATGGCGCGGTCCTGACCGCTTCGGACGCCTCGCCGCCGGGCCTTGCCTACCACATCCTGCGGAAAGAGCCCTTGGTCTATGCCGCCCCGCGGGACCATGCAGGCCAAAGCCCCGAGGCGCTTTTTCGGACCTTGCCGTTTCTGCACTTCCTGCCTCAGTCGGGGATTGGGAAACTGATTGCCGCCCACGTCGCCGGGCCGAAACGCCAAGCGGGCACCAGCATCTTTCTCGACAGTGTCGAGGCGATCATGGAATGCGTGGATGAGGGGATTGGCTTCACGTTACTACCCGCCCCCGATATCGCGCGCCATGTGGGTAGACGGGGGGAGGTCGTGACAACCGAAGCGCCGGGGCTTCACCGCCACTTGGTCTATGCCCATGCGGTGCGGGGGGCGAGCGATGGGGCGGCGGATCAGATTGTTGGGTTGTTTGACGCGGAAGAGATGAGTTTGAGATAGACCAGCGCCGCCCCGGGGTCGCAACGCTCCCGGGCATCGACAGGCCGAGGGCTGGCGATCCTCCCGTTGAGCGGCAGCGCTTTATGGTGGTTAAGCCCCTCCCCGCTCCAATCTCTGCAACCAGTCTCAGCCAAATCGCCAGACCGCCCGGGCGGCCTGTCGATGCCCGGCGCCTTCGGCGCATTAGTCGGGCAGGGAGCATAGAAGGACGGTAGATCGGTGCGGTCGTGCTTCGTGTCTATCGCGCCGCGCCAAGAAGGCCGTCCACATCCAAATGCCGCTCCATGTGATCGGCCAGCCCCTCTAGTGCCGCGTCGACCGAGGCATCGTAATCCACACCAGCCGACGCCACATCAAATGACGCCAACCAGGCCGCCCGAAATTGGTCATCGCGGAACATCCCATGCAGGTAACTTCCCGCCACCCTGCCATCGGCGCTGACGGCACCCTCAGGCTGCCCCCCCACAAACCCAAAAGGCCGCGCGCGATCCGGACCATCGCTGTCGCCGATATGAATCTCATAGCCGCGAAACCTGGCGCCAGTGCCGCTATGCACCGCCTCGACCTCCGTAAGTCTTTTCTCGGGGAACATCACCGTCTCGACATCCAGAAGACCCAGGCCCGGCGTTTCCCCCGGTGGCCCCTCAATGCCCTCTGGATCGGCAACGGACCGGCCCAGCATCTGATACCCGCCGCAAATGCCGAGGATATGCCCGCCCCGCCGATGGTGGGCCTGTAGGTCCACATCCCACCCCTGCGCGTGGAGAAACGCCAGATCGCCCCGGGTGGATTTTGTGCCGGGCAAGATCACCAGATCCGCATCCCCCGGAATTGCGCGGCCAGGGCCCAGCATGGTCAGCCGCACGTCCGGTTCCTGTTTGAGCGGATCGAGATCGTCGAAATTGGCGATGCGAGAGAGGGTGAGGCAGACGATATGAAACCCAGCCTCACGGACCGGGGCGGCGAGGCTGACGGCATCTTCGGCGGGCAGTTTCCAAGCGTGGGGAAACCAGGGCAACACGCCGAATCCGCGCCAGCCGGTTTGCTGCTCGATCAGGGCATAACCATCGTCGAAGAGGCTCACATCGCCCCGGAACTTGTTGATCAAGAAGCCCACGACCATTGCAGCATCATCCGGATCGATCACCGCCTGCGTCCCCACGATCTGCGCGATCACCCCGCCCCGGTTGATGTCGCCAGCCAAGACCACGGGCACATCCGCCGCCCGGGCAAAGCCCATATTGGCAATGTCGCCCTCACGCAAATTCACCTCTGCCGGGCTGCCGGCGCCTTCGACGATCACGAGATCATGTGCAGCGCGGAGCCGGTCGAAGCTCTCCATCACAGCCGCCATCAATTTCGGCTTCAAATCGCCATACCCGCGGGCCGACGCCTGGGCCAATCGTTTCCCCTGCACCACAACCTGAGCGCCGGTATCTGTCTCCGGCTTCAACAGAACCGGGTTCATATCGGTGATGGGATCAAGCCCCGCGGCCCAGGCCTGCACGGCTTGCGCACGCCCTATCTCTCCCCCATCCGCAGTGACGGCGGCATTGTTCGACATATTCTGCGGCTTGAAGGGCGCGACGTTCAGGCCTCGCCGCCGCGCCACCCGGCAGAGTCCCGCCACCAGCATCGATTTGCCGACATCAGAGCCGGTGCCCTGGATCATAAGGGCAGGCATGGGCGCAGGCCCCGCCTACCAGCTACTCTCGCGCGCCCGAAGCTCTTGCAACGTATAGCGCTGCGCAATCGGCCCGGCATCACCTGCGATGAAGCGCGGGTCCTGGCCCATGCAGCCCAATCCGCAAAGTTGGGTCGCTACGCCCGTTCGCCCGTCGATGAACCAAAGCCGGCCACCTGGCGTGGCCACATAACCGTTCACACCTTCGGAGAGATCGCCTTCCACATCGCTGGTCGAGGGCACCTCACTATCGGCCTCGGTGTCGAACCCGGCATGGGTGTGGAACGACGCCGTGATCTCCAGAAACCGGCTTTCATCGCCGCGCGACAGGCAGCTATCGGTGCCGCCCCGCGTCACTTCGGTGGCCATAAAGCTGCCATCGTCCAGCCGCCCGATATAGCCGCAATATTCCCGGTTCTCCGAGAACGACCGCCCCTGCAACTGCCCCAAGACCTGGCGCGCGGCGGCAAGCTCCCCCGCTGGCTGCGCTATCGCCACCGGCGTGACCAAGACCAGCGCCAGCGCCGCAATTCCCCCCAGCCATTTCATTCCCTGTCACCTCAGAATGGTTCCGACCGCATCGGCCATGAGCCGCACCACCGTAGCCTGATCGAGATAGCCCGTCACCTGCAAGTTCCGCGCTTGCTGATACCGGCGGAGCGCGCGACGGGTGTCATCATCGAAAGTGCCGTCGACGCGACCGGGATTGAGGTCCAGCCCGGCCAGGCGCTGCTCAATCAATTGCCGCGTGACGGGGGCGAGGCCCAGGGCAGCCTCCCGCGCCTCCAATTGCGCGATGATCTGTGCGTCCCGATCGGCGCCTTCCAACTCCTCGATCCGCGCTGCGGCGACACCAGCGAAGGCGCCTTCGGGGAAGCGTTGCAGGTAATCGCGATAGCCTGCGACCGTGTTGACACCCTCCGCCGCCTGCCACGCGGCGCGGTCTTCGGCGGCAGCCGCTTCCTGGGCCGCCGCTTCAATCGCCGCCAGCCGCTCGGTCGCGAGATCCGAGAACACGCCATCGGGATACCGTCCGAGATAGGCGCGCAGCCCCGCCTCATCGCTCCCTTGGCCGGTGGCCTGCCAAAACGCCCGATCTTCGCGTTCCTGCTGTTCGGCGCGCAGACGGGCCTCTTCCTCCAATTCCGCCGCCCGCCGGTCAGCCATATCGGACAGGGCCGCAAGCTGCTCACCCGTGACAAACCCGGTTCCGGTATATCCATTCGCCTCCTGCCAGGCGGTGATCGCCCCGCGAGAGCCGGGGCCGAAGAGGCCGTCGATGCCGCGAGGATTGAAGTCCAACAGGCTCAGATCGCGCTGGATCTCGCGCCGTTGATCACGTGTCAGGCTCAGCGCCTCTTCCGCGCGGCGGGTTTGCTCGATGGGGTCGGATTGGATTGCGTCGCGCCGGGCCCGCGCCTCGGCGGCATTTGGGCCGTCGGGATAGCGGCCCAGATAAGCGGCGTAGGCCCCGACCGTATCCAGTTCTTGGACTGCCGCCCAAAGCGCCTGTTCCTGCGGGTCCGCCGGGGGCAAAACGGGTTGGGGTGGCGCAATCTCTGCCGCCGCGCCTTCGGAGATCGGCAGGTCAAGAAACGGAAGACCCGC
>JANQNZ010000020.1 GCA_028279315.1 Rhodophyticola sp. | reverse complement strand
TGAGGCGCTGAACAATGCCGGCCATGAGGGACGGCGGCTGTTCGTGATCCTGAACGACAATGAGATGAGCATCGCGCCCCCCACCGGTGCGATGTCGACCTATCTTTCGGGGCTTTATGAGAACACGCCGCTTCATACGCTGAAGGACATTGCCGATGGGTTTGCGCGGAACCTGCCTGCCCCGCTTCGCGCCGGGGCTGAGCGCGCGCGGGAACTGGTGACAGGGGCCCATGGCCAGGGCACGCTTTTTGAGCATATGGGTTTCGACTATATCGGCCCGATCGACGGGCATGATATGGACCAGCTTCTGCCGGTTCTGCGCGCGGCCAAGGCGCGGGCCACTGGGCCCGTTCTGATCCATTGCGTAACGGTGAAGGGCAAAGGCTATGCCCCCGCCGAAGGGGCCGATGATTGTTATCACGGCGTTGCGAAATTCGACCCTAAAACGGGAGTTCAGAAGAAATCCGCGCCCAATGCGCCAAGTTACACCTCGGTCTTCGGAAAGACCCTATTGGCGGAGGCAGAGCGAGATTCGAAGGTGGTCGGCGTGACCGCCGCAATGCCCGGAGGCACGGGGATTTCGACTCTACAGAAGGCGATGCCGACCCGCGCCTTTGATGTGGGGATTGCCGAACAACATGCGGTGACCTTCGCGGCGGGCCTCGCGGCGGGCGGTCTCAAACCCTTCTGCGCGATCTATTCCAGCTTCCTGCAACGGGGCTATGATCAGATCGTGCATGACGTGGCGCTGCAAAACCTGCCGGTGCGCTTCTGCATCGATCGGGCTGGGCTGGTGGGCGCCGATGGCCCGACCCATGCGGGGGCATTTGATATCGGCTATCTCTCCGCATTGCCGAACATGACTGTGATGGCCTGTGCCGACGAGGCCGAACTGATCCATATGATGGCCACGATGGTCGCCCATGACAGCGGCCCGATTGCACTCAGATACCCGCGGGGCGAAGGCGTCGGCGTTGAGATGCCGGAGCGCGGCGAGGTTCTTGAAATCGGCAAGGGTCGGATCGTCAAAACAGGCTCTAACGTGGCGATTTTGTCTCTTGGCGCACATTTGGCCGAGGCGATGGACGCGGCGGCCGAGCTGGAGGCAAAGGGTGTGTCTGTCACCGTGGCCGATGCGCGCTTTGCCAAACCGCTCGACACCGATCTGGTGGATCAACTCGCTGCCGATCATCAGGCGCTGATCACGGTAGAACAGGGGTCGGTTTTGGGTTTTGGCGGGTTGGTTCTGCATCACCTGGCAGCCTCTGGCCGACTCGATGGTGGTTTGGCGGTGCGGACCATGACCCTGCCGGATCGGTTCATCGATCAGGCGAGCCCCGGGGACATGTATGCCGATGCCGGGCTGACCGCGCAGGATATCGCGGCGACGGCGCTCAGCGCCTTAGGTGTTGAGGCCTTGGATTTCCAAGAGAAGAGCCGCGCCTGAAAGGGCGCGGCGGGACCGGGGAGTCGGCTCTAAATCGCCGCTTAGGCCACTACATCCCCGAAGATGCTCGCCGCATGATCCCGGACATAAATCTGTAGCCACGGCGTGAAACTCGTTGGCTTCGCCATGACCGTTTCGGCCAGCGTCTCCAGCGGTTCCCAGATCGTGTCCATAACTTCTGCGGGATTGGGCGCGGGCCGCACATCTTGGGGGAGAGTGCCCACAAAGATATCCACAACTTCATGCTCAATCAGCCCGCCGCCCACATCGGCGCGATATTCGACCTGATCGCGGAAATCGAGCGTCAGGGGCGGCAGCCCCAACTCTTCGCCCAAGCGGCGCCGCGCGCAATCCAAAGCGCTTTCGCCCCAGTGGGGATGGGTGCAGCAGGTATTCGCCCAAAGACCCGGCGTGTGATATTTGCCAAGCGCCCGGCGCTGCAACAGGGTCTTCCCGTCCTGGATTAGAAAGACCGAGATCGCCTGGTGGCGCAGACCGCGCTTATGGGCGTCGAGCTTCTCCACAGGGGTCAATGTGCCCTCGACCCAGGCTGGAATCATGGTTGTCATGCACGTGTCGCCGGAATCAATCCTGTCAGATGAGCGATATTCTTGATGCCGATCTTGATATGGGCAAGCGGGCGGGCCTTGACCAGGGATTTGTTCATATAGGCCTCGAACGTCAGGCGCTGCACATCGATGTCATGGCAGAGCGAGACGAAGCGCTCGCGCCGTTCATCCGACTTGTAATAGGCGTCCTGCATCGCGCCCAGGATTTTGAAGACGGATTTATGCTCCCGCATGAAGAGCTTTCGGGCGATCTGCAAATCCTTAACCCGGCCTGAGGCCAAGCACGCCGCCGCCGCGGTTGCCGCCACGCGGCCGCCCACCATGGCGTAATAGATGCCCTCACCCGAAGACGGCGCGACGACGCCCGCGGCATCGCCCGCCAGCACCACGTCTTTGCCATTGTCCCACCGGTCAAGCGGCTTCAGCGGGATCGGCGCGCCCTCTTTCCGGATCGTCGGGCAATCGTCGAGGCCTGAGGCCGCGCGTAAATCCGCCGTGGCCTGTTTCAGATCCACGTCTTTCACCATGGACCCCATGCCGACGCTGGCCGATTTCCCATGGGGGAAGACCCAGCCATAGAAATCCGGGCTGATCCGTCCGTCATAAACCACATCGCAGCGGTCGGGATGGTATTCGCCGCGGGGGCCCGGGGCCTCGATGATCTCATGATACGCGATGACGTAAGGAATGCGGTCGCCACCCGGCACCTCCTGCCGTGCCACGTTGGAGCGCGCGCCATCGGCCCCGATCACCAGTTTGGCGTCGATCCGGCCCTCTTCCTTGGTCTCCTTGTCGCGATAGAGGACCGTTGGCCCCGCATCCGTGCGTTCGATCTTGGTG
This sequence comes from Rhodophyticola sp., assembly GCA_028279315.1. Classification (GTDB taxonomy): domain Bacteria; phylum Pseudomonadota; class Alphaproteobacteria; order Rhodobacterales; family Rhodobacteraceae; genus Rhodophyticola. The sequence goes on along the minus strand of JANQNZ010000020.1, from coordinate 14,984 downwards.
AAGGTGCCGGTGAAGCGCTCGGCCCCGGCCTCCGCCGCGCGGGTGCGCAGGAACTCGTCAAAATGCTCCCGATCGACCATGCCGACGAAGCCGTTTTCGATCGGGATATCGACCCGCCGCCCCGTGGGGGAGATCATGCGCGCCGTGGTGATATGGGCGACAAGCTGATCCTCAGGGATGTCAAAATCGGCAATCAGGCGCGGCGGGATCGCGCCGCCGCAGGGTTTGATCCGCCCCGCCCGGTCCAGAAGCGCCACCGTATGGCCGGACCGCGCAAGGTCTTCCGCCGCGGTTGCACCGGATGGGCCACCGCCCACTACGACAACATCGTAACGCATGGTCATTCTCCTGGGATCGCGGCGGGCTCTGGCGCCCGGCGTATATGGATGGCAGGGCGGCGGTCCATCACACGGACCGCCATGAAGGCAGAGGCGATGTAGAGCATCGCTTCGAACAGAAAGACCGACCCGAAGGCCGACGGATCGCTCATGATTGTGCGCATGACATCGACCAGCGCGGCGCCAGCGAGCCCGCCGAAGCCTGCGGCAATGGCCTGTGCCGCGCCCCAAAGGCCCATACGGGTGCCTTCGCGCGCATGGCGGCCCTCACCGGCGAGCGCCATCATCGAGCCGATAGCGGCAACGGCGAACATGCCGTTGAAGAAGCCCATCAGGATGACCGCGGGCAGAAGCGGCGCCGTTGGCCCGATCTGCCCAAGTGCTGTGATCAACCCAAGCGAGGCGGCCGAGCCGATGCAACCGGCGATGACCCAAGACCGGAGGGTCCCGAACCGCAGTGCGGTGCCAGCGATGCCGACGACCACCATGCCGAGAAAGACACCCCCGTTCTGGGCCCCGGAAAGCGATGTCGATTGGCCGGGTGTGTAGTTGAAGACGAGGCCGGAATAAGGCTCCAGGATCAGCTCTTGCATGAAATAGGCGGTCATGGAGAGGAAGACGAAGAGCGTGAACCGGCGTGCTTTTGGCTCGGCCCAAACCTCTTTCAACCCTTCCAGGAAGGGGGCCGAGTCCGGTTCGCGGCGGGCGGTGACTTTGCCTTCGATGCCCCAGACGGCGAGGCAGGTGATCAGGAAGGCGGCACCAGTGACGGTGGCGACCACTTGCATCAGGCGAAACGGGGTATAGGGGTCAAGGAATTGGCCCGAAACGCCTGCGGTCATCGCAATCCCGAAGATCATCATCAGCCAGGTGATCGTGGCCGCAGCCGGACGGCGCCGTTCCGCTGTGGCGGTAGCCAGAAGCGCCAGAAGTGACGTGCCCGAGGCGCCCACGCCAACGCCGATGGCCGCGTAGGCCAGGATTGAGACGATGAGCCCAAGGGTGAAGTTGGCTTCCATCAGATAGACGCCGTAAGCCGCCGAAAGCCCCCCAAGCGCCAGGATGGCCATGCCGCCGATGATCCATCGGGTCCGGCGCCCGCCGGTGTCGGATTTGTATCCCCATTGCGGCCGGGTGATCTGAATGCCGTAATGGAGCGCCACCAGAAGCCCGGGCAGCACCGCGGGCAGGGCCAGCTCCACCACCATCAGCCGGTTGAGGGTGGAGGTCGTAAGGACAACGATGGCCCCAAGCGCCATCTGTACGAGGCCAAGCCGGACGATCTGGACCCAAGAGAGTGTCATGGCCAGACCTCTAAGGTGCGGATCGCAAAGGCGGAAACCATCATGCCGGCCACGTAAAGCGTGACGCCCGTGCCGTTATACCAAGGCGCCTTCGCTTTCGGATCGCGGAGGAGCACGCTCATCGCCCAGATCTGGAAGGCGAGAGAGGTCAGAACGGCCAGCGCGTGCTCTGGGCGGCCCCAATAGAACAGAAGCGCGATGACGATGACCTGGGGGATAGCCATCACCCAGCAGGCCAGCCGCGCGGCGCGTTCGGGGCCAAGCGTGACGGGCAGCGAGTTCACCCCCATCTGCCGGTCGCCTTCCAGCGCTTTGAAATCGTTGAGTGTCATGATGCCATGGGCGCCGACCCCATAAAGCAGCGCCACAATGATCACCGGCCAAGACGGGGCGCCCGCGGCCAGAACCGCGGCGCCGGTGAACCAGGGCAGCGTCTCGTAGGACAGGCCGACCAGGCCCGGGCCCCACCAGCCGGATTTCTTCAACCGCACCGGCTCTGCCGAATAGGCCCACGCCGCGGCGACGGCCACGATGGTCGCGCCGAAGCCCCAAGGCCCCAAGAACCAACCCACGAAGATCGCCAGCACCGACATCGCCAGCGCAATCCAAAGGCCCCAACGGCCTGGAATGCGGCCGGAGGGGATCGGACGATGCGGTTCGTTGATTGCGTCCACATGCCGGTCGCACCAATCATTGGCTGCCTGGCTCATCCCGCAGACGATGGGCCCGGCGAGGAGGACGCCCAAGATCAACACCCCCCAGTGTCCGGCTGGCGCCACCCCGGCGGAGACCGCACCGCAGAGATAAGCCCACATCGGCGGGAACCAGGTGATTGGCTTGAGAAGCGTCAGCGCGGCGGCAGGCTCGGGCCAGCGCCGGATCGGGCTGCCGGGGGTGAGGTCGGTCGTTACACTCATAAGTGTCAGCTTAGCCTGACACTTGGTGACTCGGCAAGTGTAAACGCAGCCTGACGGCGGGGTTTCACACCCGCCGCTGACCTAGGTTCATGTGCTTGGATTTATGGGGTTTAGGACCCACTGTCGTTCTTCGCCAGAAGCCCGTATTTGCGGAGCTTCACATAAAGCGACTGCCGCGACAGGCCCAGCATCTCAGCAGCCGCCACGCGGTTATTGTCAGTCAGATCTACCGCCGTTTCGATGCACATCTTTTCGACCACATCCGTGGTGGCCGAGACGATGTCCTTCAAGGGGGCAGAGCCCACCAGATCCATCACATTGCGCATCGCCTCATCCGTCATCGGCGCGCCGCCTGGCACAGCGGTGACCGGTTCGCGGACGACCTCCATGCGCGACGTGTCGCGGATGACAAAGGCGAAGCCGGAATTGCCCGGCAGATGGGTGGCGGAGATCTCCACGGCCAATTGCGAGCCATACGCCCCTTCCAGCCGGGTCGAGTAAATCCGCATCCGCCCGGTCCGGGCCGCGTTGTCGAGCATGACTTTCAGATCGACACTGCCCCGCGACAGGAAATCGCCAAGCGATTTGCCTTTCACATCGGCGACCTGCCCGGCGTCACAAAGGCTGAGGAAGCTTTCGTTGCAAGACCGGATCGCGCCATGGATATCGGTGAAGACCACCGCATCGGCGCCTTCCCGATAAAGCACGGTCAGGGACTGGGCCAATTCGGCGGCCACAACCTCGGCACTGCCGGTGGCCTCGATCCGGCACAGAAGCGTCTTGTCGCCCGCGGCCCGGAACAAGGTCGGGTCGATCACAACCTCTTTCTTGCCGCGCTTGGTTTCGGCCATAACCGGACCCGCGCTTTCATCACCGGCGCTAGTCACCAAGCTTTCGACAAATTCACCCCGGCGGCGTCCTTCAAACTCTTGCGTGAAACCGCCGCCGCTAAGCGTGTCGGCCTCGGCGCCCAAAATCTGCGCTGCGGCGCTGTTCAGATCGATGATCCGGCCAGAGGACACGTCGACCAGAACCAGCGCATCGCGCACGGCCTCCATGATCACGCGATAGCGGGTCTCATAGTCGCGATGGGTTTCGTAATCCTTCTCCAGCGCCAATTGGGCTTTGACCAGACGATGCTGCAACTCAGCAATCGGGCGCAGATCGCGCCCCAGCATCAGGATGATGTCGTCTTGGCCCGTCTTGTGGAGCGTATAGCGAATGGGAAACTCCCAATTCGCGTTGTCATAGTGGTTGACCTCAATGGCCTCCACATCGGCCTTCTTGCCGCCGCGATAAGCTTCCAACTGGGTTTCGAGCTTCGCCAGGCTGTCCTCGGCCATGAAGTCGCGAATGTTGCGGTCTTTCCAATGGTCGAGCCGGCCTAAGGTGGGATTAAGCGGGTTTACGATGACCGAGCGGACGCGGCCCGAGGTGTCGATCACAATGGCGAGATCGGCGGCTGTCGCCACGATATCGTTGAAATGTTCCGGAGCGATTGGCGGCGCCATCGGTTCATCCCAAAAATCTGATCCACGCGTGTTCATCAACAAGTTCGCTCTCCTAAAGGACCCTAAGCCGTCATTCCGCAGCAACGGAGACCTGGGTAATTCCTTCAGATAGAGGCAAACCGCAAAGCTGCAAGGCGCTCTTGGCGTCCGCAGCCGCGAAATCTGCCCCGGTCAGTCCGATGATATCCAGGTTTGAGTCCAGCACACTTCCACCGACAACCACGTTAGTCCGACGTGGTACACGATGCCGGATGATATCGATCAATTCCTTGACATATGCAAGCGTTCTGCGCCCCGCGGCGGTCATTCCGACCAGAGCATATCTGTTGCGCAACACTTGGTCACTAACGCGCCGTCCGGGCTCCGCCACGGAGACATCGACATCGTAGCCTAAGCGGCGGAACCGATCTGCCGCTACAAAGAGGCCCAGTGTGTGGTGCTCGGGCCGGGGCACAACCAGGAGGACCTTGCCCAAACGGTCCACCGCATGTGCAGGGTCTTTCATGACCATCGCCCGCACGGTTTCTTGCAGACGGGCGGCGCCGATCGTTACTTCGGCGAAGCTGAGACTGTCATCGGCCCAGCGCTGGCCCATCAGGCGCGCGGTTTCCGGTATAATGTGAGACACGACATCTCGCGGCGCGATCCCGTCTTGGCAGACGCGCAAGATCGCCTCGTGCCGCGGCGCCTCCTCGGCATCTACGAAAGCGTCGCACAACATCTGAAGACGGCGCTCAACCCCCGCGGGTCGTGGGGCGGTCTTCGAGGCCAGAACCGACAGCGCGCGCGCGGCCAGCATCTTCACCTCATCATTCGCCATACCGGAATAAGGTACCTTGGCAGCGGGTGTCTCGATCTTGATGCGGTTCATGCGCGGACCCCTCCTTCGGGGTGCCCCAGCAGATGGGGGTATGTCGCGCCCAAGGATACGGCCGGACTCTTGCGGCACAGTCTCTCCGACTTGCGGCCATCTGTCAAAGGAAATTGACATCTCCCAAGGCCTGCTGCGGCGCAGCGAATCCGATCCTCGCCTCATCCCCAGAAATATAAAGCCGAAACAGACCGCTCCTCAGCGGAATGCCCTGTTTTTGCGCCGCGGGTTTCGGGCATCAAGAGTGTAAGTTTTAGTTGACACTTATTTGACCCCGGCAGTAGCTTTGAAGGTGAGCTCGAAGGAATCAATCCTGCATGTCCACTGAGATCCTGACACAGGCCTCGTCTAGGCGGCTTTACAGTCCGGAGGAACGCGCGCGACGCGACGCAACGATCTGGACCACGGTCCAAGGCGTTTTGGCCCCGCTCCAGTTCCTCGCCTTCCTGATTTCGCTCGCCTTGGTTCTGCGCTTCATGGCGACCGGCCTCGGCTATGAGGCGGCGACGATTTCGATCATCATCAAGACCGCCTTCCTCTTCATCATCATGATCACCGGCGCGATCTGGGAGAAGGTGGTTTTCGGCCAATTCCTCTTCGCCCCCGCCTTCTTTTGGGAGGATGTGTTCAGCTTCGCGGTCATTGCGCTCCATGCGGCTTATGTCTGGGCGCTGGTCGCCGATTGGCCGGCGTGGGAGCAGATGGTGATCGCGCTCGCCGCCTATGCCGCATACGTCATCAATGCCGGGCAGTTCCTGTGGAAACTGCGCATGGCGCGGTTGGAGGGGACGTCATGAACCGCCAGGCGCCGATCCAAGCCAAAACCTGCCGCGACGCGCCGATCCTGAAAGAGCGCGGCCAGCGGGAGGTGTTCTGCGGCCTGACCGGCATCATCTGGCTCCACCGTAAAATGCAGGACGCCTTCTTCCTGGTGGTGGGCAGCCGCACTTGTGCGCATCTGCTGCAATCGGCGGCCGGCGTGATGATCTTTGCCGAGCCGCGCTTTGGCACCGCGATCCTGGAAGAGGGCGATCTGGCCGGCATGGCCGATGCCCATGAGGAGCTCGACCGCGAGGTCGCCCGCCTTTTGGAACGCCGCCCGGATATCAAACAGCTCTTCCTGGTCGGCTCCTGCCCGTCTGAGGTGATTAAGCTTGATCTCGCCCGCGCGGCGGAACGGCTGACCCAGGTCCACGCGCCCCATGTCCGTGTGCTGAACTATTCCGGCTCCGGCATCGAGACCACCTTCACCCAAGGCGAAGACGCCTGCCTCGCCTCAATGGTCCCGGTTCTGCCCGCAACGGAGGAGCGGGAGCTTCTGCTGGTCGGCGCCCTGCCCGATGTGGTCGAGGATCAGGCGCTGAGCCTTCTGACGCAAATGGGCATCGGCCCGATCCGCGTTCTGCCCGCCCCCCGCTCGTCCGAGGCACCCGGCATTGGCGAGAACACCGTCTTCGCCTGCCTTCAACCTTTCCTGGGTGACACCGCCGCTGCCCTCACCCGCCGGGGGGCGCGGATGATCGCGGCGCCCTTCCCCTTTGGTGAGGAAGGCACGACGCTTTGGCTGAAAGCCATCGCCGATGAGTTCGGGGTCGATGACGCCACCTTCGAACGCGTCACCGAAGCGCCCCGCGCCCGCGCCCGGACCGCCATCGCCAATGCCTCCGCGGCGCTGCGCGGTAAGTCGATCTTCTTCATGCCCGACAGCCAGCTGGAAATCCCGCTGGCCCGCTTCCTGACCCGGGAATGCGGGATGGAGGCGATCGAGATCGGCCAGCCTTACATCCACAAAGGCCTGGTCGGCCCGGATATGGATTTGATCCCGTCGGGCCCCGTGATCTCCGAAGGCCAAGACGTCGACAAACAGCTCGACCGCGTCCGCGCCGCCCGCCCTGACCTGACCGTCTGTGGCCTCGGCCTCGCCAATCCGCTGGAGGCCGAAGGGCTGACCACGAAATGGGCCATCGAGCTCGTGTTCACGCCGGTCCATTTCTACGAACAAGCGGGCGATCTCGCCGGGCTCTTCTCCCGCCCGATCCGCCGCCGCGACCTTCTGAAACTGGAGGCCGTCGAATGACGCGTGATCTCGCCTTCTTTGCTTCCAAAATACTCCGGGGTCCGGGGCAGTGCCCCGGCGGGCAGCCATGAAGCTGACCGTCTGGACATATGAAGGCCCGCCCCATGTGGGCGCCATGCGCGTCGCCACCGGTATGAAGGGCCTGCACTACGTGCTGCACGCACCGCAAGGCGACACCTATGCGGACTTGCTTTTCACCATGATCGAGCGGCGGGTTCATCGCCCGCCTGTCACCTACACCACCTTTGAAGGCCGCGATCTGGGGGAGGATACGGCGGGTATCTTCAAGACCACCTGCCAGGAGGCCTATGACCGCTATCAGCCGCAGGCCTTGATCGTCGGCGCCTCCTGCACCGCGGAACTGATCCAGGACGATCCCGGGGGCCTTGCTGAAACCATGGGCCTGCCGGTTCCGGTGATCGCGTTGGAATTGCCAAGCTATCAGCGGAAAGAGAATTTCGGCTCTGATGAGACCTTCTATCAGATCGTCCGCCACCTGGCGCAGCCGATGGAGAAGACGCCAGAGGTGACCGCGAACCTCATCGGTCCGCTGGCCCTTGGCTTCCGCCATCGCGACGATATCGAAGAGGTCAAAGGCCTGCTTTACGAGATGGGGATCGGCATCAATGTCGTGGCCCCGTTTGAGGCAACGCCCGAGGACATCACCAAGCTTGGCCAGGCGCATGTCAATGTGCTGATGTATCCCGAACACGCCGAAACCGCCGCAAGGCACCTGGAGCGGGTCTGCGGCCAGCCCTATACCAAGACGGTACCCATCGGTGTCGGCGCCACCCATGATTTTGTGGCCGAACTGGCGGCGCTTGCCGGTGTGGAACCCAAGACAGACCTCACCCGCCTTCGCCAGCCCTGGTGGTCGAAATCGGTCGACTCGACCTATCTGACCGGCAAACGTGTGTTCCTTTTCGGCGACGCCACCCATGTGCAGGCCGCCGCCCGTGTGGCGCGGGATGAGATGGGGTTCGAGGTGGTGGGCCTTGGCTGTTACAACCGCGAATTTGCGCGTCCGATCCGGGCACTCGCCCGGGACTTCGGGCTCGAAGCACTGATCACCGACGATTACCTGGATGTGGAAAAGGCCATTGAGGAGGCCGCGCCGGAGATGATCCTCGGGACCCAGATGGAGCGGCATATCGGCAAGCGCCTGGGCATCCCCTGCGCCGTCATCTCCGCCCCCGTCCATGTGCAGGATTTCCCGGCGCGCTATAGCCCGCAAATGGGGTGGGAAGGCGCCAATGTCCTTTTCGACACCTGGATCCATCCTTTGGTCATGGGGCTGGAAGAGCATCTGTTGGCCATGTTCCGCGAGGATTTTGAGTTCCATGATGCGGCGGGGCCAAGCCACCATGGGGGCCATGCGCCGAAGCCCATGGCGGAGGCTGGAGGGCCAGCCCCCCAGACCCCCCGGAGTATTTCCGAAGCAAAGACGGGGTCAGAAGAGGCCGAGATAGAAACCGGCACCGACGTCATGGTCTGGCTGACCGATGCCGAGCGGGAGTTGAAGAAGATCCCCTTCTTCGTGCGCGGCAAGGCCCGGCGCAACACCGAGACATTCGCCGCCGAACGCGGCTTGAGCGAAATCAGCATCGACACCCTTTACGAAGCGAAGGCCCATTTTGCGCGATAGCGAGCATATCCCCGGCTACCGCGTCGTGATCGTGACGCTGGATGCCCATGCCGCCGGACCGGCGGCGCGGGTCTCAACCCGTCTGGCTGCCGAGTTTCCGGGCTTAAGCGTGTCAGTCCATGCCTCTGCCGAATGGGCCGAGAACCCGGACGCTTTGGAGTTGGCCAAGGACGCGGTGCGGCATGGGGATATAATTGTCGCCAATCTCCTCTTCATCGAGGAGCATATCCAAGCGATCCTGCCCGATCTTGAGGCCCGGCGCGATGCCTGTGACGCGATGATCGGCGTCATCTCGTCGAAAGAAGTGGTGCAGCTGACCCGGATGGGTGAGCTGGACATGCGGAAACCCGCCTCAGGCCCGATGAAGCTTTTGAAGAAGCTGAGGGGGTCGAAGGAACCCTCGGCGGAATCCGGCGAAAAGCAGATGAAGCTTCTGCGCCGTCTGCCGAAGATCCTGAAATTCATTCCTGGAAAGGCTCAGGACCTGCGCGCTTGGTTCCTGACGATGCAATATTGGCTGGGCGGCTCTGACGACAATGTGGAACAGATGGTCCGCTTCCTGGTCGGGCGTTATGCCAGCGATGCCGCGTTCAAAGGGGCGGAGGCAGAGGCGCCGATCGACTACCCCGATGTCGGGCTTTATCACCCCGATCTGCCGGGTCATCACATCACCACCGATGTCGCCGATCTGCCGCAGCCGGAGAACCCGGTGGCCACGGTCGGCCTTCTGATGATGCGGTCTTATGTGCTGGCCTCGGATGCCGCCCATTACGACGGGGTGATCCGGCATATGCAGGCCAAAGGCCTGGCGGTTATTCCAGCCTTTTCAGGCGGGCTCGACGGGCGTCCAGCGATTGAGGCGTATTTCACCGAAGGGCGGATCGATGCGCTTGTCTCCCTGACCGGGTTCAGCCTGATTGGCGGGCCGGCCTATAATGACAGCGACGCGGCGGTTGAGGTGTTGAAGGCGCTGGATGTGCCTTACCTGGCCGCGCATCCGATCGAGTTTCAGACCTTAGGCCAATGGGCCGCATCGAATGGCGGGTTGGGCCCGGTGGAAACCACCATGCTGGTTGCGCTGCCTGAGATTGACGGCGCCACAAACCCCACGGTGTTTGGCGGGCGTCACGGGCCCGAAGGCTGCGATGGCTGCGCCCATAACTGCCCGCGGAAATCCGATGACCGGGCCATGGCGCCGTGCTTGGAGCGGATCGAAAGCCTGACTGAGAAGACCCTGCGCCTAGCGACCTTGCGCCGGAAAGCCAATGCCGAGAAGAAGGTGGGGATCGTGCTTTTCGGTTTCCCACCCAATGCCGGGGCTGTCGGCACGGCGGCATACCTCAGCGTTTTTGAGAGCCTTTACAACACGCTCCACGCGATGAAGGCCGAAGGTTATGACCTAGAGCCGCCCGCGACGGTGGAAGAGCTGCGCCAAGCCGTGCTGCACGGCAATGCGGAGCGCTTTGGCCAGCAGGCCAACGTTGCGGACCATGTGGATGCTGACACGATTGTCCGGGCCACCCGGCATCTGAATGCGGTCGAGGCAGTCTGGGGTCCGGCGCCGGGCAAGATCCAATCCGATGGGCGCGGTGTTTTTGTCCTAGGCGCGCAATTCGGCAAGGTCTTTGTCGGTGTGCAACCTGCCTTTGGTTGGGAAGGCGACCCGATGCGCCTTCTTTTTGAGAAAGGCTTCGCGCCAACCCATGCCTTTGTCACCTTCTATCAGTGGCTGCGCGAAACCTTCGCAGCCGATGCGGTGCTGCATTTCGGCATGCATGGAGCGTTGGAATTCATGCCCGGCAAACAGGCCGGTCTTGGCGCGCGGGATTGGCCCGACCGGCTGATTGGCGAATTGCCGAATATCTATCTCTATGCCTCGAACAACCCGTCCGAAGCGACCCTCGCCAAGCGCCGGTCGAATGCGGTGACAATCACCCATCTGACCCCGCCGCTGGCCGCCTCCGGCCTCTATAAAGGTCTGGCTGAATTGAAGGATTCGCTGACCCGCTGGCGTGGGCTGCAGCCCGACGCGGCGGAACGGGCGGAGCTGGAAGCGCTGATCACAACCCAGGCCGAGGCCGTGGATTTGGCCGACCAGGACCCAGAGACCCTGTGGCTCACGCTTCTGGAAACCGAAGATGCGCTGATCCCTGAGGGCCTGCACATTGTCGGCGCGCCAATGGGTGAGGAGGCGGTGGCCGAACACCTGCGGGTCATGGCCGATTGCGATGACGAGACCCGCGCGCGCGTCGCAGCGCTTCTACGGCAGCCCTCGGAATTGCCGGCGCTGATGCGGGCGCTTTCGGGCCATTACATAGAGCCGGTGCCGGGCGGCGATCTGATCCGCTCGCCCGAGGTTCTACCCACGGGCCGCAACATCCACGCCTTTGATCCGTTCCGGATGCCCACCGCCTTTGCCCTGCAAGACGGGGCGAAACAGGCGGAGAAACTGATCGAGGCGGCGGGAGAGTTGCCGCGCTCCGTCGCGCTGGTCCTTTGGGGCTCGGACAACATCAAATCCGATGGCGGGCCAATTGCCCAAGCGCTGGCACTGATGGGCGCCGAACCGCGGTTTGACGGGTATGGCCGGCTCTGCGGGGCTGACCTGATCCCGCTGGAGGTGGTTGGGCGCCCCCGGATCGATGTGGTGATGACGCTTTCGGGCATCTTCCGCGATCTTCTTCCCTTGCAGACCCGGATGCTGGCCGAGGCCGCGTTTAAGGCCGCCACCGCTGACGAACCCCTCGACCAGAACTTCATTCGCGCCCATGCGCTCGATTATGCCGCGAAGATGGGGGTTGGGATGGAAGAGGCGAGCTTGCGCGTCTTTTCCAATGCCGAAGGCGCCTATGGCTCCAACGTGAATGCCCTGATCGATTCCAGCGCGTGGGACAGTGAGGATGAACTGGCGGATGCCTATGAGGCCCGGAAAAGCTTCGCTTACGGCATGGACGGCAAGGCGCGGAAAAATGCGGGGCTTCTGCAATCGGCGCTGAAAGATGTCGATCTCGCCTATCAGAACCTCGAAAGCGTCGAACTGGGGGTCACCACGGTGGACCACTATTTCGATACGCTTGGCGGCATCTCCCGCGCGGTGAAACGCGCGAAGGGGGAGGAAGCGCCGGTCTTCATCGGCGACCAGACCCGCGGCGAAGGCAAGGTGCGGACCCTGCAAGAGCAGGTGGCGCTGGAAACCCGGTCCCGCAGCTTGAACCCAAAATGGTTCGAGGGGCTTCTGAAACACGGCCATGAAGGTGTGCGCCAAATCGAGGCGCAAGTGACCAACACGCTTGGCTGGTCCGCCACCACGGGCCAGGTCGAGCCTTGGGTCTATCAACGCCTGAGCGAGACCTTTGTCTTGGACGAAGAGATGCGCCGCCGTCTGGCCGCGCTCAACCCGCAAGCCTCAGCCCGTATGGCGAACCGCCTGCTTGAGGCCCATGAACGCGATTACTGGCAACCCGATGACGCCACGCTTGCCGCCCTACAGGCCGGGGCGGATGAGCTGGAAGACACGCTGGAAGGCGTGACCGTGGCAGCGGAATAGGAGGACGACCATGAGCCCATTGGACACCAAACACCCCCCCGCCGCCCGCGCCAATGCGCGTGAGGCCGAGGGGCTGGCCAAAAAGGGCCTGGGCGCGCCGCCGATCCTGAAAAAGGGCGAGGATGGCGAAGGCTCGCTGCAGGTGCATCAGGACGCGTCGATGAAGATCGAAGGCGCGAAGGTGTTTGCGGTTTATGGCAAAGGCGGGATTGGGAAATCGACCACCTCGTCAAACCTCTCCGCCGCGTTTTCGACCTTGGGGCGGAAGGTTCTGCAAATCGGCTGCGACCCGAAACACGATTCCACCTTCACGCTGACCGGCCACCTCCAACCGACCGTGATCGACATCCTGAAAGACGTGGATTTCCATGCTGAGGAGTTGCGCCCCGAAGACTTCGTGACCGAAGGCTATAACGGCGTGATGTGCATCGAGGCGGGCGGCCCGCCCGCGGGCACTGGTTGCGGTGGCTATGTCGTTGGGCAGACCGTGAAGCTGTTGAAGCAGCATCACCTGCTCGAAGACACCGATATCGTTCTGTTCGACGTTTTGGGCGACGTGGTCTGCGGTGGGTTCGCAGCCCCCTTGCAACATGCCGACCGGGCGATGATCGTGACGGCAAACGACTTCGACTCGATCTATGCGATGAACCGGATCATCGCCGCCGTGCAGGCGAAATCGAAGAACTACAATGTCCGCCTCGCGGGCTGCGTCGCCAATCGGTCCAAAGACACCGATGAGGTGGACCGCTTCTGCGAGAAGGTCGGCTTCAAGCGCATCGGTCATATGCCCGATGTGGACGCGATCCGCCGGTCTCGCCTGAAGAAGAAGACGCTCTTTGAGATGCCCGATGATGAGGACATCGTTCAGTGCCGCGCGGAATATATCCGCTTGGCCGAGACGCTTTGGAACGGGACTGAGGCGCTGTCGCCGGAGCCTCTGGAAGACCGCGATATCTTTGAATTGCTTGGGTTCGATTGATGGTGGCCACGCCCACATATGGCGCCACGCGCGACCGGGTTGAGGATTATTTCGACCGCACCGCCACCAAGACGTGGGAGCGGTTGACCTCTGACGCGCCGGTCTCTGGCATCCGCCAGACCGTGCGCGAGGGGCGGGACCGGATGCGCACCATTATGCTGGGCCAAATGCCCGAAGACCTCACCGGGCGTCGGGTGCTGGATGCGGGCTGCGGCGCGGGGCAGATGACCGCGGAACTGGCCGCCCGTGGCGCCGATGTCTTGGCAATCGATATCAGCCCGGAGCTGGTGAAGATTGCCGAACGGCGCCTGCCGACGGAGCTTGCTCATCGCGTCACCTTTACCTCCGGCGACATGCTCTCCCCCGATCTCGGGCTCTTCGACCACGTGATGGCGATGGACAGCATGATCTATTACGAGGCTGATGATCTGGGCCAAGCGCTTGCCGGGCTCTGCCCCCGCGTCGGTGGCTCGATCGTCTTCACCGTCGCCCCGCGCACGCCGTTCCTGATGGCGTTCTGGGGGCTGGGGCAGATGTTCCCCCGGTCCGACCGCTCCCCGACGATGATCCCCCACGCCCCGAAACACCTGGCCCGGAGCGCCAACCGCCATGGGGCCAAAGGCGCGATCCGAGAGGTCGAACGGGTGAGCCGGGGCTTCTACATCTCCACCTGTCTGGATTACGCGCGATGAGTGGCTTGAGCCGCATATCGCTGAAATATCTGCCTTTCGCAGATGCAGCGAGTGAGGGCCTGCCCCTGGGCCAGCTTCTGCGCCTGTCGCTGTTCCAGGTGTCGGTCGGCATGGCCGGCGTGCTGCTTTTGGGCACGCTCAACAGGGTGATGATTGTGGAGCTAAGCGTGCCCGCCACGCTGGTTGCGATCATGGTGGCGCTGCCGGTTCTGATTGCGCCCTTCCGCGCAATTCTTGGCTTCAAATCAGATAATTACCGCTCTGCCATCGGGTGGAAGCGGCTTCCCTATCTTTGGTTCGGTTCACTCTGGCAGTTTGGCGGTCTGGCGCTGATGCCCTCGGCGCTTTTGGTCCTGGGCGGCGATGTTGTCCATGACATCCCCTTTGCGGGTGAGGTCTTGGCGGGCATGGCCTTCGTGATGACCGGTCTGGGCATGCATATGACCCAGACCGCCGGTTTGGCGCTTGCCGCCGACCGCGCAACGGATGAGACGCGGCCCCGGGTTGTGGCGCTCCTCTATGTGATGTTCCTGATCGGGATGGGCCTCTCGGCCATCGTGGTCGGCTGGCTTCTGACCGATTTCACCCCGATCCGCCTGATCGAAGTGGTTCAAGGCGCGGCGGTTGTCACCATCCTCCTCAACCTGGTTGCGCTTTGGAAGCAAGAGCGTGTGCGCCCCATGTCGAAAGAGGAACGCGCCGCGCCGGGACCAAGCTTTGCCGATGCCTGGCGCGATTATGCCAGCGGCGGCAGCGCCGGGCGGCTTTTGGTTGTCGTCTTCCTGGGCACCATGGCCTTCAACATGCAGGACGTGCTGCTGGAGCCATATGGCGGCGAAATCCTGGGCCTGAGCGTGTCGGCCACGACGCTACTGACCGCCACTTGGGCGGCGGGTGCGCTGGTGGGCTTTGGCCTCGCCGCGCGGTGGCTGGCCCAGGGCCGCAACCCCTATCGCCTGGCCGCCCGCGGTATCTTGGCGGGCGTCGCCGCCTTCTGCGCGGTGGTCTTTGCCAACCCGATGGACTCCGCCGCTCTGTTCTTCGCGGGCGCCTGTGCCATTGGCTTCGGCGGCGGGCTTTTCGCCCTCACCACGCTGACCGCA
>JANQNZ010000301.1 GCA_028279315.1 Rhodophyticola sp. | reverse complement strand
AGGGCTGAGGTTGGGTGCCTCCGGCGGCCATATTTGTGGGATAGAGAAAAGAGGGTGTCGGATAAGATGGGGCATCTGAGCGCGGAGGATGTGGCGGCGCTGTTTACCCGGGGGGACGGGGCCTATCTTTTTGCCCGTTGGGGGCGACCGATCGCGCCTGTGGTCTTTGGGGTGGATGACGCCACCGTGTCGGTCTTGAAAGGCGCGGTGGAGGCCGTGGTGGCGCTGGCCGGGCATAAGATGGCCGAGACCGACCCGGAACTGGGCGCCAATCTGATGGTGTTTTTCTTTCGTGAGTGGGAGGAGTTGACCGAGACACCCAATCTCGATCGGCTGATCCCCGATCTGGCCCCGCTTGTCGCGCGTCTGCAAGGGGCCAATGCGAACCAGTACCGGTTCTTCCGCTTCGATGAGGCGGGCGGGATCAAAGCGGCGTTTGTGTTCATTCGCATGGATGCAAGATTGGAGGATATCCCTGCCGAGACCATCGCGCTGTCGCAAATGGTGCAGACCATTCTCCTTTGGTCGGACACCGCCTTTCTCGGCAGCTCGCCCCTTGCGGTCTTGAGCGAAGGCGGCCCGGCAATCCTGAAACCGGAGATCGCGGAGGTGATCCGCGCCGGCTATGACCCGGTGATGCCGGTGATGGCCGACGATCCGTCCCATACGCTGCGCCTGGCCGCGCGGTTGGAGCTACTGACATGATCCACCGCTGGCCGATCCGCGTCTATTACGAGGACACCGATCTTGCGGGCCTGGTCTATTACGCCAATTACCTGAAATTCATCGAACGCGCGCGCTCGGAAATGGTGCGCGCCGCGGGGATCGATCAGGCCGAGATGAAACGGAGCGGCATTGTTTTTGCGGTTCGGCGGGTGGAGGCCGATTATCTGGCCGCTGCGCGCTATGATGACGAGTTGATCATCGAGACCACGCTCGATGGGCTGAAAGGCGCCCGGTTCGACATGCCGCAGGTGGTGTATCGGGGCGATACGCCGATCTTTCAGGCCCGTGTCACCGTTGTCTGTATTGGGCCCGAGGGCCGCGCGATCCGGCTTCCGGCGGATATTCGCCAAAAGCTTGAAACAATTCGAGACCGCGCGCGCCCGTGACGCACAATCATTGGTCTTCCCCCTATTAACTTGATACACTCCGCCCTTAATGAGGCGCGAGACAATCAAGACGCGCCCGGGACCGGGTTGGGGCATACAGGAAGACCATAGATGGAAACCGAGACGCTGAGCATGGCGCAGGAAGCGGATTTTACGCTTCTGGCGCTTTTCTTTCGCGCAACGCTAACCGTGCAACTGGTGATGATCGCGCTTTTTCTGGCGTCGATCTGGGTGTGGGCGATCACCTTCTCGAAATATGCGATGTATCGGCGGTCCCGCACGCGGGCGGCGGATTTCGATGCGGCGTTTTGGTCGGGTGAGCCGCTGGATGAGCTTTACGATCAGGTGGCGGAGACTCCACGCAGCGCCTCGGAACGGGTGTTTGTGGCAGGGATGACCGAATGGCGCCGGTCGCTCCGCGATGACGGGGCGCTGATCCCGGGCGTGCAGCAGCGGGTGGATCGGTCGATGGATGTGGCCATTGCGCGGGAGAATGAGCGGCTCACCTCAGGCCTGAATTTCCTGGCAACGACGGGGGCGACGGCGCCTTTCGTGGGTCTCTTCGGCACGGTCTGGGGGATCATGCGGTCCTTCCAGGAAATCGCGGTTTCCGGCAATACCTCGCTGGCCGTGGTGGCGCCGGGGATTGCTGAGGCGCTTTTGGCCACGGGCCTCGGCCTTCTGGCCGCGATCCCGGCGGTGATTTTCTACAACAAGCTGTCATCGGATGCGGATCGGTTGATCCAAGGCTATGAAGGCTTCGCCGATGAGTTCTCCACCCTTTTGTCGCGGCAGCTCGACTGATGGGCGCGCAGGTGGCAGCGAAGGGCGGCGATGGCGGGCGCAGGCGCGGGCGGCGGCGGGGTGCGTCCCGGCCGATGTCCGAGATCAACGTGACGCCTTTTGTGGACGTGATGCTGTGTCTGCTCATCATCTTCATGGTGGCCGCGCCTTTGATGACCGTCGGCGTGCCGGTGCAATTGCCAGAGACCGCGGCGGAGGCGCTCCCGAGCGAAGAGGAGGAGCCGCTGACCGTCACGCTCGCCGAGGACGGGCGGGTGATGATCCAGACCACCGAGGTGCCCCTTGGGGACCTGGTCACACGCCTGCAAGGCATCGCGGGCGAACGGGCCAGCAATCAGATCTTCCTGCGCGCGGACGGCGCGATCCCTTATGCCCAGGTGATGCAGGTGATGGGGGCGCTCAATGCCGGCGGCTTCCGCGATATCGGGTTGGTGACCGATGCGGGCGGCCCCGCCCTTGACGGGACCACCGGGTCCAGCGAGTCCGAAGGGTGAACGGGCGATGCGCCGCGCCCTCTACGCGTCCACCGGGGCCCATGCCGGGATCATCCTGTGGATGGCCATCGGCGGGATCGTGCGCGAAAGCGATCCGGTGGAGTTTGAGGTGACGGCGGTGAACCTGATTTCGTCAGCCGAGTTCGAGGCGATGGTGGCCCAGCCCTCCGTGCCCGCCGCATTGGAGGTGCCGGAGGCGTTGCAGCCCACGCCCGAGATCGAAACGCCGGTGACGCCAGAAGCGGAAGCCGCGCCGCCGGAGGTCACGCAGCCGGACCCGGTGCCAACGCCTGAGGCTGAAACGACGCCGGAGGTGACCGAACTTGTCACGCCGCAGGCCGAGGTCACCGATCAGGTTGCGGCGCTGCAAACACCGCCACCCGGCGATCCAACGGCGCCCTTGGGCGAAACCCCGACCCCGCGCGATGTGCCCCGTGTTGCGCCGACACCGGCCCCAACACCTGCGCCAGAGGTCGAGACAGCGCCTGATGTGGTGGACCAGCCGACCGAAGACGCGGTGTCGGAGACGCCTGCCGAGGATGTCACCCCCACCGCGCCGGAAGAAGCCACCACCGAGATTGTCACCGAAGCTGAAGACCCAAGCGCGGGCAGTGCCGCGCCTTTGGCCTCGGTCCGTCCGCAAAGCCGCCCAAACCGGCCTCAGCCAATCGAAACCTCCGCCGAGACACCCGCCCCCGCCCCGGCGGAGGATGACGACCCGCTGGCCGATGCCATCGCCGCCGCCGTGGCTGATGCTGCAAATACGCCTGCCCCTGCGGCGTCTGCCGGGCCACCGCTGACCGCCGGGCAGCGCGACGGGTTCCGGATTGCGGTCCAGAATTGCTGGAATGTCGGCTCGTTATCGTCCGAAGCCCTGCAGATCACGGTCACCGTCGGCGTCGAGATGGCGCGCGACGGGCGGCCCGAAACCGGCTCGATCCGGTTGATCGAGTTCACCGGCGGCTCCTCGGCGGCAGCGCAACAGGCCTATGAAGCGGCAAGGCGCGCCATTATCCGCTGCGGCACAAACGGCTATGATCTGCCTGAGGACAGCTATGCCCATTGGCAAAGCGTCGAAATGGTCTTTAACCCGGAAGGAATGAGGCTGAGATGACCCGGTTCCTAAGCATTCTCACCGCCCTGGCCTTGAGCCTTACGGCGCACACAGCACAAGTGGCGGCTCAGACCAGCCCCGGCCCCCTGCGCCTGGAGATCACCGAAGGGGTGATCGAGCCTTTGCCCTTCGCAATCCCCATCTTCATCGCGGAAAACGCCGCCGCCTCGGATGCGGCGCAGGATATCACACGCGTGATCTCAGCCGATCTGCGCGGCACGGGGCTGTTCCGCGAAGTCCCGGCCTCGGCCCATATCTCCTCGGTCACCAGTTTCGATAGCCCCGTCCAATATGCCGATTGGCGCGCGATTAATGCCCAAGCGCTGATCACCGGGTCGGTGGAGCAGACCTCGAACGGGCAGCTTGTGGTCCGCTTCCGCCTCTTCGATGTGTTCGCGGACCAGCCTTTGGGCGACGGTTTGCAATTTGTGGGCTCACCCGAAAGCTGGCGCCGCATGGCCCATAACGTCGCCGATCAGGTCTATGAGCGGATCACGGGTGAGACCGGGTATTTCGACACGCGCGTCGCCTTCATCTCGGAATCCGGGCCGAAGAATGCGCGGCTGAAGCGGCTGGCGATCATGGATTACGATGGCGCCAATGTGCAGTATCTGACCGACAGCCGCGCGATTGTGCTCGCGCCGCGGTTCTCCCCCAATGGCGACCGGGTGATCTATACCAGCTACGAATCCGGCTTCCCCCAGGTCTATCTGATGGATGTGGCGACGGTGACGCGCCGCCCGCTGGACGCCTTGCCTGACACGATGAGCTTTGCGCCAAGGTTCTCACCCGATGGCAACCGCGTTGTTTATTCGGAATCCGTCGGCGGGAATTCCGATCTCTACCTTCTCGACTTGAACTCCGGCCAACGGACCCGGCTGACCCAAGCGCCCTCGATTGAAACGGCCCCCAGCTTCTCCCCCGATGGCACTCAGATTGTCTTTGAATCCGACCGATCCGGCACGCAGCAGATTTACGTGATGCCAGTCAGCGGTGGCGAGGCGCGGCGGATCAGTTCGGGCGATGGCCGTTATGGCACGCCCGTCTGGAGCCCGCGCGGCGACCTCATCGCTTTCACCAAACAGCTTGGCGGGCGGTTCCATATCGGCGTCATGCGCACCAATGGATCGGAGGAGCGGCTCTTGACCGCTTCGTTCCTGGATGAGGGGCCAACCTGGGCGCCAAATGGCCGGGTGATCATGTTCACCCGCGAAACCGCCGGGGCTGACGGCGCCCCCGCGCTTTACTCGGTCGACATCTCGGGGCGGAACCTGCAACGGGTCGCAACGCCGGGCATGGCGTCCGACCCAGCCTGGTCGCCGCGTTTGCCATGAGGAAGAAGTGA
This sequence comes from Rhodophyticola sp., assembly GCA_028279315.1. Classification (GTDB taxonomy): domain Bacteria; phylum Pseudomonadota; class Alphaproteobacteria; order Rhodobacterales; family Rhodobacteraceae; genus Rhodophyticola. The sequence continues at coordinate 4,908 of JANQNZ010000301.1, read as the reverse complement.
TGGGGCGGACGATTCCCTCCTGCGCTTGCCCGTGTTACCCTGCGCCGCAAAGGCGCCAACGAATTGAGGACCTGAGCATATGATGAGCTTCTCGAAAATCGCCCTGCTGACTGCGGCATTGGCCTTGTCGGCCTGTGCCCAAGGGGGCTTTGGGGCGCGCGGCGCCAATACGGTGGATCTGAACGCGGCCCAAGGCGCGCTCGACCCAGCCTCGCCCGCCTATTTCAACCAGACCGTGGGCGACCGGGTGCTTTTCGCCGTCGACCAATCGACGCTGACGCCAGAGGCGCGTGCGACGCTCGCAGGGCAAGCGCAATGGCTGATGACGAATGCTGCCTTCACCGCCATCATCGAAGGCCATGCGGATGAGCAGGGGACGCGGGAATACAACCTCGCGCTTGGCGCCCGCCGCGCCAATGCGGTTGAGGAATTTCTGGTTTCCCAAGGGGTGGCCGCGAACCGGTTGCGGACGATCAGCTATGGCAAGGAACGGCCCATCGAGATTTGTTCCGAGGAAAGCTGCTATCAACAGAACCGTCGCGCGGTGACGGTGATTGCCGCGGGCGCGGGGGCCTGACAGGCCATGTGGCGCGCGCTTCTCCTCTCGGCGGCTTTGGCCCTGCCTGGTGCGGTTCTGGCGCAGGATCGGGCGCAGAGCCTGGCGGATATCCGGCAGGAACTCTCGGTCCTCTTTGTGCAGCTACAAGAGCTACGGACTGAGCTCTCGACCACCGCCGCACCCACGGGCACCACGCAAGGGGGCGGGCCGCTGGAGCGGGTGGATGCGATTGAGGCCGAGCTGCGCCGTCTGACCAGCCTGACCGAAGCGTTGGAGTTGCGGATCGACCGGATCGTCTCGGACGGCACCAATCGGGTGGGCGATCTGGAGTTTCGCCTATGTGAATTGGAAGAGGCCTGCGATATCGCCGATCTGGGCGATACGCCGAGTCTGGGCGGTGAGGCGTCTAATGCGTCAGGCCCGGTGGTGACGACACCCATGGAGCCTGCGACTGGCGGCGCGCAATTGGCGGTGAGTGAGCAATCGGATTTCGACCTCGCCCGCGCGGCCTTTGACGCGGGCAGCTACGCCGAAGCCTCGGAGCTTTTTGCGGCCTTCACACTGACCTATCCAGGTGGCCCCCTAAGCGCCGACGCCCATTTTCTGCGCGGCGAGGCTGAGGCTGCGCAAGGCAATTGGAGTGCCGCCGCGCGCGCATATCTCGACAGTTTCTCTGGCGCGCCTGATGCGCCGCGGGCCCCGGAAAGCCTGACCAAGCTGGGCACCAGCCTGGGCCAATTGGGCCAAACGGAAGAGGCCTGCCTGACGTTGGGCGAGGTCGAATTGCGCTATCCCGGCAGTGCGGCGGTTCTCGACGCGCGCTCCGCCATGGCCAATCTCGGCTGTTCGTGACCGCACACCCCCTGGACAACACGTTAGAGGCCAGGTTCGCCGCTGAAATGGGGCGGCTGTTGGGTCCCAATTTCCCAAGCGACCTGGGCCTTGCCGTCTCCGGTGGCGGGGACAGTATGGCGATGCTGGCGCTGACCCATGGATGGGCGCGGGTGATGGGTGTGCGGCTTTGGGTGGTGACGGTGGATCATGGGCTGCGCGAGGGGAGCGCCGACGAGGCCGCGATGGTTGCCACCGAATGCGCCGCGCTTGGGCACGCCCATGCCACGCTTCGCTGGCACTGGGACGGGCAGGGCAACCTACAAGACACCGCGCGCCGGGCCCGTCTGGCGTTGATCGACCGCTGGCGGGGTGGCCTCACCCATATCCTCTTTGCCCATACGCAGGACGATGTGGCCGAGACCTTCCTGATGCGCCTTGCCCGCGGATCGGGGGTGGAGGGGCTGTCGGCCATCTCAGACATCCGCCATGTTCAACCGCATATCAGCACACCGCACGCTTTGGCGGAGGGTGAGGTTACGCAAACCGCGCCGCCGCCCGGTGATGGCGGGGAAGGGACCGGTTTCTATGTTATCCGGCCGCTTCTCCAGGAGGCCCGCGCGGATCTGCGCCACTATGCCCGGACCCTGAAACTGCCCTTTGTCGATGACCCGAGCAATAAAGACCCGCGCTTTGACCGGGCGAAGGCCCGGGCGGCTTTGGAAACGCTAGGCATCGATGCCGCAACGCTTCAGAGGACGGCAGCGCGGATGCTGCGGGCGTCCGAGGCCTTAGCCGCGCGCGCGGTGGTTGTCGCACGGGATTGTGTTCTGCAAGACATGTGCCAAGGGAAACCAACAGGCGATCTTCTGATCGACCGAGACCGTTTCGTGGACGTGGAGCAAGACACTCAACTGCGCCTGCTTGCGGCGGCGCTGCAATGGGTGTCGAGCGCCGACTATCGCCCCCGGGCAGAGCCGCTGGAGGCGCTTCTGGAGCGCGCGCTGGCCGGCGGCGGGGGCACGCTTCATGGCGCCCGGGTCATTGCCAGTGGCGCGAGCCTGCGGATCACGCGGGAGTTTGCGGCGGTAAAGGACCTTCGGCTAACCCTTGGAGAAGAAACCGCGATTTGGGATCGGCGCTGGCATATCGTGGACACCGGACACCCCGGGCTCACACTCCGCGCGCTTGGCCCCGACGGCTGGCAGCAGCTTGCGGAAAAGCCGGACGGCCTGCCCCCCCATGACGCGACGATCACCTTGCCGGCGCTTTTTGACGGCGACCGCTTGATGGCCTGGTATCTCGGCCCCACGTCGCCTGCGTTTGAGGCCCGTTTCACCCCAAGAGGCGGCGATTTCACCGCATTTCTGCAATCGCGTTGAACTCCTCCGTCTATCGCTTATCTTAAGGGCCAACGGCAGCGGCCCTCACCGCTGCGATTTCCTGTGAAGGAGAGGTCTCTTGGGAAACGCACGTAACATCGCCTTTTGGGTCATTCTGTTCCTTCTGATCCTGGCCTTGTTCAACCTCTTCTCCGGCGGCCAATCGACTGTCGATCAACGCGGTGTCGCGTATTCGGAGTTTGTTCAGGACGTGGAGAATGGCACGGTGTCCTCAGCCACAATTGATGGCGAGAACCTGCAATTCACCACCGGCGAAGGCACCTTCGGGACCGTGATCCCGGGCGATGCGGATGTGACCGCTCTGCTTCTCGAAAACGACGTGCGGATCGAAGCGCGCCCGCAGGAGCAATCGGGCTTCCTGAGCGTTCTGTCGCTTTGGCTGCCCGTTCTGGTTCTGATCGGCATCTGGATTTTCTTCATGAACCGGATGCAAGGCGGCGGCCGGGGCGGGGCCATGGGGTTCGGCAAATCCAAGGCCAAGCTTCTGACCGAAAAACAGGGCCGGGTGACCTTTGACGATGTGGCGGGCATCGACGAGGCCAAGGAAGAGCTTGAGGAAATCGTCGAGTTCCTCCGCAATCCACAGAAGTTCTCTCGCCTCGGCGGCAAGATCCCCAAAGGCGCGCTGCTGGTGGGCCCTCCGGGTACCGGTAAGACGCTTCTGGCCCGCGCGATTGCGGGTGAGGCCGGGGTGCCGTTTTTCACCATCTCCGGCTCCGACTTCGTGGAGATGTTTGTGGGTGTCGGTGCCTCCCGCGTCCGCGACATGTTTGAGCAGGCGAAGAAAAACGCGCCTTGCATCGTCTTTATCGATGAGATCGACGCGGTGGGCCGCTCCCGTGGCGTGGGTTATGGCGGCGGTAATGATGAGCGAGAGCAGACCCTGAACCAGCTTCTGGTCGAAATGGACGGGTTTGAGGCCAATGAAGGCATCATCATCATCGCGGCGACCAACCGCCCCGATGTGTTGGACCCCGCGCTTCTGCGCCCGGGCCGGTTCGACCGCCAGGTGCAAGTTCCGAACCCCGATATCCGGGGCCGCGAGAAGATCCTTGGCGTTCATGCGCGGAAGGTGCCGCTTGGCCCCGATGTGGACCTCCGCATCATCGCCCGCGGCACGCCCGGGTTCTCCGGCGCCGACCTCGCCAATCTGGTGAACGAAGCGGCGCTGATGGCCGCCCGTGTGGGCCGGCGCTTCGTGACCATGGAGGATTTCGAGAACGCCAAGGATAAGGTGATGATGGGGGCCGAGCGGCGGTCCATGGTCATGACCGAGGACGAGAAGAAGCTGACCGCCTATCATGAGGCGGGCCATGCAGTTGTCGGGCTGAACGTGCCCGATCACGATCCGATCCATAAGGCGACGATCATCCCCCGTGGGCGCGCCTTGGGCCTGGTTCTGAGTCTGCCGGAGCGTGATCAGCTGTCGGTCAGCTATCGCAAATACACCTCCAAAATCGCAATGGCGATGGGCGGGCGCGTGGCTGAGGAACTGGTGTTTGGAAAGGACAACGTGACCTCGGGCGCAGCCTCGGACATCCAGCAGGTGTCGAAGATTGCCCGCGCGATGGTCACCCAATTCGGCTATGCCGAGGAGCTTGGGTTTATCGATTACGCCAACGAGCAGCAGAGTTTCCTCGGTCCTTATGGCGGTGGCACGAACCATTCGGCGGCGACCCAGAAGATCATCGACGACAAGGTGAAAGCGCTGGTCGATGAGGGTTATGAAACCGCCAAACGTATCCTGACCGAGAAGCGCGATGATCTGGAGAAACTGGCCCAAGGCCTTCTGGAATATGAGACGCTGACGGGGTCAGAGATCACCAAGGTGATCGCGGGCGAGCCACTCAATCGTGGCGAGGATGACGATGACGCCGATACCGGTGGCACTGCCTCGATCACCGCGATCCCGAAGACGAAGCCCAAGGCGAAACCGTCCGAGGATGATGGCGGGATGGAGCCAGAGCCGACGGGCTAGGACGCCTGCCGCCCCTCGGAGTTTGCTCTCAAGAGATGGCCTGGGCCTATCGCGGCAGCGACCGCTGTTCTGTGTCCCCCGCCCGAATAGCGCCGAAGGCACCGGGCATCGACAGGCCGTCCCGCGGCCTGGCGATT
>JANQNZ010000300.1 GCA_028279315.1 Rhodophyticola sp. | reverse complement strand
GAGCCGGGGGGTGTTCTGTAATTGGGCGGGGGTGAACTTGGCGGTCATGGCGTGATCCACTGGCCGCGCTGCCGCGCGATTTCTATCTCTACCCTTTGGCGCGTGATCACGATCCGAGTTGCCGCCGGCGCAGCGGCAGATGGGCCGTAGCTGCTGAGAAGCGGTTCAGGGGCAGGTCTGCCCTGAACGCGCCAATGCCAGGGTGGTGTGAGTCGCGCCCGCCTCAAGGACGCCCGTTGGGCGCCGCCTGCGGCGGTCTGACGATCCTTGACCCGGGCCCGACTCACGGCTGTCATGACGCCCCCCAATGGCGATAAACCACGGTTTCGGCGGGGCTTTCCCAATTGGGGCTTGGGGCGGTGGTGTCGAGCCAAGCGCCGAGACGTTCAGCCACTGCGATGGAGCGGGTGTTCGAGGGCGTGATGTAGCTGACCAGATTGGCCACGCGGGGGCGGACCCAATCGAGCACGGCGCGCGCGGCTTCGGTGGCGAAGCCTTGGCCTTCATAGCCGTCATAGAGGCTCCAGCCGATTTCCGGCTCCGGGAAATGCGGCGGTTTGCATAGGCCGGTCTGACCGATATGGGCGCCGGTTTTGAGGTCGATCGCCCAGTAGCCGAAACCCTCAAGGCACCAGCCGGAGATATCCGACGTGAAAGACGACCAGGCGGCGGCCCGGCTGCGGTTGCTGATGCCGGAACGGTCACTGTCGACAAAATCCGCAAACGCCTCGAAATCCTCGGTCCGATGCGGACGGAGACGGAGGCGCTTGGTTTCAAGCACCGGGATATGGACGTCAAGCCCGGTCATTTCTTCTTGCCGAACCCGCTGAGGCCGGGGGGAAGACCGCCCGGGCCGCCAAGGCCCGGCAGGCCGCCGGGCTGGCCCATCTGCCGCGCGGCGGCCTCTAGCGCTTTGGGGTCCATATTGCTTGGGTCCATGTCTTTCAGCGCCTGCGGGGTGCCGCGGCCCATGAGTGCGCCAAGACCGCCTTTCATCAGGCCTTTCTTGCCCATCTTCCCGAGCTTCTTCATCGCATCCGACATCTGCCGGTGCATTTTCAGAAGCTTGTTCAGATCAGACACCTCTTGGCCTGCGCCTGCCGCGATGCGTTTCTTGCGGGAGGCTTGGAGGAGGGCAGGGTTCGCCCGTTCGCGTTTGGTCATGGAGTTGATGAGCGCGATCTGGCGACGGATCACGCCGTCATCCATGCCGGCCTCATCGAGCTGTTTGGACATCTTCGCCATGCCGGGCATCATCGACATCATGCCTTCCATGCCGCCCATTTTCATCATTTGCTCAAGCTGGCTTCGAAGGTCGTTCATGTTGAACTGACCTTTCTGGAAGCGCTTCATCATGCGTTCGGCCTGCTCGGCCTCGAGCGTTTCCTGCGCCTTTTCGACAAGCGCCACGATATCGCCCATGCCGAGGATGCGGCCGGCGATACGTTCGGCCTCGAAGGTCTCGATGGCGTCCATCTTTTCGCCGAGGCCCACGAAGCGGATCGGTTTGCCGGTGACGGCGCGCATGGAAAGCGCCGCGCCGCCGCGCCCGTCGCCATCCATCCGGGTCAGGACCACGCCCGAGACGCCGATCTTATCGTCGAATTCCTGGGCCACGTTCACGGCGTCCTGGCCGGTCAGGCCGTCGACCACGAGGAGGGTTTCCCGGGGCTGGGCCACGTCGCGGACCGCTGCGGCTTGGGCGATCAGCTCTTGATCGATATGCAGGCGCCCTGCCGTGTCGAGCATATAGACGTCATAGCCGCCGAGACTGGCCTGGGTTTTGGCGCGTTTGGCGATGGCAACCGGATCCTCGCCTTTCACAATCGGCAATGTATCGACGCCGATTTGGGCGCCGAGGATCGCCAGTTGCTCCATCGCTGCGGGGCGGTTGGTGTCGAGGGAGGCCATCAGCACGCGCTTGCCCTCCCGATCTTTCAGGCGTTTGGCGAGTTTGGCGGTGGTGGTGGTTTTGCCCGAGCCTTGGAGACCCACCATCAGGATCGGGGCGGGCGGGTTGTCGATTTTCAGCGCCCCGGGATCGTCGTCGCCGCGCAGGGTCGCGATCAGCTCATCATGGACGATCTTGATGACCTGCTGGCCCGGGGTGACGGATTTGGTGACCGCCGCGCCGGTGGCCTTTTTCTCCACCGCTTTGATGAAGTGGCGGGCGACGGGGAGGGAGACATCGGCCTCCAAGAGCGCAACGCGCACCTCGCGCATCGCGGTGCGGACGTCATCTTCGGAAAGCGCACCTTGTTTGGTGAGCCTATCGAAGACGCCTGAGAGGCGTTCGGAGAGATTTTCAAACATCGCTCACTCCTTCCTGTCTGCCGCGTGGCGCGCCCGTTTCCGCCGATTGCGTTCGGAGATCTCGGGCAAGCCGATGATGAGCGCCAGGGCGATCACAATCAGAGGGCTTAAGAAGATCGCGTTTGCGATCATATGGAGCCACCAATCCGCCACTTCGCCCAAGCCATCGGGCAGGCGCGTGCAGGTGACCGGCGATTGCATCGGCGAGGGCGCCATGAAGTACCGCCCGCCGCTGCAGTGTCCGAAGCCCTGGATCGCGGCCGCCAAACCGGTCAGCAGAACAGTCAGGCCAAGCACGATCATCGTGCCCCGCATCAGCCGTCTGGCCACCTCTGATTGCATTTTGCATCGCCTCTAGACCTGCGTCACATAAGCCGTCATCCGGAAAACCCCAACGGCCCCCGTGGGCGAAACCTCGCTGACGGGGGGCGATCCTGATCGGTCAGGACCGGAGCGTTGATGCCTCCGGATATCTGGGGCGGGAGGTAACCACGGGGACGGTTGGTGTCAAGCCGGACCAGCGACTAATCAGCGCCGGGGTCTTCGAGCCATTGGGTGATCGTCTCAGCAGTTTCCGCACTGCCCTGACCCGAGGCAAGATATGAGGTCAGAGGGATGGTTGACGTTTCCCCCTCGATCCTGAGGCGGACGCGATACGCCTCGCCGGACTCCGGGTCGCGCCGGCGTTCCGTAATGACGTCTTGGATCGCGTGGAGCGGGTAGCGCTCTTGCCGGGTGCCGGACAGGGTTCGCCGGATCAGGGTCAGGCTGTCGTCCGACCGATCGAATGCCACATCCAGCCATTCGATCTGCCAATAGAGGAGCGCGGCAAGGAGCAGTGCGAAACCGCCGCCGATGGCCCATGTGAAGGGTTCGCCGATGCTGAGCCCAAAGACCAGAATGGCAAGGGAGACGGCCAGAAAGCCACCGACAAAAATGACATTCTCCACTGGCCGGTCCTGAAGAACGAGCCGGTTGGCGCTTTGTTCGACCACACGCATCGCGATGGTCGACCTCAGGTGCACTCGGCGCTGAGGCCGGTCACATCGCCGGCCAGCATATCGCCGCTTTCGGCATGGAGTTGGAAGCTGCGGCGCAAAGTGAGGCTGTCCCATTCCTCTTGCGTCACCGGCGGCACGGCGGCGGGGCGCGTGCCAGGGGGGCCATAAAGCGTCAGCGCCATGGGGCCTTCGAAGCTGATCCCGGCAAAGGCAAACCCGGTGACGTGATGGGCATAGATCCCAACCAGATCGGCGGAGTGATCGCGGCTGGTGGTGATCAGGGTCCAGACCGGGCCGGTGATCGTCCCGTCGAGCGCCATTTCGCCATTGGCGAGATGGGCCGTAGAGCCACCTTCCTGACGGAAACTGCCTTGGGTGGTGAAATGTGCCTGCCCGTCGAGGAGGGTGCCCGGGCGAATATCGCCGACGCCGCGGGTGATCTCGACCGTGAAATCGAGCATGCAGGTTTGCGCATGGAGCGCGCCGGGCAGGGCGAAGGCGAGGGTGGCGAGCAGCGGTTTCCACATGGGGGGAACCATAGCACGCCGGTCTTGTCGTGCAATTTCGGGGGCGGGCAGGCCGCTGAGGGATGGACCTGCCCGGTCTCGCGTTAGGCGGCGACGCGCAGCTCCTCCACTTGGGCCAGCGCCGATTGCAGGGTGGCATCGGCGTCCACCATCAGCCGGTCGGCGGTCACGAACTCCACATCCGTGATCCCGATGAAGCCAAGCACATGGCGCATGTAACCGGTGGCGAAGTCGATCTCACTGCCTGCTTCGGTGCCGCCGGAGGCAACCGCAATGATGGCGCGTTTGCCGGTCAGAAGGCCTTCGGGGCCGGTCTCAGAGTATTGGAAGGTGACGCCAGCACGGGCCACGAGATCGACCCAGGCTTTGAGCGCGGCAGGTACGCCGAAATTGTAAATCGGAAGGCCGATGACGATGGTGTCGGCGGCTTTGAGCTCTGCGACCAACTCGTCGGAGATGGCCAGGATGTCTTTCTGAGCGTCGCTCCGCTGATCGGAGGGCGTGAAATTCGCGCCAACCCAGTCTTCGGTGATGAGCGGGAGGCCGTCGGCCAAGTCGCGGGTGATGACATGGGCATCGCCATGGCGGGCGATGATCCGGTCGGTCAGATCGCGGGAGACAGAGCCCGTGCGGCGGGCGGAGGCGTCGATGCGCAGGAGGGATTGGGTCATGGGGTGGTCCTTTCGGGGGACGGTTGGGGCTTGGGTGTGGATGAAGATGACCCTTGCAGAAGTGAACACAATATGCCGAAATACCGGTGGGTATGTGTGGAGGTGCACAAAATGTCATTTGACCATTGGGATGAGATTCGCACCGCGTATCAGGTGGCGCGCCTGGGCACGGTCAGCGGGGCGGCGGATGTGTTGGGGGTGCACCACGCCACCGTGATCCGCCATATCGACGCGCTAGAGGGCCGGTTGGGCGCGAAACTGTTCCAGCGCCATGCGCGGGGCTATACGGCGACTGAAGCGGGCCAGGACTTGCTGCAAGTGGCCGCGGGCGCCGATGATCAGTTCACGCAATTGGCGGGTCGGATCAAAGGCCGGGGCGATGAGGTGACGGGGGAGTTGATTGTCACCTCACTGGAATCGCTCTCCCCGCTTTTCATCCCCGCGATTGGCCGGTTTCAGGAGGCGCATCCGGATCTGAATGTGCGGTTGGTGACCGACTCGCGCCTGTTCCGTCTGGAATATGGCGAGGCACATGTGGCGATCCGCGCGGGCAAATTGCCGGACCAGCCCGACAATATCGTGCAGCCTTTCTTCACCCAGACCATCCGGTTGGTCGCGCATCCCCGGTATGTGGAGAAATACGGGATGCTGGATGAGGAGAATATCCAGACCCATCGGTTCATCGGTTCAGCCGTCGATAACCCGCGCGCGCCTTTCCTGCGCTGGTTGGTCGAAATGGTGCCGGACAGTGCCTTTGTGTTCCGCACCACCGAGATGCGGGAGGTGAAGGATGCGATTCAGGCCGGGATCGGGATTGGCTTCATCGCCAGTTGGGATCAGGACCGGACCGAGGATCTGGTCGATATGCTGCCGCCGATGGAGGAGTGGTCGGCGAAGCTCTGGCTGGTCACCCATATGGATTTGCACCGCACCGCCAAGGTCCAGACCTTCCTGCGCTTCCTGAAAGAGGAAGTGAAAACCTGGCCCGTGGATTGACCCAAACCGCGGTGATCTCAGAGGCGGAGGCACGGCGCGGGCATCTGGCGATGCTGGCGTTCTCGGCGCTTGTGGCGGGGTCGTTTTCCCTGGGCGGGCAGATTGCCAATGAGATTGCACCGACAGCGTTGAACGCGGTGCGCTTTGCGCTGGCGGCGGCAGTGATTGGCGCGGTGATCGTGGCGCGGGGGGCTGGGTTTGGCGGGCTTCGACCGGCGCCTTGGCGCTATCTGATCCTGGGCGGGCTCTTTGCGATCTACTTCGTGACGATGTTCGAGGGGTTGAAGACGGCGCCGCCAGTCTCGTCAGCCGCGGTTTTCACGCTGACCCCAGTGATGTCGGCGGTGTTTGGCTGGCTCCTCCTCCGCCAGATCACCACGCCGCGGATTGCGTTTGCCTTGGCCGTGGGGGCGGCAGGGGCGCTTTGGGTGATCTTCCGCGCCGATCTGTCGGCACTTCTAGCGTTCGAGATCGGGCGGGGAGAGTGGATCTTCTTCTGGGGTTGCATCGCGCATGCCGCCTATACGCCGCTCGTGCGCCGATTGAACCGGGGGGAGCCGGTGCTTCTCTTCACCTTCGGCACGCTTCTGGCCTGTGCGCTGATCCTCTTTGTCTGGGGTTGGCGGGATATTGTGGCGACGGAGTGGGGGGAGTTGCGCCCGCTGGTTTGGATCACGCTGGTCTATGTGGCCGTTATTGCCAGTTCGACGACGGTGTTCCTGGTCCAATTCGCGACCCTGCGGCTGCCGTCCTCGAAAGTGATGGCTTATACCTATCTGACGCCGTCCTGGGTGATCCTGTGGCAGATCGCGCTTGGGCAACCGGTGCCGCCGGTTTTGGTGTTGGCGGGCGTGGGGCTGACGATCTTGGCGCTTCTGATGCTATTGAAGGATGAGGCGCCGGGGTAAGGCGTAGACCGGGTTTGGTCGACCCTCCTTCTGCTTCCCCCACCCGGAATCAAGCCGAAGGCGCCCGGCATCGCCAGGCCGTCCCGCGGCCTGGCGATTGGGTGAAGCTTGGTGCAGAGATTTGGGCGAGGCCGGGCTTGGCTGGGATAAAGCGCTGTCGCTCAACCGGTGGATCGCCAGTCCCCGGCCTGTCGATGCCCGGCTTATGTTGCGCGCTCGGCTGGCGGGACAAGTCCCGCCCTACGCGATTGCCAGGAGGTGCGGCCAGGGTTGAGATAGGTCAAAGTGCCTGATGCGGGTGGCCCTTAGCGTCGCCCAGGAAAGGAGGGCCCCACCCCATGCCCGCTGCGACAAACCAGGCCGATCTGCTTGCCGTGACCCAGAAAGATTACGCCAAGCTGGAGAAGCTCCTCGCCGATATCCCTGCGGATGTCGCGGAGCGGAAGTTCGACGACGACACCTCGATCAAGGACACGATCACCCATCGCGCCCATTGGAGCGGGTTGTTCTTCAAATGGCTGGACCAGATGGCCGCCGGCGGGCCGGTGCATATCCCCGATCAAGGCGTGAAATGGAACCAGCTGAAACCCTATAACGCCGCTCTGCGGGAGCGCTATGCGGATATGTCCTGGGACGAAGCGAAGGCTTGGCTGGCCGAGGCCCATGGCAAGCTGGTGGCCTATATCGACGAGGGCACGGATGCCTCGCTTTATGAGCAAATCATGGAAGGGTCGAATGGCTGGACCATCGGGCGGTTTGCCGAAGCCTCGGGGCCAAGCCATTACCGCTCAGCCGCGAAGTTCATTCGGTTCTGTCTGCGTCAGGCGAAGGCGGCTTAAGAGAGGCGCGCGGCAGGCGCCCGTTTTCTTCGAAGAAAACGGGTCGGAATTTTGCAAAATTCCGGGTCCGTGGCGGGCGTGCCGCGCTTTTCCGTTTGGGGCAGCGTCGGTGTTACGTGGTGGGTTTCCTGCTGAGAGGCCGTTTGCGGGCAGGTCTGCCGCAAACAGGCCATGTCGATTGTGGCGGTGTGAGTCGCGGCCCGCGTCAAGGACAAGCCGCTTCGCGGTCAGCTTCGCTGATCCTTGACCCGGGCCCCGACTCACGGGGGGCGGGTGTGGCATTTCGCCGTCTAACCCGCGGTCGCGGCTCAAACAGATCAGGGCTCGGGTTCGGCCAGTTCGCGTTCGAGAAAGGCCTCAAACGCGTCCAGGTTCACCGGTTCGAATTGCCCGAAGCTCTGCATCCAGACCGAGGCGGCTTTCATCCCGTCAGGGTCAAGTTTGCACCATTTCACACGGCCCCGTTTCTCCTGCTCGATTAGGCCCGCGCGGGTGAGGATGGTGAGGTGTTTGGAAATCGCCGCAAGGGACATCTCGAACGGCTCCGCCACATCGGTCACCGCCATGTCATCCTCCAGAAGCATCGAGAGGATCTGCCGCCGCGTGGGGTCGGAGAGGGCGGCGAAGACGGTGTCGAGGGGGTTGGTCATGGGGCGACATGCACATGGCACCCTGTAATCGTCAACCAGATGGTTGAATATGGAAAAGCCGTCTGCCACCCCGCCCCGCCAGGGGGTGCATTTGTCGCACCTGTGAAAGGATCAATAAAAACAACATGCTACGGCACATTTTTACCACCCTGCTGCGCGTTGACTCCCCGCCTCCCCCGACATAGCGTCGCCACGACTTCCGAAGGGGTGTCGGCACCATGAGCGAGCCATCCGAAAAAGAGCGATTGAAGGCTCTGGAGGCTCGGATCGACGCGGCCAAACAAGGCCAGGCGCCGAAACCGCATATGGAAGAGCATTATTCCCAGGCGCAGCTGGCCTGGCGGATGGTGATCGAACTGGTGGCGGGCCTGGTGATTGGGTTCGGCATGGGATACGGGCTCGACGCCCTGTTGGGGACACAACCGATCCTGATGATCGTGTTCCTGCTGTTGGGCTTCATCGCCGGGGTCAAAACCATGATCCGCTCGGCGAAGGAAGTGCAGAAACGGGCGATGGACGCGGCCGAGACGGCTGAGGATGAAAGAGGATAGACGCGTGGCGACGGAAAGCACCAACTCAGACGGCACCCCTCAAGGCAATGGCAAGATGGTCGCCTATGGGCTGGTCGCGATTGCGGTTGTGCTGTTCATCCTCGGGCTGGTTGATGGCTACGACGGCAGCCTATCGATCCACCCGATGGACCAGTTCGAGGTTGCGCCGCTCTTTGGCGATGGCCCGGTTGGTCTCTTCACACCCTCCAATGTGACGTTGCTGATGGCGGCCACGGTGCTGTGCATCGTGGCGCTGATGGTGCTGGGGACGCGTGGCCGCGCGGTGGTGCCGTCGCGCAGCCAGTCGATGGCGGAACTGGCCTATGGGTTTGTGCGCAAGATGGTGGAAGATGTGGCGGGCAAAGACGCGCTGCCCTACTTCCCGTACATCTTCACGCTCTTCCTCTTCATCCTTTTCGCGAATTTCCTGGGTCTGATCCCGCGGAGCTTCACCACAACCTCCCATATCGCCGTGACCGCGGTGATGGGCTTTGGTGTGTTCTTCACCGTGACGATCCTGGGCTTCGTCAAAAACGGAGCCGGGTTCCTGAGCCTCTTCTGGGTCACCTCCGCGCCCTTGGCGATCCGCCCGGTGCTCGCGATCATCGAGTTGATTTCCTACCTCGTCCGCCCGATCAGCCACAGCTTGCGTCTGGCGGGCTCGATGATGGCAGGCCACGCGGTTCTGAAAGTCTTCGCGGGCTTCACGGGCGTTCTGGGCGTCGCGGGCATCGCGCCCATTGTCGGCGTCATCGCGATCTACGCGCTGGAGACGCTGGTGGCGGCGATCCAGGCTTATGTGTTCACCATTCTGACCTGCGTCTATCTGAAGGACGCGCTTCATCCGCATCACTGACCGGACGCGCCGGACTGGCGCGGGCGGGCAAGACATCTCGAACTTCCAACGTAAGGAGACAAGATTATGGAAGGCGATATCGCAAATATGGGTCAATTCGTCGGCGCGGGCCTTGCGGCCATCGGCACCGGCGCGGCGGCCATCGGTGTGGGCCATGTGGCAGGCAACTTCCTGGCCGGCGCGCTGCGTAACCCCTCAGCGGCTGCCAGCCAGACCGCAACGCTTTTCATCGGCATCGCATTTGCCGAAGCGCTTGGCCTCTTCGCGTTCCTGGTGGCCATCCTGCTGCTCTTCGCGGTCTGATCTAAAGACCACCGAAGATCCTTACGTTCGGCGCGCCTGATCCCTTTCCGGGCAAGGCGCGCCACCCGTAACCCCCGCTGGAGGTTCCCATGGCAGACGATGCCACACATAGCGCCGCAGATGCCGCCCACGCCAGTGGTCCCGGGATGCCGCAACTGGATGTTGCGACCTTCCCGCATCAGATGTTTTGGCTGGTCGTCACCCTTGTGGTCATCTTCCTGATCCTGAGCCGCATCGCGCTGCCCCGGATCGCGGCGGTTTTGGCTGAACGGGCGGGCACGATCACCAATGATATCGCGGCCGCCGAAGACCTGAAACGCCAGGCGGCTGAGGCGGAAGAGGCCTATAACAAGGCGCTTGCCGATGCCCGCGCTGAGGCGCAAGCGATCATCGCCGAAACCCGCGCCGAGATTCAGGCCGAGCTGGATGAGGCGACAACCCATGCCGATGCCGAGATCAGCGCGAAAGCCGCCGAAAGCGAGGCGCGCATCCGTGAGATCCGGGCAGGCGCGCTCGAAAGTGTCGAACAGGTGGCCAAGGACACCGCCGCTGAGATCGTGGCCGCAATTGGCCCGGCCAGCGCCGATGCCTCTGCCGTGGCCGCGGCTGTCTCTGACCGGATGAAAGGATAAGCCGATGTTGCGTTTGAGCCTGTCCTTCACCCTGATCGGCACAGCCGCGATGGCCGCGGAAGACGGCTATGGCGGGTATGATTTCACCTCGCTTTTCAACACCGATTTTGTGGTGCTGATCGGCTTCCTTCTGTTCCTGGCAATCATCTTCTACTTCAACGTGCCGGCGATGTTGGGCGGCATGCTCGACACCCGCGCCAAGCAGATTCAGGCCGAATTGGACGAGGCCCGGGCGCTGCGGGAAGAGGCGCAGACGATCCTGGCCTCTTATGAGCGCAAACAGCGCGAAGTGGCGGAGCAGTCTGAGCGGATTGTGGCCCAGGCCCGCGATGAAGCGGCTGCCGCGGCTGAGCAGGCCAAGGCGGATCTCAAGACCTCCATCGCGCGGCGTTTGCAAGCGGCGGAAGACCAGATCGCCAGTGCTGAGCAATCAGCGGTGCGGGAGGTGCGGGACCGCGCAGTTGAGGTTGCGATTGCCGCCGCCGCCCAGGTCATCGCCGATCAGACCAGCGCCGAGGATCAAGGCAAGATGATCGACAACGCAATTGCCGATGTGGAGACGCGGCTGCACTGAGTGCTGCCATGTCGAGAAGTGAAAGCCCCGGTCCGAAAACCGGGGCTTCTTCTTTTACCTACAGCACTTTGCGTTTGACCTGCATCGCTTATTCGCGGCCTCTCCCTTCGGTCGAACGCGAAAAGCGATCCGTCTTCTCTGAGGAAAAACGCAAAGTCCTCTACTGATCGAAATCAGCCAGGTCGCGGAAATCGAGCTGTTCGAGATGGGCGATCATATCCTCAAGCTCCCCGCCGCGGGCCTGGATCAACACGCGGTTCCCGACCAACCCCTGCAACTCCCCATCGCTATAAACAAAGCTTTCGCGATTGATCCGCTCAAGCTGCCCAAGCGAGGCGATAAGGGCTGAGTTCCCAAGCATCGCGCCCAAAGAGGCGACCATCTGGTTATCGGCCATCATGGTGATCTGGAAGCTGTCGCCGCCGCCGGTATACTCCGCCTCCGCGGCGATGCCGCCGCCCATGAAACCAAGCGAGGCGCCCGCATCCTCGGTGATCTCGCGGGTCCAGCCGGGGAGGGGCTCGGGCAGGAAGTTTTGCAGCCCCTCCGCCTTCAACGCATTCAGAAGCTGTGTGGCATAGGCGATCTCTTCGAGCGCGAATTGGATATCGCCCTCCTCATACGCCTCAAGCGCCGCTGAAAGCGCATCAGTGATGTCATCGGCTTCGGCTGCCGCTGGTTGCAGAATGGCCGTAAGGGCCAAGGCACTTAAGAAATACCGCATGGGTCTGTCCCCCCGCTCTAGTCCTAAATGAATGGCGGGATGATAGCGGCGGTTGGGGTGTCACGCAAAGCGGGCGCGTCAGCCGAACCTGTCGGACCAGCAGGGCAGGGTGTCGTTGGGGGCCGGGGTGGCGTGATAGACCCCGCGCGCGATGGCCCGTGAGAGGCAGACCGCGGCGGCGTGGCCCAAGCGGAGGAGGTCGGCCTCGGCCCCTGCGAGTGGCACGGTACCGGTGGCCGCGGCGAAGACCAGATCGCCATCCATCGGCGTGTGGCTGGGAAAGATCGCGCGGGCCATGCCGTCATGGGCGGCGACCGCAAGACGTGTGGCTTGGGCCTGGGTGAGGCCTGCGTCGGTGGAGACAATGGCGATGGTGGTCGCGGTGCCGCCGGTTTTGAGCGGGGCGGGTGCGGCGGGGTCGAAGCTTGGGGCGGGGCCAAGACCGCCGAACTCCGCGCCAAACTCAAACGGCGCGGCCCAGAAATGCGGGCCGTCGCCCACGGTGACTCGGCCAAGCGCGTTCACGGCCACAAGCGTGCCAACGGTGTAAGGTCCAAGTTTGAGTGAGGCCGAGCCCAACCCGCCTTTCAGATCGGCAATCAGGGCGCCGGTGCCTGCGCCGTGGGAGCCGAGATCGAAGGTCTCAGACGCGTTGCTGAGCGCCTGTTTCCCAAGCGCTTTATAGGGGTTCTCGGGCCAGTCTTTGTCCCCGCCATTGGTGAGATCGAACAAGATCGCGCCGGGCACAATTGGCACCCGCTGATCACCCACAGGGAAGCCGCGGCCTTCCGCCCGAAGCGCATCGGCGACGCCGGAGGCCGCATCGAGCCCGAAAGCCGACCCGCCGGAGAGGACCAGGGCGTCGACCTCTTGCACCGTCTTGTCGGGGGCGAGCAGGTCCGTCTCCCGCGTCCCGGGCGCGCCGCCCATCACATGCACGGCGGCGGTGAACG
>JANQNZ010000284.1 GCA_028279315.1 Rhodophyticola sp. | reverse complement strand
GGGGCTGCTGGCGGTTGACCTCCCTGAAAACGGCCCGCGCGAGCATTATATGCGGGCACGCCTTCTGCCATCGGGCGATCTGCCAGAAGTGCATCCGTTTGACAGCCAGGACAGTTCGCTTTTGACCCGGTTGAGCGACGCGGATGCGCTCTTGGTGCGCGGCCCCCGTGATCCAGCGCTGAAAGCGGGGGCGCGGGTGGAGATCTTGCGGGTTTAGTTGGATTAGCCAACCCGGCACGACGCAAGCCGGGCGGCGGCAGGCCGATGGCTGGCGATGCAACGGAGGAGCAGCAGCGGTTTATGGCCGCCAAACCCCTCCCCGTTCCAATCTCAGCGCCAAGCTTCACCCAATCGCCAGACCGCCCGGGTGGCCTGTCGATGCCCGGCGCCTTCGGCTTGAGTCCGGGCAGGGGAGATTGAGTGGGCGATCTTTTAGCCACACATCATTTTTCTGATGTCATGAGCCCAATTTTCTGATGTTGTGACCTGCCCCGCTCCACCCTACCCCTGGACCCATAAGCGGGAGGCCCAAGCGTATGAAATCCAAAGCCCAAGCAGTGGTGATCGGCGGGGGGCTGATCGGCTGTTCGATCCTCTATCACCTGGCGAAGCTCGGCTGGTCCGACGTCGTGCTCCTAGAGCGTGATGAACTCACCTCCGGCTCCACCTGGCATGCGGCGGCGAATATCCACGGGCTGCATGACAGCACCAATATCAGTCGCCTCCAGCATTACACGATGAACCTCTACAAGGACCTGGAAGCGGAAACCGGCCAGGGCTGCGGGATTTATCAGACCGGCAGCCTCTATCTCGCCCAGACCGAAGATCGGGAACACCAGCTGCGCCTCCAGGAGGCCAAAGCCCGCCTTTACAGGATGAATTTCCATGAGATCAGCCGAGCGGAGGCGGAGGCGCTGCATCCGCTGGTCAATTTCGACGGCATTCGCTGCATCATGTTTGAGCCCGATGGCGGCAGCGTGGACCCGTCCGGTGTGACCCATGCCTATGCGGCGGGCGCTCGCGCGCGGGGGGCCGAAATCCACCGCTTCACGCCGGTCACCGCCACCCATCCGCAGGCGGACGGCTCTTGGATTGTCGAGACGCCGAAAGGGGAGATCCACACCCAATGGGTGGTGAATGCCGCGGGCCTTTGGGGGCGCGAGGTGGCCGCGCTTGCTGGCCTTCAGTTGCCGCTCCAACCCACCGAACACCAGTATTTCGTGACCGAAACCATCCCGGAGGTCGAAGCCCAACCCAAACGCCTGCCCTCGGTCGCCGACCGCGACGGCGAATACTACCTGCGCCAGGAAGGCCAGGGATTGCTAATCGGCGCTTATGAACGCGACATGCGGTTTTGGGCCGAAGACGGCACCCCGCAGGGCTTTGGCCATGAGCTTTTTGCCGATGATCTCGACCGGATCATGGACAATGTGATGCGCGCGATGGAGCGGGTGCCGGCCGCCGCCAATGCGGGCATCAAACGTGTGATCAACGGGCCGATGATCTGGTCGCCCGACAGTTCGGCGCTTTTCGGCCCGGTGCCCGAGCTGCGCAATTATTTCTGCTGCAACGGCATCATCCCCGGCTTCTCGCAATCGGGCGGCTTGGGCCTTCTGGCCGCCGAATGGATGGTGGAGGGGGAACCGAAGCTCGACCTCTTCGGATGGGACCTGGCGCGCTTCGGCGCTTGGGCGGGCAAAGCCTTCACCAAAGCGCGGGTGGCGGACCAATATGCCAACCGCTTCGCAATCCATTTCCCCAATGAGGAACGCGAAGCCGGGCGCCCCGCCCGCACGCGCCCCGCTTATGAGATGCAAGCCAACATGGGCGCGGTCTTTGGGATGAATTGCGGGTGGGAGCATCCGCTGTGGTTCGCCGACACCCCCGGCGTGGCTGAGACCATCGGCTTCAAACGCCAGAACTGGTTTGAGCCGGTCTGCCGCGAAGCGATGATGCTGCGCGAGAATGTGGGCATCCTCGACATCTCCAACTTCGCCAATTACCGGATCGAGGGACCCGGCGCCTTTGCCTGGCTCGACGCGCTTCTGGCCAATCATATCCCGACCGAGACGGGGCTGTCCTGCCTCGCGCCGCTGATCGGGGTCCGCGGCGGTGTG
>JANQNZ010000270.1 GCA_028279315.1 Rhodophyticola sp. | reverse complement strand
CGATCACCAAAACCGGCGCGGCCCGCCCCGCGACGGATGCGGAGATCACCGGCGCCACTTATGCCAACGGGTTGGGCACACTTGTCTCCGGCGTCTTCGGCAGCCTGCCCAACACCTCCTTCAGCCAGAATGTGGGGCTGATCGCCATGACCGGGGTGATGAGCCGGCATGTGGTCACCATCGGGGCGCTTGTCCTGATCCTCTGCGGCTTTGTCCCCAAGGTCGGCGCGGTGATCCGCACGATCCCAATCGAAGTTCTGGGCGGTGGCGTGATTGTCATGTTCGGCATGGTGGCCGCCGCGGGCATCTCGATCTTGTCCGAGGTGGACTGGACCCAACGCAACATGCTGATCTTTGCACTGTCGCTGTCCTTAGGTCTGGGGTTGGAATTGGAGCCGGAGGCGCTCCAGCATCTGCCGGAGACCGCCCAAACTCTTCTGGCAAGCGGTCTGGTCCCCGCGGCGGGCCTGGCGGTGATCCTGAACCTCTGCCTGCCGCATCATCTGCGCGCGGATCGAGGGGAGGGTTAGGGCAAGGTGGGATCAGGTCTAAAGAAGATCACAGAGGCAAGACGGTAGCCGGGCATCGACAGGCCGAGGGCTGGCGATCCTCGGGCTGAGCGACAGCGCTTTATCGCCACCAAATCCGGCCTCGCTCAGCACTCAGCACCCAGGCTCAGCCAAATCGCCAGACCGCCCGGGCGGCCCGGCGGCTTCGCCGCACTATTCGGGCAGGGGAAGCAGAACGATGGTTCGACCTAACAATTTCCTCATTGGCTGATCACCGTGCCCCACCCCACAACCTGGACGCGCCGAAAACCGCCAAACCGGTCAAAACTCCTCACCAATCTGGCGATTTATCCTTGTCGTCGCCCCCGCCCTCTGGCTAGTGTCAGCGATCAAGCGGGGCCGGACCCCGCAAACGGGAGGTATCTATGAAAAAGATGACGACGACCGCAATTGGCGCGGTCCTTTCGATGACGTTTGTGGGTGAGGCGCTGGCGACCGAATGGAACGTCTCGCTTTGGGGCCAACGCCGGGCCTTCACCGAACATGTGCACCATCTGGCCGATGCGGTGGCCGAGGCCACGGGCGGTGCGTTCACCATGAATATCAGCTATGGCGGGTTGTCGAATAACCGGGAGAACCTGGACGGGATCTCCATCGGTGCGTTCGAGATGGCTCAGTTCTGCGCTGGCTATCACCGTGACAAGAACCGGGCGATCACGGTGCTGGAGCTGCCTTTCCTCGGTGTCTCGAACCTGGAAGAGGAAGTGGCCGTCAGCCACGCCATCTATGACCACCCGGCGGTGACCGAGGAAATGGCACAATGGAACGCGCGGATGCTGATGACCTCCCCCATGCCGCAATACAACCTCGTCGGCACGGGCGAGCCCCGCGGCACCCTGGAAGAGATGGACGGGATGCGCGTCCGCGCCACGGGCGGATTGGGGGAGCTCTTCTCCTCCGTCGGCGGTGTGCCCACTTCGGTGACCTCGTCTGAGGCCTATAACGCGATGGAATCCGGTGTGGTCGACACGGTCGCCTTTGCCCAACACGCGCATCTCAGCTTCCGCACCATCGACATCGCCGATTGGTGGACCGAGAACCTGAACCCCGGCACGGTGAACTGCCCGGTTGTGGTGAATATCGACGCTTATGAGGCGCTCTCAGACGACCACCGCGCGGCGCTTGATGCCGCCGTGGATGGGGCGATTGACCATTACCTCACCAATTATGGCGAGCTTCTGGACCGCTGGAACACCGTCCTTGATGAGCGTGGGGTCGAGCGTGTGACCATCCCCGACGCGACGCTTGCCGGGCTCGCCGAAAACGCCGCGCCGATCCATCAGACTTGGATCGACGACATGGCCGCGCAAGGCCTGCCTGCGCAGGAGCTTTATGATCTTGTGCAGTCGACCTTGGAAGAGATGCGCGCAAGCAATTGATCTTGGCCGCGGCCCCGGGCGTGTCATCCCGGGGCCGCGTGTCCCACAAGGGGTCCGATCATGGCCACCAGCTCTTCGGTTCTGACCGATGACAGCCGTCTTTCGCGGATGGATCGCCTGGTCCTGAAGCTGGAGGCCAATCTGAACCTTGCGGGTGGGATCGTCATTTTTCTGCTGGTGTTCATGGCGGTGGCCAATGTGGTGGGCCGCAAGCTTCTGAACGCGCCGGTCTATGGCTATGTGGACTGGACCGAGCAGTTGATGGCGCTGTTTGCCTTCCTCGGCCTCGCTTATTGCCAGCGCGAAGGCGGGCATATCCGGATGGACATTTTGGTCATGCGGCTGAGGGGCCGGGTTCTTTGGCTCTTCGAATGGGTATCGGTCTTCTTCATGCTGATTGTGACCATCGGCCTTGTCTATGGCTCCTGGCACCATTTCCTGCGCGCCTTCGATTGGGGGGTGCCGCTCTTCTCCACCGACAGTTCGATTGATATCGGCCTGCCCACCTGGCCCGCGAAGCTTCTGGTGCCGGTCGCGCTGACGCTTCTGGCGATCCGGCTAGCCTTGCAGCTTTGGGGCTATGGCCGCGCGCTTCGTACGGGGGACCCAAGGCCCGTCGCCGTGCCACTCCCTGAAGACGCCATGAGTGTGGCCGCGCGTGAGGCAGAAACGGTGAGCGGGGGACGGGATGGGTAACGCCATGTGTGCGTATTTCTGGAAAGATGAAGGCAAGGATGGGTCGAGGGTCACGCGTCACGTCCGCCCGCACGCGCGCCTCTACCCTTCATCTTTCTTCAAATACGCAAATCCGACCGCCGCCAAACGGAGCGTGATGCGGTAATGGATCAGATCCTCGACATGCGCGCGCTGCTCGACGGCGTGGATATGTTCACGGTCTCGCTTTGGTTGTCGGGCCTGCTCTTGCTTCTGGTCCTGATCGGGGTGCGGGTGGCCTTTGCGGCGGCCTTCATCGGCATCCTTGGGCTTTGCCTCTACTTCATGCAGCGGCAGGGGTTTGATCGGGGTCTGGTCACGGCCCTGAAACTTGCCGGGCAGGTTCCACATTCAAAATCAACGGGATATGCGCTGAGCCTCATCCCCACTTTTATCCTCATCGGCTATCTCGCCTATTATGCCGGGCTGACCCGGGCGCTGTTTGAGGCGGCGAAACGGTGGGTCGGGTGGTTGCCAGGCGGGCTTGGGGTCTCAACCGTGTTTGCCACTGCGGGGTTTGCCGCGGTCTCGGGCGCCTCGGTGGCCACGTCCGCCGTCTTCGCGCGGATCGCGATCCCAGAGATGTTGAAGCTGAACTATGACAAGGCGTTCGCGGCAGGGGTTGTGGCCGCAGGCGGCACGTTGGCTTCGCTAATCCCACCCTCCGCCATTCTGGTCATCTATGCGATCATCGTGGAGGAAAGCGTCGGCAAGCTGCTTCTGGCCGGATTCATCCCCGGCATGGTCTCTGCATTGATCTATGCCGGGCTTGTCATTGGCCTCGCCAAATACCGCAAGGACCTCGGCCCGCCCGTCACCGGCTTCACCTGGGGGGAGCGGTTCGCGGCTCTCCCCGGCGCCGTCCCGATCCTTTTTGTCGTCTTCATCATCATCTTCTCGATCTATTACCGAGGCGAAGACGGGGCTTGGGCCACACCCACGGAAGCCGGCGCGCTTGGCGCGTTTGTTGTCCTGATCATGGCGCTGTGGAAAGGCATGAAATGGGGCCAGCTAAAGTCAGCACTGATGGAGGCGGCGAAGCTGACCGCCATGATCTTCGCGATGATCTGGGGGGTGTTGATCTATGTCCGCTTCCTAGGCTTCGCGCAACTGCCGGACAATTTCGCGGCCTTCATCTCGGGGCTTGAGTATTCGCCTTATGTCATCCTCCTCTGCATCCTTTTGGTCTATGTGATCTTAGGCATGTTCATGGATGCGATTGGGATGTTGATCCTGACGCTGCCCATCACCTTCCCCGCGATCATCGCGCTGAACGGCGGCCCGGACGTCACGCGAGAGATGGCGGCGTTCGGCATGACGGCAGAGGAATGCGCGATCTGGTTTGGCATCATTGTGGTGAAGATGGCAGAGCTGTGTTTGATCACGCCGCCCATTGGGCTCAACTGCTTTGTCGTGGCGGGTGTGGCGCAGGACTCGAAAATGCCGATTACGGTGCAGGATGTGTTCCGCGGCGCCTCCCCCTTCTTCGGGGCCGATGTGGCGACCGTGGCCGTTCTGATCGCTTTCCCTGGGATTGTGCTCTGGTTGCCAAGCCTCGTTTAGGCCGCGCTCTTTTCATCGGTCGATCGGTCTGGCAGGTCTGAGAAATGCAGACCCTGTCGCAATCGCCCACCGATCCAGAATTTGTGCAGAACCCGTATCCGTTCTATGCAACGGCCCGCGGCGCCGGGCCGCTGATCCATTGGCAGGATTACGATCTCATCTGCGCCACTACCCATGAGGCGGTGAACAGCCTCCTCCGTGACCGGCGCTTCGGGCGGGAGGAACCGGCGGAGCTGCGCAGGCCCATCCCCGACCATCTGGCCCCGTTCTACGCGGTCGAGGCGCATTCCATGCTGGAACTGGAGCCGCCACGCCATACACGCTTGCGCAGCCTGGTCCTGCGCGCCTTCACCTCCCGTCGGATCAAGGCGCTTGGCCCGGACATCACCGGGCTCTGTCATGAGCTGATTGACGGATTCCCCGGTGAGGGTTTCGACCTGCTTGACGCCTTCGCCCGCCCCCTGCCCGTTCGGATCATCGCCCGGCTACTCGGCGTGCCGGAGGAGATGGCGCCCGACCTCCTCACCTGGTCGAACGCCATGGTCGGCATGTATCAGGCGGGCCGCACACGGGGTGATGAGGACGCCGCTGTAGCGGCAACGGAGGCCTTCGTGGATTTCATGCGCGGCTATGTCGAGACTCGGCGCACCACGCCGCGGGACGATCTGATCAGCCATCTGATTGCCGCCGAAGAGGATGGCCAGAAGCTGTCGAGTGACGAGTTAATCACCACCTGCATCCTGCTTCTGAATGCCGGCCATGAGGCCACGGTGCATTCAATTGGGAACGCGGTGAAGCTCTGCCTAGAGACTGGGGCGCGGCCCGGCCCCGACCCGGCGCTCTTGGTGGAGGAAGTCATGCGCTACGATCCGCCACTGCACCTTTTCACCCGTTATGCCTATGAGGAGGTGGAGGTCTTCGGCCACACCTTCCAACGTGGTGATCAAGTTGGGCTGCTTCTGGCCTCCGCCGGTCGGGACAACGCGGTTTATGAAGACGCGGAGGAGTTCCACCCCGACCGCACGGATGGCCCCGCAAATCTCGCCTTTGGGGCGGGCCTGCATTTCTGCGTCGGCGCGCCGCTGGCCCGGCTTGAGTTGCAGATTGCTTTGCCCATTCTCTTTGAGCGTTGCCCGGGCCTCACGCTCACCGCGCCGCCGCGATACGCGGATATCTATCATTTTCACGGGCTTGAGGCGCTTCGGGTCAGGGTCTAGGCCACCAATGATCGGAACCGCCCCTGAGTCCAACTGCTCTAGATAACCGCCTTTCTGCATCCCCCGCCCGAATAGCGCCGAAGGCGCCGGGCATCGACAGGCCGCCCGGGCGGTCTGGCGATTGGGTTGGTCTGGGCGCGGAGATCGGAGCGAGGCCGGATTTGGCTGGGATAAAGTGCGCCGCTCAGAAATAAGATCGCCAGCCCACGGCCTGTCGATGCCCGGCTCAGGTTTGAGCCAAAATCAATCCGGGCTTCACGGCATTCCAGTCTCAAGCCGAAACCCTGGTCATCTAGAGACGGCAAACCGCCGCAATCCGGTCGGCCTCCGCCTCAACCGCCGCGCGCCCTGCGTCGATGGCCTGGGCGGCGCAATGGAACTCCAGCACCGACATGTCGGACAGGCGCACATCCAACGCCACATCCGCCGGGTCCGCGGCCATGCGTGTGCGCCTCAGATACTCCGTCAGCATGTCGATCGAAGCCGAGACAACGTCGAAGCCTTGCGGAGCCTGCGGGCCCTTCTCCTCAAGGGGCGGCAGCCATCCCTCCGGTAAGACTGCGTCCAGGTGATCGTGGAGCTGATCCAAAACGGTCTGCTCGGTGGTCGGTGTCCAGACGCGGCCATCATTCTTGGCATTGGGATTGATGGAGATTACCACATCAGCGCCCATGGAGCGGCAGACCGAGACCGGCACTGGATTGGTTAACCCGCCGTCGACCATCCAGCGCTCATCCAGATAAGCCGGAGAGAAGAGGCCCGGGATCGCAAGCGACGCCCGGATTGCGGGCAGAAGCGGCCCGTGTTGGAGCCAGATTTCGCGCCCGGTCTCTAGATTTGTCGCGACAGCGATGAAAGGCAGCTTGAGATCGGCGATGGTGCAATCGAGGCCCCATTGACCCAGAACATTCGCAATCTCGCGCCCCGCGACCAAGCCGCCGCCGGTGAGCTTCAAATCGACGAGCCCCAGGAATTTCGATTGGGTCAGATCAAGCGCCCACTCGGTCAGCTCCGCCCGTTTGCCACCGGCCTCAGCCGCGCCAACAAGGGAGCCCATGGAACAGCCCGCGATCATGTCGGGTTTGACACCCATCTCTTCCAGCGCGGAGAGCGCGCCCAGATGGCACCAGCCCCGCGCCCCGCCGGAGCCAAGCGCCAGGCCGATACGGGGGCGGCGCGCCATCTATTCCGCCGCGTGTTTGCGTTTGCCGAGCATCGGCTTGAGATACCGGCCGGTATGGGAGCGCTCAATTTCGGCCACCTCCTCCGGTGTGCCGGTTGCCACAATGGTGCCGCCGCCATCGCCGCCTTCGGGGCCGATATCGATGATGTGATCGGCGGTTTTCACCACGTCTAAATTGTGCTCGATCACCACAACCGTGTTGCCCTGATCCACCAATTCATGCAGCACCTCTAGCAGTTTTCGAACATCTTCGAAGTGCAAACCGGTGGTCGGCTCGTCCAGAATATACAAAGTCCGACCTGTAGAGCGTTTCGACAGCTCTTTCGACAATTTCACCCGCTGCGCCTCACCGCCTGATAGCGTCGTGGCCTGCTGCCCGACCTTGATATAGCCGAGGCCGACCCGCACCAGCGCATCCATCTTCTCACGGATGCTTGGGACGGCTTTGAAAAACTCCTGGGCATCCTCAACCGTCATGTCGAGCACATCGGCGATGCTTTTGCCTTTGAATTTGATCTCCAGAGTCTCGCGATTATAGCGCGCGCCTTTGCAGGTCTCGCAGGTGACATAGACATCCGGCAGGAAATGCATCTCGATCTTGATGACCCCGTCGCCCTGGCAGGCCTCGCACCGCCCGCCTTTCACGTTGAAGCTGAACCGCCCGGGCTTGTAGCCGCGCGCCTTCGCCTCGGGCAGCCCGGCAAACCAATCGCGGATCGGGGTGAAGGCGCCGGTATAGGTGGCGGGGTTCGAGCGCGGTGTACGCCCGATGGGCCGCTGGTCGATATCGATGACCTTGTCGAGATGCTCCAGCCCCTTGATCGTCTCACACGGCGCGGGAGTCTGGCGCGCACCATTCAGCTTCATCGAGGCAGTTTTGAACAGGGTCTCGATGGTGAGTGTGGATTTGCCCCCGCCCGAGACACCCGTCACACAGATGAACTTGCCAAGCGGGAAGTCCGCCGTGACCTTTTGCAGATTGTTGCCCGTGGCCTTTACGACGCTGACGGTTTTGCCGTTGCCCTCTCGGCGCGCGGCAGGCACCGGGATTTCTCGTGTGCCGGCAAGGTATTGCCCGGTGATCGAGGCGGCATCGCCCATGATCTCCGCCGGGGCACCTTTTGAGACGATCTGCCCGCCATGCACCCCGGCGCCGGGGCCGATATCGAAAACGTAATCCGCCTCGCGGATCGCCTCTTCATCATGTTCGACAACAATCACGGTATTGCCCTGATCGCGCAGGTTCTTCAGCGTCCCAAGCAGGCGATCATTGTCGCGTTGATGGAGGCCAATCGACGGCTCATCCAGCACATACAGCACGCCGGTGAGGCCAGAGCCGATCTGACTGGCCAGGCGAATCCGCTGGCTCTCGCCGCCTGACAGCGTCCCGGCATTCCGGCTGAGCGTCAGGTATTCCAGACCCACATTGTTCAGGAACCCAAGCCGTTCCCGAATTTCCTTCAGGATCGCCCGCGCGATCTCGTTTTTCTGATCCGTCAGCGCGGCGGGCACTTGATCGATCCAAGCCGCCGCCTCTTTGATCGACATCTGCACCACTTGGCCCACATGCAGACGCTCCTCGGGCTTGCCCTCGGCGGGGCCGATTTTCACCGCCAGCGCCTCGGGGCGCAATCGGTAGCCATCACAAGCGCCGCAGGGGCGGTTGTTCTGATAGCGCTCGAATTCCTCGCGAATCCAGGCCGAGTCCGTCTCCCGATACCGGCGCTCCATATTCGGGATCACACCTTCGAAGCTGCGCTTCACCTGATAGACCCGGCCGCCTTCGTCATAGCGGAACTGGATTTCTTCGTCGCCCGAGCCACGCAGGAAGACCTCTTGGATGTCCTTTGGGATATCCTTCCATTTGGTCTTGGGATCGAAATTGTAATGGTCCGCAATCGCCTGGATGGTCTGCAGGAAATAGGGCGATTTGCCTTTGCGCCAGGGGGCCAGCGCCCCGTCTTCCAGGGTCAGCGCCGCGTCGGGCACGACCAGCCGTTCATCGAAAAACAGCTCCACCCCCAACCCGTCACACGCCGGGCAGGCCCCGAAGGGTGCGTTGAAAGAGAACAGCCGTGGTTCGATCTCAGGGATGGTGAAACCGGAAACCGGGCAGGCGAAGTTTTCTGAGAAGGTGATGCGCTCAGGTTCCCCCTCCCCCTGTTTTGGCGCCGTCTCTAAAACCGCGATGCCATCAGCCAGATCGAGCGCGGTGCGGAAACTGTCAGCAAGCCGCGTCTCGGCGCCCTCGCGGACCACAATACGATCCACCACCACATCGATATCGTGGCGGAATTTCTTATCCAGCGTCGGCGGCTCGTCCAATTCATAGAAGGCGCCATCCACCTTCACGCGCTGGAAGCCCTGTTTGCGCAGCTCCAGGAATTCCTTGCGGTATTCGCCTTTCCGGTCGCGCACGATGGGGGCGAGGAGATAGGCGCGCGTCCCCTCCTCCATCGCCATCACGCGGTCGACCATGTCCTGCACCTGCTGCGCCTCAATCGGCAGGCCGGTAGCAGGCGAATAGGGCGTGCCGACCCGGGCAAAAAGCAGGCGGAGGTAGTCGTAAATCTCCGTCACGGTGCCGACCGTCGAGCGTGGGTTCTTCGACGTCGTCTTCTGCTCGATGGAAATCGCGGGGCTGAGCCCCGCGATATGATCCACATCGGGCTTTTCCATCATGTCGAGGAATTGCCGCGCATAGGCCGACAGGCTTTCGACATAGCGCCGCTGGCCTTCCGCATAAATCGTATCGAAGGCGAGCGAGGATTTGCCGGAACCCGACAGCCCGGTGATCACCACCAGCTGATCGCGCGGAATATCCACGTCGATGCTCTTGAGGTTGTGCTCCCGCGCGCCGCGCACCTCAATCTGTTTCAGCTCCGCCATCGAGGCCCCCGTTTACCGTCGCTTAAGACATAGGCGTTCGGGCCTGAGTCTCCAATCGAAAAATGCGAACGAAGAGAGAACATGCTGACAGCTGTGATCAGGCTTGCCCCTCGCGCATCGCCGCGCGGTAGACAAGGCCGGTCAAGGCCGCCGCGATGACGCCAACAATGACGGCCATCGGCAGGGAGGCTGCGGCCCCAAACGCCGCCAAAAGCGGTGTGCCCGCGAAGGTCCCGACATTGCCAAGCTGTGCAAGCGCGCCATTGGCCAGCGCCCGGTCTGACTGGCCTGGGTTGAGCCAGGGGACGGCCGCAAACCCGGCGCCCGCCACAACCCCGCTGATGACCATCGCGATCACAGACAGGATCGGCGCGGCGGGCGCGGCGAAAAGGCAGATGCCAAAGACAAGCGCCATCGCCAGAAAGCCAAAGGCCACTAACCGCCCCGGCGCCAAAACCCGGGTCAGACCACCGGCCACAAGCGAGCCGAGAATGCCCGCAAGCGGCAAAGCGAAGGAGAGCCACGGCGCGGCCAGCGCGGTTGGCAGGAAGGTCACCAGCGCAAGGAACAGAAGCGCATAGATGCCATGGCCAAGCGCGGGTGCAAAAA
>JANQNZ010000248.1 GCA_028279315.1 Rhodophyticola sp. | reverse complement strand
TCGCGTGTTTCAACACGCCGCCGATGAAATAGAGCGCCTCGTCGCTGAGATCGGCGTATTTATCGCCTGCAAACAAGGGCTTGCCGTCTTTCCAGATCGACATGTTCACATGCATGCCGGTACCGTTATCGCCCGCAATCGGCTTTGGCATGAAGGTCGCCGATTTGCCATAAGCATGGGCCACGTTGTGGATCACATACTTATACTTTTGCAACTCATCGGCCTGTTTGGTGAGCGACGAGAACACCAGCCCAAGTTCATGCTGACAGGACGCAACCTCATGGTGGTGCTTGTCCACATCCATGCCGATCCGCTTCATTGTGGACAGCATTTCCGAGCGCAAATCATGGCTGGCATCGGTCGGGTTCACCGGGAAATACCCGCCTTTGACACCGGGCCGGTGGCCCATATTGCCCATTTCATATTCCGCATCTGTGTTCCAAGCGGCGTCTTGGGCGTCGACCTCATAAGAGACCTTGTTCATCTCAACCGAGAAGCGCACATCGTCGAAGAGGAAGAACTCCGCTTCCGGCCCGAAATAGGCGACATCGCCGATGCCGGAGGATTTCAGATAAGCCTCGGCCTTTTCCGCAGTGCCGCGCGGGTCACGCTCATAGGCCTCGCCCGTGTCCGGCTCCAGGATCGAGCAATGCAGGCACAGCGTCTTTTCCGCGTAGAACGGATCGATATAGGCGCTTTCGGTATCGGGCATCAGTTTCATGTCCGACGCCTCAATGCCTTTCCACCCGGCAATCGAGGAACCGTCGAACATGAAGCCTTCCTCAAGGAAATCCTCATCAACCAGATGCGCCATTACCGTGACGTGCTGAAGCTTGCCGCGCGGATCGGTGAAGCGGATATCGACATAATCGACATCCTCGTCGCGGATCATTCCTAGAACCTTGTCTTTGCTCATCGTGACCTTCCCTTAGCGTAAATGGTCTATTGACGGTTTCTGGGGGCGGGGCGCCTAAAGCGCGTCTTCGCCGGATTCCTTGGTGCGGATGCGGATCGCCTGTTCGATGGGCGAGACGAAGATCTTCCCGTCCCCGATCTTGTCGGTCTTGGCGGCGTCGATAATGGCGTCAATTGCGCCATCGACCTGGTCATCGGCCAGAACCACCTCGATTTTGACCTTGGGCAGGAAATCCACCACATATTCCGCGCCGCGATAAAGCTCGGTATGGCCTTTCTGGCGCCCGAAACCTTTGACTTCGGTGACGCTGAGGCCCTGGATGCCGATCTCTTGCAGGGCTTCTTTGACCTCATCGAGTTTGAACGGTTTGATAATGGCTTCGATTTTCTTCATATCCCCCAAGCTCCTCCGCATAACTGCCCGCGCGCGGCCCCGTGACACCATTTTGTGCCGCCAGCGGCAATCGGGTAGCGTGGCGCGGGGGGTGCCGGGGCCGGATTCCCTAGGGGTGTGATCGCAAAATGGGCGTTGCGCACAAAAAACAGGCAGAACTGAATCGGGGGCGGTGATGGAGCTTCTTACAGCGGCGCAGATGCGGGCGATTGAGGGGGCGGCGATAGACAGCGGCGCGGTCACGGGCCTGGAGCTGATGGAGCGCGCGGGCCGCGGCGTGGTGGAGGCGATTTTTGCGGAATGGCCGGAATTGCAGGCTGCGCCGCATCGGGCGGTTGTGCTCTGCGGGCCAGGCAATAATGGCGGCGATGGGTTTGTGATCGCGCGGCTGTTGAAGGAGTGGGGTTGGGAGGTGGAGCTGTTTCTCTACGGTGACCCCGACAAGCTGCCGCCGGACGCGAAGGTGAATTATGAGCGGTGGGCGGAAATGGGCGCCATCCGCGACATGGATGCCGACGCGTTCGAGGGCCTGGAGAGTGTCGATCTTGTGATCGACGCGATCTTCGGTGCCGGGCTCACGCGACCATTCCCAGAAGGGGCGGGTGAGGACATGGAAGAAGGCCTTGGACGCCTCTCCATGATCTGCCGCGGCATGACCGAGCCACCGGTGCCACATCCGCCCAAGATCGTGGCGGTCGATGTGCCCTCAGGCCTCTGTTCGGATTCAGGCCGTGTCCTAAGCACCAATGACCGGCGAGAGGCCGATATTCTGCAAGCCGACCTAACCGTGACCTTCCACCGACCACGTGTGGGGCACCGGATCGGCGGAGGCCCGGCCTGGTGCGGGCAGGTTCGCGTGGCCGATATTGGTCTCGATCCGCCGGGTAACCTGCCCCTTCATGAGCGTGTGAGTGAGGTGCGTCTCACACGGGCTGATGCGGCAGCGCTCGACAAAGGCCTCGCCCAGAATTGGGGTGCGCGCGAAGGCTTGCACAAATACAATCACGGCCATGTTCTGGTGTTGGCCGGGGGCGCCGGGAAGGGTGGCGCGGCCCGATTGGCGGCTCGCGCCGCGCTGCGCGTGGGCGCGGGGCTTGTCACGCTTGGCTGCCCGGCAGAGGCGCTTGCGGAAAACGCCGCCCGCCTTGATGCGGTTATGACCGCGGTCATCGAGACGCCAAAACATCTCACTGACTTTCTAAAGACGCGGCGCGTCAATGCCATCTTGATCGGCCCGGGCCTAGGCCTCGATGCGCGGGGGAAGGCGCTGGTGAAAGCGGTGTTGACGCACCCCAAACACACGCTTGGTACCCTCCTTGATGCGGATGCGCTGACCCATGTCACTGACACACCCGCCCTTCGAAAGGACCTCTACGACGCTGTTCTGACTCCCCATTTTGGCGAGTTCGCGCGGCTTTTCCCCGATTTGGCCGACCGGTTGGACGACGCAAGCAAAACCGGTCCAGCCTATTCCCGTGTCGACGCCACCCGCGCGGCAGCGGGTGAGAGCGAGGCGGTTGTCCTCTTGAAAGGCGTCGACACCGTTATCGCTGACAGGCGCGGTGCCGTGTCGGTTCATGCCGCCGTGGAGGACCGGGCGGTGCCTTGGCTCGCCACGGCCGGATCGGGCGATGTTCTGGCGGGGCTGATTATCGGGCTCATGGCGCGCGGATTTGGGGCCAGAAAAGCCGCCGAAATGGGCGCCTGGCTGCATGTGGAGGCCGCTCGTGCCTTCGGTCCCGGCCTCATCGCCGAGGATTTGCCCGAGACGCTGCCAAAGGTCTTCCGCGCGCTTGCGGCGGGTGATGCGCCGTCTCACACCCCCTGACGGACAGGCGCCCCTGCCTCAGCCCGGTTTGACCACGGCAACGCCGCGCGGTACCGTT
Source organism: Rhodophyticola sp. (assembly GCA_028279315.1). Classification (GTDB taxonomy): domain Bacteria; phylum Pseudomonadota; class Alphaproteobacteria; order Rhodobacterales; family Rhodobacteraceae; genus Rhodophyticola. Next base: position 17,604 of record JANQNZ010000248.1, on the reverse strand, counting down.
TCTCCATTCAGAAAACCATGATTGGAGTGCTTGAGATGGCTCAAGTCACGGTTTGGGTCTTTTCAAAGCAGAAGGGGCACCATCGCGCGGGTTTTCGCGCAAATGAACAAGTGAGGCACATCTTCGACCGAAGCCCGTGGTTCACCGAAGACGGGGAGGAGATTGGCGGCATGGACCGGCAGGTCAAACTCTACGAATACAGAGTGAAGGTCGACCCGGCGGTCGTCGGATCGGACCGGTTTCTGGCTGACATCCCAAGAAAAAGCGTGAGCTATCCCAAACTGTGGATGACGCCGATGGACGCGCTCGAAAAGGAATACGAGCGGGAGCAGAAAGAAAAGGAGAAGGGAGCCGAGTCCAACAAGGATACCTGATCCATCGCGCCCGATGCGCCATTTGGCCAGGAAAACTTCAGCAGATGTCTCGCCCGCTTTGCTCCTCACACACCGGCATCCGGCCTCTCCTGACCCGGCGCCGTCACTGGCCTGCCCCTCTTTGCTTCTGAAATACTCCGGGGGAGTCGCGGAACGCGACGGGGGCTGGCCCCCTAACGACGGTCACATCATGAGTGAGCTTCGGGGCTATTGCACGCCGAAGCCCGGTTCCAGATGTCTATTTGCGCTTTGCAGCTCCAGCCCGCCCGCATAGACGATGTGGAGGCGGTCGAAATGGAGTGACATGACATGGGTCGGCTTCGTCTCGGCCCACCGCACATATTCCCCATCAATCAGCCGCGCGGCGGCAATCTTCACCTGCGGCGCGCCATAAAGCGTCTTTGCGCGCCAATCGCGGATCAGGATCCGCTGATGGGGCAGAAGCACGATATCGGCGTCCGGTTTGCCGCCAAGCGCATCCCGCGTCACCGTCACCATCCGGAGATTGTCGGGCACACGCCGGCGCACAACCGCGCGAAGCCGTTGGGCGCCCGCATCCCGCGTGATGACCCGATCCCCCGGCAAAAGATGCTCAATCGGGATCAACCCATCGAGAGTGACGATTTCAGTGCCAAGGGGCAGCGCGGCGTCAAGCCGTGTGTCCGCTTGGACCGGTGACGCGGCCTCAGGCCGTTGGTCCGGTGCGCTCATCAGAGTTCCTGCTCAGTTCTGCGGGCAATCTTGCCTCTTTATCGTTGACAAAAGCTTACCTCAGCTTGGCGAATTTCCCAAAACCCTTGTCTTATCCAGCCAGGCATAGTGTTGCAGATTGGCCCGTCAGCACATTGGTTTCCCATTTCCGCAACATCCGGCGACAGGCGGGCATGGGGCTGTCCTCACCGGCAGAAAGCCCCGCCAAAGCCGGGAAAAGCCCCAAAAGCTCCGCCCGCGCGGCGGGGTCTATCCCGGCCAGGGCGGCAGGGCCGGGTCGGAAGCTTTCCGCCTCCAACCCATCGGCAAAGAGGATCTGATGGCTGTCGCAGAAGAGGTGAATATAGGTGATCTCGCCGACTTCAGGATCCGGCAGAATGTCATGGCCATCCACCAGATGCGCGGCGGCAGCCAGAACCTGACGGTCGCCGAACAAGAGCTCCGCCCGCCAATCCGTCAACAACACGCGATGCTGCGGAGAGAGGTGCATATCCCGGTTCGGGCGCCCAATCCCAAGCGCGTCCTTCTTTAGCCGAATGGGGCGAAAGGCCGGTTCCTCCTCAAGCCGCGCGGCATCCACATGCACATTCCCAATCCAGACGACCGGCTGCGGCCCCGCATCACGCGTCAGAACCAAATCGCCGACGGCGATCTCTTCCACCAAGCGCGGGCCATCCGGCGTGGCGATCTTTGTGCCGGGCGTGAAACAGGGCGGGAAGGCATAATCGGCGTAAGGCGTTGCTGTGCCAACCGGGCCCTCATTCGACGAGATCACCGTCAGCGGCACCCCAACCGGGGGAAAGCCCGCTTCACCCCCAACAAAAGACAGGCCCTCAACCGTCCCGTAAGAGGGGTAGGGGCTGCCCGCTTCGTTGATATTGTAGCCAATCAGCGTGTAGGTGTTGCCGTCAGGGTCCTGGACCGTCAGCTGATACTCCGCTTCGACGCGCGCATTGGCCGAATAGGTCTGCCCGTTGATCTCAATTTCTTCGTCGAGCCGCTGATTGCGGTCCCCGCCACCGCGGTTGTCCTCAAAATAGCTGTCATTGTCGCGGACGAAGGTCTCGGTCCAGGCATTGGAATTGAGCGTGATTGTCAGCCCGTCCAGATGGCTGCCATCGCCTTGGGTATAGCCCGACAGCTCCTCACCCCCAGAAATGGAGATTTGGCTTTCATCGAGCATCCATACCGAAAAAACCGGCATCGCCGTCTTGCCTGTCCTGCCTCATCGGCGGGGCGCCTCTTTTTGTCGGGCGCATCTCCGCACTGTCCTTGCCCGGGATCATAGCCGATCCGCCCCGACGCGTCACGCCCGCGGGCTGCGATTTGCCTCTACCCTGTGGCGAATCCGTCTGGTAAGAGGGCCGCCGGACGCGGGTGTGGCGGAATTGGTAGACGCACCAGATTTAGGTTCTGGCGCCGCAAGGCGTGGGGGTTCAAGTCCCTCCACCCGCACCATTTTGTGACCGCTCGAAACCCTTTGTGCAGATGAGCTCTATTGAGCCGTCCGAATTGTCCTCTGTTCAAAAAGGCGTGGCCCAACCGGAAAGCGCACCAATTCAAGACTCTCTGCAACAAACCCATTGTCTTGTATTCACGGCCCTGTCGGGCGACATTTTAGCCAAGCTGCAGGCCGTTTGGTGAGTGTCGGTTCGGAGGGTCGTAATGCGTCTTTTAGAAAGAGTGGCCGATTGGCTGTTTGGATATGACTATTTCATTTCCTATGCACATGACGACGGGACCGATTATCCAAAGAAGCTGTACAGGGGACTGAAGGAAGAAGGCTACTCGGTCTTCTTGGATACATCGGTCTATGTCGCTGGCGATGATCTGGGGGCGCAGACCGACAGACGGATTAGGATGAGTCGGTCACTTGTCGTGGTGGCGGGGCCGGAGGCACTTCGATCCCCCTGGGTCAAAGCCGAGTTGGACCGCTTCGTGCAGACCGACCGAGCTCCGATCATCATCAATCTCAACGGGGCGTTAGATGTTGGCCGCGGGACGGAGCTTGGAGCGCGCATTGTCGAGGCCGAGTGGCTTTGGATTGAGGACAGGCAGGACCGGCCCGAAGACGGCCCCTCGCCCGAGACCATTGAGGCGCTCAAACGGTCGTTCACGGCGCGACGCGTGGAATCCAGGCGACGGCGCGCCTTGCTTGGCAGCGGCGCGGTCCTTCTGTCGGTTGTTGTCACCGCAATGCTTCTTGGGATCTGGTGGCAGAACAGTCTGATCAGCGATGAGGCGCAGCGGGCCAATGCCTTTGCGTCACAAGCGGAATTGGCTTTGGAGGCACGTCAGTATGAAGAGGCGGCCCTGTTTGCTTTGGCGGCAACTATCCCTCGACGCGACGGTCTTGTGCCAGACAGGCATCGTCGCCTCTTCGCGAGCGCGGCCTCGAATTACTATGCTTTTCCATTGATGATCGGTCCGCCAGTTGAGGGTGCGGTAAAGGCAGTCGAGTTCCACCCAGATACAAACCGGCTCTACATCGGCACCAATCAAGGTGAGATCTGGCAATTCAACCGGGCCAACCAAGCCTATGATACGGCCGTTCGGGCGCACAGCCCCTTCGTCACGGCCCTGAGGATCTCGCCGGACGGACGCAGGCTTGCCAGTGTCGGTGGCGATGAGCTTTTAAACCTGTGGGACACCGAGAGCGATCTTGTCGGTGTCGAATACCAACTGTTTCCGGAGGACGCCTACGGCACTGCCGTCGTCTTTTCGCCAACCGAACCGATCTTATTCTCGGGTGCGGCGGAAGTGGCCATTCGAGTGTGGGATGATGAATCGCTTGCCCCGAGTGGCGCTTTTTCCAACTACACACCGCGACTGATCGGAGGGGGAAATAGCGGTACTCCGAACCGCGTCAATGACCTGGCGATCTCACCGGATGGAGCCCGTTTGGCCGTGGCAACCTGGGACAATACGGTCGATGTTATAGATGCCAGTACTGGTGAGTTGCTTCTTGAGTTAGATGGCTTGCCGTCCCAGGAGCGGACTGGCGGCAACAGAGACCAGGTGCTGCGGGTGAGATTTCTGCCGCCGGATGGGCGCATTCTGGTGACGGGGTCATTTGACGGCATTCTCCGTTACTGGGATGGCCAGACCGGTGAGCTCTTGAATGAGATCGCACCGACCGAGGCAAGCCGCTCACTAAACGGGTACTCGATCGACAGCCTCGCCGTGTCGGCGGACGGCGCCTTTCTTGCAACAGGGTTCCGCAATGGCGATGTCCTCGTGCGTCGCGCTCAGGGCGGAGCGTTTCTTTTTGGCCTCTACGGCCACAATTTGCCGGTGGACGATTTATCTTTGACCTCCGACAATCGGGCGCTCGCCACCGCATCCCTTGATGGCTACGTGTGGATTTGGGATCTTGAGGCGCTTGGCGACAGCCGACCGATTGCGCGTTTATGCGATGTGTTGGGGCTCCACACCGAGAATGCGGCCCCTGACATGTTGGCGGCAATCGAGCAACGTGCTGCTGAGGCTTCGCTGAGCTTCCCGCAAATCTGCGATGCTGAGCATCGCGACGTCCGATTGGGTGCGATGCTAGAGTTTCCGTAGCGCGCCGCGAGTCCTTTGGGTCTAGAGTCGGCCTCGCCACCTGTTCACGCCGTCTCGACTTAAGCCTGGGCGCGGCTTGCCTCAGACATGAACTGGCACAAGATGGCATCAGGTTGGTTGCATTACGCCAATCTGGCGGGTTTGCTCCGCTCTTGAGATCACCCCCGCGATCTCAACACCTCAGGACCCCGGATTTGCCCCTCAGATACGACGACATCTATCCCTCCAGCCCGCTTCTCAACAGCGACGAGATGGAGCACCCCTCGGCCGCCGCGCTGATGTCTGTGCGGTATTTCCAGGCGGAGCCGGATGTGATGCCGACCGAGGTGTTTTCGGAACATCACGTGCTGCTTAATCTCAGCGACAGCCCGCACCGCGTTCAGAACTGGCGCGATGGCGAGGTGCTGGATTTCACCTTTCAGAAAGACGACATCATCGTGACCCCCGCGGGTATGCGATCCGGGTGGCGGTGGTATGCCCGGTCCGACGTGATTGTCGTGACGCTTGACCCCATGAAGGTCGAGCGGTTTGCGCAAACAGAATTGGGCATGCTGCTCGACCCCCAGCAATTCCGGGACTTGCCGCTTTTCTCCGACCCTGATCTCTGTGCCGCGGGGGTTATGCTGCGCGATGCGCTGGAGATGAATGACATGCCATCGACGGTCATGTTTGAGGCGCTCAGTCGTGTTCTGTTGGTCAAATTGCTGCAACGCTACGGCAAACGGCGGGCGGAGGAGGTCGCGCTTTCTGCCCGCTTCACCTCGCGCCATTATCAGCGGGTCTTGGCCTTTGTGCAGACCCGTCTCGATCGGACCATCACCGTGGACGAATTGGCCGCTGAGGCCGGCATGAGCCCCTCGCATTTCTCGCGCGTCTTCAAAGAGACACTTGGCTCGACGCCCATGCAATATGTCATGGCTTACCGGATTGAGCAGGCGATGAAGATGATGGAGGACGCCACCCGTCCCTTGGGGGAAATCGCGCTTGATTGCGGGTTCGCGGACCAGGCGCATTTTTCCCGCAGTTTCAAGCAGGTGACGGGGCAGACCCCGCGCAGCTTTCGGGCCACAAAGACGGCCTGAGCACCGTATCCTTCAAAAACCAAGCATACTGGTGCAAGTCCCGGGCCCGGGCATTTCGTATCTCTTTGGTCATCGGGCGTCCCGCTCAAGAAAAGCTGACGCCGCCGGAAACGCTGACCAAAGGACAGGACCCATGACTGAGACCCGTATTTCCCTTCAAACCTCCCCCAAACCTGGCATTACCGAGCGCGCGGTCAGCTTCGACAGCAACGGCGTGACGCTGAGGGGTGTGCTTTACACCCCCGAAGACGCCACCGGCGCGCTGCCGGGCGCGGTTGTGACGGGCGCCTGGACAACCGTGAAGGAGCAGATGCCCGGCACCTATGCGCGAGAGCTTGCGGCGCGCGGCTTCGCAGCGCTGACCTTCGATTTCACCGGGTGGGGGGAGAGCGACGGCGCCCCGCGTTATGTTGAAGACCCCGCCGTCAAAACCGCTGATATTAAGGCGGCGGTTGAGTTCTTGGCCGGCCTTGATGGGGTCGATGCGTCGAACCTGACCGGCGTCGGGGTCTGTGCCTCGTCGGGCTATATGGCCGCGGCCGTGGCCGATACGCCCGCCTTTCGCCGGGTCGCGCTGATTGCGCCTTGGCTGCATGATCGCCCGATGGCCGAGGGGATCTATGGCGGCGCTGAGGCCACCGCCAACCTGATCGCTTTGTCCGAGGCCGAGGGGGCCGCCGATCAGGTCATCACTGCGGCGTCCGCCACCGACGACACGTCGCTCATGTACCAAGCGCCATACTACACGGAAGAAGACCGCGGGCTGATCCCGGCCTATGACAACAAGTTCAGCTTGGCGAGTTGGAAACCCTGGCTCACCTATGACGCGATGGCCTCAGCGGACCGGTTGGAGAAACCGATGCTGATGGTGGGTTCTCCGTCGATTGCATTGCCCGACGGGGTCCCGGCTTATGAGGCGCGCATGACGGCCCCGTTGGAGAAGCTGTGGCTGGCCGAAGATGTCACGCAGTTCGACTTCTATGACCGCGAAGATGTTGTGGTCGCGGCGGCGGGTGCTGTGGCCGATTTTGGGCACGCGTGATCAGAGCGAGGAGTGGACAGATGACCACCGAGATCGCAAATACCGTCGCGCGTTTCTTCAAAGCCGTCGATGACCGGGAGTGGGCCATGGCCGAGGCGCTGATGGCCAACCCTTACCACCTCGATTACTCCAGCTTTGGGGCAGGGGAGGCGGCGGACCTCGCCCCGACCCAAATCTTGAAGGGGTGGAAAGGCTTCCTCCCGGGTTTCGATCACACCCACCACCAGATCGGCAATCTCGACATCTCGGTGGACGGTGATAAGGCCAAGGTCGCGTGCTATGGCACCGCAACCCATGTGATCGCGGATGCGGGCGGCGGGACGGTTTGGACCGTTGTGGGCACCTACACCATCACGCTGAAGCGGGTGGGAGATTGGAAACTGACTGGCACAACCTTCCATTTCAAATACCAGGATGGGAACACCGGCCTGCCCGAGAAAGCCGCTGAGCGCGCGGCGGCGGCCTAACCCCTCCGGGTTCGCTCAAGCGCTGGCAGCGGCGGCAGGGATGTCCTTTTCGGACGCTTTGCCGCCGAAAAACACGTCATAAAGAACCGGTGCTGCGACCAGCGTCAGGATCGAGGCGAAAGCCAAACCGCCCATGATCGTGACCGCCATGGAGATGAAGAACGCATCCCCCAAAAGCGGGATCATCCCAAGGATCGTTGTGCTTGCCGCCAAGAGCACGGGGCGCAAACGCGACGTCGAGGCCTCCACAATCGCGGTGCGCAACGGGCCGCCTTGGGCCTTCACCAGGTCGATCTCCTCCACCAGCACAATCCCGTTTTTGATCAACATGCCAGACAGGCTCAAGAGCCCCAGAAGCGCGGTGAAGGTGAAAGGCAGCCCAGTGCCCAAAAGGCCAAGCACCACCCCATTCACCGACATCGGCACCAGAAACCAGATGATCAGCGGCTGCCGTACCGCGTTGAAGAGGAGGACCGAGATCAGGACCATAATCAGCGCGGTGATGGGCAGTTGCGCGCCCAAACTGGCATTGGCGTTGTTGGAGTTTTCGAACTCCCCGCCCCATTCCATCCGATATCCGACGGGAAGTGCTATGGCCTCCACCGCCGCGCGCACTTCGGCATGGACCTCCGCTGCGGTGCGTTCGTTCGGGATCGAGGCGCCAACGGTGATGGTGGGCAGGCGGTCGCGGCGCATGATCAGCGTATCCTGCGCTTCCAGCGAGAACCCATCCACCACCTGTTCAAGCGACAGAAGCGTCTCGCCGTCTTGGGCGATGGTGACCTGGTCAAGCACCCCGGTATCGCCGCCGGGGCTCATCCTGAGAATGATGGGGATGGAGCGTTCGTCTTCGCGATAGGTGCCCGTCACTTCCCCTTCGGTCGCGAAGCGGAGGATTTGCGCAACATCGTCCCGCGTGACACCAGCGGCCTGGGCGCGGTCGGTGTTGTAATTGGGGCGCAGCACAAGTTCTTGCTCACGCCAGTCGAGGCGCGGGTGCAGGATGTTGTCCGAGGCACCCACCATCGCGGCCATCGCTTGGTCCGCCAGATCGCGCAACACCTCTCGATCGCCGCCCGAAAACCGCACGGCGATCGGGCTGCCGCCGCCCGGGCCAAAGACCATGCGTTCGGTGCGGAACTCGGCTTCTGGGATCACGTCTGCGGCAAAGGCCTCTAGCTCTGCCTGGACGGTGGGGATTTCCTCAAGGCTCGGGGTGCGGATGATGAGGTGGCCATAAGCCGGGTTCGTCGGCTCACTGGTATAGGTCAGAAGGAAGCGGGTTGCGCCTTGGCCGGTGAAGCTGGAGACCGAGACGACATCCTCCCGCTCCGCCAAAAACGCCTCCAACACCGCCATCCGTTCGGCGGTCTCGGCAATCGGTGTGCCTTGGCGCATGGTCAGATGGGTCAGGAAGATCGGCGTGTTTGAGTTTGGGAAGAACTGTTGGCGCACCTGGCCAAAGCCCACATAACAGGCGGCGGTGACCGCAACGAGGAGCAGCAAGACCCCCCACCGGAACCGCAATGCGGCCCGCAAAGTTGCCGCATAGGCGCGGAAGAAAAGGCCGCTATAGGCGTCGGCGGCATCCTCGGAGCCTTGTTTGAAGACGTAATGGCCCAAAAGCGGGGTGACGGTGATCGCCAAGACCCAAGACAGCATCAGCGAAATGCCGATGACGGCGAAGAGCGAGAACATGAACTCACCCGTGGAATCCGGCGAGAGCCCAATCCCCGCAAAGGCCATGATCCCAATGACGGTCGCGCCCAGAAGCGGGATTTGCGTTTTCCCGGCGGCCTCCTCCGCGGCATCGCGAGAGGATTTGCCCCGTGCCATCGCAATCTGCATCCCCTCAGCCACCACAATGGCGTTATCGACCAACATCCCCATCGCGATGATCAACGCGCCGAGAGAGATACGCTCCATTTCGATCGAAAAGATCGCCATGAAAAGGAGGGTGCCGACCACGGTCAGCAGAAGCGTGGAGCCCACCACAACCGCGGCGCGTGGCCCCATGAAGAGGCCCAGAACCAGAACCACAATCCCAACGGACATGGCCAGGTTGATGAGAAACCCGTTTGAGGACTCATCCACCACGACATGCTGCTGATAGATCGGATGCAGCTCCACCCCATAAGGGATTTCGGGCAAAAGCTCATCCAGGCGGATGTCCACCCGGTTGCCGATCTCAACGATATTCTCATCGCTCAGGCCCGCGACCCCAATTGTGAAGGCCTCTTCCCCGTTGAAGCGGATGATCTGATCGGGGTTGTCGGCGCGCCCACGGCTGACATCGGCAATGTCAATCAGATTGATCGTGTCGCCGCCGACCCCAATTGTGAGCGAGGCGATTTCCGAGACGCTATCCGACCCTTCCGGCGTCTGAATCCTAATCCGCGCGCCGTCATCACGGTCAATCGAGCCCGCCGCCGCCACGGAATCGGCACTGGCAATGGCTTGGACCAGGGCTTGCGGGTTGATCCCAAGATTGGCGGTGATGGCCATATTGGGCTCAACAAAAATCGCCTCTTCCGGCAGGCCCGCCACGTCGACATCTGCCACGCCATCGACGGCCAAAAGCTCTCGCCTGAGGAAGGTCGCCAGTTGGTGTCGCTCAGCGTCGTTCAGGCCAGGCGCGGTCACGGCAAAGAAGATGCCATAAACATCGCCAAACCCATCATCGACAAACGGCGTTCGGGCGCCTTCGGGCAAATCCCCCCGGACCGCGTCGATGCGCTGACGCAACTCGGTCCAGATCTGAGGCAGTTCGTCGCCGGAATAGGTGTCCTGCACCTCGACATCCAGGCGCGACATGCCCGGCATATTGCGGGAGGTGACGCGATGCACCTCGCCCATCCGCTGGATCGCGGCTTCGAGCGGTTCGGAGACCTCGATCATCACCTCTTCGGCCGAAGCGCCGGGATATTGCGTGACCACAACCGCCTGTTTGATCGTGAAGGCCGGGTCTTCCAGGCGGCCAAGGGACATGAACCCCCAAATCCCGCCGAAAAGGCAGATCAAAATCACCAGCCAGGTCAGGATCGGTTTGTCGATCGACCCCCGCGCGATCGAAAACGCCGACCCGCTCAATTTGAGAACCCTTCGAAGCGGCGCACCATCTGCCCGGGCTCAAGCGCATGGGCGCCGGTGCGGACGATTTCATCACCGGAGTTTAACCCCTCGGCGATGGAGATGAGGCCGTCTCGATTGGCCGCGACGGTCACCGGGACCTCTTCCACCGTCCCGGTTGTGCCATCATCCGACACAAAGCGCAGAACCGAAGTGGCGCCGTCATTGGCGATACGCAGCGCCGTCGCAGGGATCAGGAGCGGTGCGTTGCCTTCGAAAAGCGTGGCCAGCACGACAACGGAGCTTCCCGGCAAGGCCGAGACACCCGCATCCGCCGGGATCGCGAGCGTCAGGCGGAAGCTTTGCCCGACCGAGGAGGCCTCGGCATTAAACTCCCGCACTTCCAGCGGATAGATCGTGTCGCTGGTCGGGAATTGCGCCTGCAATTGGATGTCGGCATCGTCGCCAGCGCGCTGGAAGAGGATTTCCGGCACGTCGATTTCCACCCTGAGCTCGGACATATCGTGCAGCCGGACAACCGGCGCGCCCTGACCGACAGTGGAGAAATTCGCGACATTGCGCGTAGCCACCAGCGCGTCGAATGGCGCCAGCAACGTGGCATTGTCCAACGCCACTTCGGCATTCCTGAGCGAGACGCCGGCGAGGCCCACTTGGGTTTCGGCGTCCTGCAATTGAACCTCGGTCACCGAGACGGTCAGTTGCTGCAACCGGTTCAAGGCGCGTTCGGCCTGTTCCAGTTGCAGTTCCGCCTGGCGCACCTGCAATTCGAACGGCTCAAGATCAAGCTCAGCCACCAATTCGCCTGACGGGATCACCTCCCCCTCTTGGGCCGGGAACTCGACAATCTGACCGCTCACCTGAAAGGCGAGATCAACCGTCTGCCGGGCGACGATATGGCCAAAGAACTGCCGTGTGACGCCGAATTCACCGGAGTTGACGGTCATCAGAATTGCGGGGCGGAGGGGAGCGTCTTGAGCCGAAGCCGGGTGTGCAACACCAAGGCCAAAGAGAACGACCAGAAGACCGCGTAAGAATGCCATCATTTAAATCCCTTTTGGTTGTGAGAGTGCACGGACCGTCCCCTAAATCAAGGCTTTGGATGTCTCACCCCGCACCCAAAAGGTCACACCGGGTCGGCCCGGCGGACCCTGTCATCGCGATCTGATGGTCGATCGTTGCGTCAGTCCCTCGACGGTTCCACGCGGCCAACCAGAAGATCGGCCAAGGCGGCCTCAAGGTTTGGAACCAGATCGGAGAAGTCCTCCAGAACCCCCACATCCGTGTTGATCTGAAAGGCAATTGCGACGCCGTGATCGGCGTAGTGCCGGAGGCTAGAGACATACCCCGGCACCCACCCGCCATGGCCATAGACTGTCCCCCAAAGGCGTTCTTTCATAGATCGCCACGCCGCTGCCATAGTGCACATTGAGCGCCTCGGGATCGACCGGGACGGCATCAAGCAGCCGGTCCAGGTAAGAGACCTCCAGCGCCTCTCCGGTAAAGAGCGCATCACCCCATCGCGCAGAACGTAAGCCGCTGTTACGCCAGGGAAATCACGAGCCTTTCTGAAGCTGTCGAGGGTGGCCCGAACCTCCTGCGTGAGATCAGCCTGGTCGGCTTGCGCAGGCATCGCCAAAGCGCCAAGGACCAGCGCGACACAAAGAATGATGCGTCTCATGGCTCAACCCGCCTTTCGCCCAGGATCACCTCCGTCACCGCGCCTTTGCGGCTGATAATAGCTGCGCAGCGGGCTGATGGGGCTTCTGGAGGGCGAGGGCAGGTAGGGAGCGATCCTTCGTTGGTGCCGCCATAGCCTGCCCAACCCCGCTCCACCCCCTGGACCTTCCGGGCGCGACAGGCGAGAGTTCAGGGGACGGGGAGGTGCAGCGATGAGTCAGATCGCACGGCATTACATCGGCGGGGTTTGGCGGAACGACGGCGGCGCACCCGACATCAGCGTGAACCCCGCGGACGGGACCGATCTCGGCACATTTCTTCCGGGCTACGCCCGTCTGGCAGACGAAGCGGCTGAGGTCGCCAAAGCAGCGTTTGAGGAGGGGGTATGGGCGTCCTCTCCGCGGCTTAGGGCGCAGGTGTTGCTCGACTTCGCCGACAAGCTGGAGGCCGCAAAAGACGAGATCGCCGATCTGGTGGTTGCCGAAAACGGCAAGCTTCGGGCTGAGGCGATGGGCGAAACTATGGCCGGGGTCTCCGAGAGCCGGTATTACGCGGGGCTGGCCCGCAATATCCGCGGTTCCATGCAGGAGGTGATGCCGGGCCAGCTTTCACTCTTCCATCGGGAAGCGGCGGGCGTGGCCGGCATCATCGTCCCCTGGAACGCGCCGGTCACGCTTCTGGTCCGCTCGCTCGCCCCGACGCTGGCCGCGGGCTGCACCGTGGTCATCAAACCGGCGGCCCAAACCCCGCTGACCCATGCTCGGATCATGGAATGCCTGGCCGATTGCCCAAACCTGCCGCCGGGCGTGGTCAATTCGGTCAATGAAAACGGGATTGAGGTGGGGCAGGCCATGGTCGCCTCCGCCGATATCGACGTGATCAGCTTCACCGGGTCCAGCGCCACGGGCCGGAAGATCATGGAAGGCGCGGCGGGGACCTTGAAGCGGGTTGGGTTGGAATTGGGCGGCAAGGCGCCCGCGCTGATTTTCGGCGATGCGGATCTGGACCTGGCGGCCAAGCAGCTCACCCATGGCTCCCTTGCCATCGCCGGGCAGATGTGCGCGGCAGCGGCGCGGTATCTGGTGCATGAAAGCGTCGCCGAGGCGTTTGGCGCGCGGATGACAGCGGCGCTTGGCGCGGTCCGCGTGGGGCCGGGCGCCAACCCCGACAGCCAGATGGGGGCGTTGATCGACCGCGATAACCAGGCCCGGCTCATGCGGCTGGTGGAGCAGGCGGGCGATGAGGGGCGGATGATGCTGAAAGGCGCGCCTTTGGACCAGGGCGCGTTTCTGACGCCGACCCTTTTTGCCATTGACGACCTGACCTCGCCCCTGGTGCAGGAGGAACTCTTCGGCCCCATCGTCAGTTTCGAGACCTTCGCCGATGAGGCCGAGGCGGTCGCGAAGGCCAATGCCACGCCTTATGGGCTTGCGGCGTCAGTCTTCACCACGGATGTCTCCCGCGCGATGCGGATGTCGCGGGCGATCCGGGCGGGCACGGTCTGGGTAAACGCGCATCTGAGGCTGTTTGCGGAGGCGGAAACCGGGGGCTATGGCCAATCGGGCCTCGGCCGATTGCACGGGGTCGAGGGGCTGCATGATTTCCTGGAGACCAAACACATCTTCCTGGAGCCGGGGCGGGTATGAACACCTATGATGTCATCATCGCAGGCGGTGGCCCGGTGGGCATGGGGCTGGCCATCGAGCTTGGCCAGCGTGGCATCCGTGTCGCCGTGATCGAGCGCCACAAGACGCCGCAGCGCGTGCCGAAAGGCCAGAACCTGACGCAGCGGACCTTGGAAAGCATTGACGCTTGGGGTTGTGAGCCGGAGTTGCGCGCGGCCCGTGTGGTGCCGCGGGGGGTCGCGAATGGGGGCCTCGTGACCTATGGGACGTTGCTCAGCGACTATCACTACGACTGGTTTCCGCGCGAGAAGGTGGGGGCCTACTACGGCCAGACGCTGGACCGATTGCCGCAATATGAGACCGAACGAGTCTTGCGGGCGCGGGCCGCGGAGATTGCCGAGATTGAGGTCTTCTATGGCTGGTCCTTTGAGGGGCTGAGCCAAGACGAGGGCGGCGTTTCGGTTGAAATGGTGGAGCGGACGGGCGGGGCGCGAAAGACCTTGCGGGCGGCCTATGCGGTTGGCTGCGATGGCAGCCGCTCGGCCTTCCGCGAGGCGGCGGGGATGACCCAGACCCTCTCGGACCATGACCGGCGTATGGCGCTTTTGGTGTTCCGCTCCGCTGAATTGCATGACCTCTTGGGGGACCGCTACGAAGACCGGTCCTTCTACAACGCGCTCAGCCCCGATCTGGATGGCTATTGGCTGTTCTTGGGTCGTGTGGACCTCGGCAGTGAGTGGTTCTTTCACGCGCCCGTTCCCGATGGCACCACCGAAGACAGTTTCGACGCGGCGGCGTTTCTGCATCAGGCCGTCGGGCGGCCCTTCGATCTGGAAGTGACCCATCAAGGCTTTTGGGACCTGCGTGTCGCTTTGGCCGACACCTACCGGGCAGGCCGGGCCTTCATCGCGGGGGACGCCGCCCATAGCCACCCGCCTTATGGCGGCTATGGCATCAATACCGGGTTCGAAGATGCGCGGAATCTGGGTTGGAAACTGGCCGCCACGCTGCAAGGCTGGGGCGGGGCCGGGTTGCTCGACAGCTATGACGCCGAGCGGCGGCCCGTCTTCGCCTCCACGGCGCGGGATTTCATCGAGAATTTCATTGCGGAGGACCGGGCGTTTCTGTCGGCCTTCAGCCCGGAGAAAGACGCGGCGGCTTTCCAGAAGGCCTGGGCGGCGCGGCCCGAAGGTGCTTCGGAAATCGTGGCCTTTGAGCCGAATTATGAAGGCTCCCCCATTGTCGCGGGCGAGGGGGCTCCAGGCGCCAAAGGCGATCACCGGTTTGAGGCGCGGGCGGGGCATCATCTGGCGCCGCGCGCGCTCTCGGACGGGCGGACGACCTATGAGGCGCTTGGCGCCGGGTTCACGCTGTTTGCGTTTGATGTGCCGGGGGTGGGCGATGTGGAGGTTGGCGATGTTCCGTTAGAGTTTGTCACCGACAGCTATGAGGGTGAGCGGTGCGATTATGATGCGCGGTTGATCCTGGTTCGGCCTGATGGGTTTGTGGCTTGGGTTGGCGAGGATGGGACTGGCGTGACGGAGGCTTTGCCGATGGCGGTGGGCGCGGCGGGTGCTTTGGCGCGCTGAAAAGGCCCGGTTCCCCGCTGCCGCGACCGAAGTTTCAGCCAATGTAGGGCGGGACTTGTCCCGCCGCGTCGGGCGATCCAAGGCTGTGGCTGTGGCGGGACAAGTCCCGCCCTACGATCTGAAACAAACACCCGTTGTTCTCCTTCCCCTGCCCGAATAGTGCGGCGAAGCCGCCGGGCATCGCCAGGCCGTCCCGCGGTCTGGCGATTTGGTTGAGTCTGGGTGCTGAGATTGGAGCGAGGCCGGATTTGGCTGGGATAAAGCGCTGCCGCTCAAGCGTTGGATCGCCAGTCCCCGGCCTGCCGATGCCCGGCTTAGGTTCGCGCTTGTGGTGCGTAGACGGGGCCTTGGCCCGGTGGCCCTGCTATTTGCCATCCCAGGCCAAGGCTCGGTCTACGACTCTGACCCCGGCTATGCGCAGGCGCGGCTCGCCGCTACCGTGAGTGACGCCTCAGCCGAGGAAGTAGGGCGGGACTCGTCCCGCCGTGCCATACGATTCAGGGCAGGGAATAGTGGCGGGACAAGTCCCGCCCTACGGGTATGATTAGCCTGTTTGGGCTCCGCCCGTTCGCGGCTCGAAAACTCCACTGGACCTTTCGCCGGGCCGTTGGCCCGGACCGCCGCTCACACCCGTTTCACCTTCAGCTTGGTCTTCAAATCCGTCCGGCAGAAAGCGTGGAGGAAACAGGTCCGCTCGGACACATCCAGCATATCCCGGGCGATCTCGTCGCCTTCCTCGGTCACCAGATGCACATGGGTTTCGACCGGGTCCGCCGTGCCCGCCTGGCCGGTCCCACCCGACGCCCCACCAAGGGAGAAATGGGTGTCCTGCACAATCGAATAACGCGGCAGGTCGAGGTTCTCCATCGAGGCCATACGCCCGAACTGGGTCATGAAGCAAAACCCGATCCCGGCGGAGATGAAGCTGACCGCATCGGGCGCGCGGCCTTCACCACCTGCGCCGGGCGCCTCGTCACTCAAGAAGCGGAAGATGCTGCCATGGGGGCTGTAAAGCCGCTGTTCGATCTCTTTCACCCCATCCTCGCGGAGCGTGCAGATGGCGCCGGGGTTCAGCGTCCGGTCTTGCTCATCGGTTAGGCTCGTCGCCGCCCCGGCGGTGCCTTTCGCGACCTCTTTCTTCGGGGTCATGCCCAAGCGCTCGATTAGGGTCAGGTCGCTCACCTCCGGGATCGGGTTCGCGCCGCCGGGGTCTGGAACGATCTCGCCGTTCAATTGCGTGGCTTCGGCTGTCTGAAGCGCCGTGCCGTTTTTTGTCAGCGTGAAGAGGCTCGGCAATTTGCCCCGCATCAGCCCGTTCAGCGGCGAGGCATGAACGGCATTCATCAGAAGCTCGGTCAGCGCGCTATCCTCCAGATCGCACTCGACCTCCACCTCCAACTCCACGGGCAGGGCGCCGCCCGTCATGGTGCGTTTCCGCATGGAGCCCTTCATGGTGTAGAAATTATCCTGGATCAGCTTCAGCTTACGCAGTTCCACACCTTGTTGCGCCGCCAGCGCCGTGATCTCATTCATGTAGCTCGCCACCATGCCCGTCGTCAGGAAGGCCAAAGGGCAGGGCGCGGCGTCATGGCCGTTGAGATACGCTCCCTCGTCAGAGACCAAGCGCCACATGAGGCCGCTTCGGGCCGAGACCACCAGCGCCTCTTTCTGAAAGCCAGAGAGCGAGCGCACCCAGGCCCGCACCGCATCGCCTTTGCGGTTTGCGGGCGGCGCCAGCCCGACCTCACCCGGATTGGCCACTTTGAAAAACGGCGCGATGCCGCTTTCGGCGATGATATTGTCCCCCAGTTTCATGGGTGCCTCCTTAGGTCAGGCGCGTGCCTCATCGGAACATGGTCTCCGGCAGAAGCAGCGCGATTTGTGGGAAAATCAGGATCAGAATGACGGCGGCCAGCATCGCGAACCAGAACGGCCAGATGCCGCGGAAGATGGTGTTGAGCGGCACACCCGGCGCGATGCCTTTCACGACAAAGACGTTGACGCCGACGGGGGGCGAGATCAGCCCCATCTCCAAGCAGATCACCATCAACACGCCGAACCAAATCATGTCGATGCCCAATGGCTCGATGATCGGCTGCACCAAAGGCACGGTCAGCACCAGGATCGCAAACCCGTCCATGAACATGCCGAGGATGATGAAAAGGATCAGGAACAGAAGCACCACTTGCATCCCCGTAAAGCCCTGCGCCTCCACCCATTGTGAGAGGTCATAGGTGATGCCGGTGAAGCCAATGAAGCTTTTGAACACGAAGGCGCCGAAGAGGATCAGGAAGACGGTGCCCGAGGATTTGAGCGTGCTCGCAAAAACCTCGATCAGATTGGCGCGGGTCAGGGCGCCACGGAAATAGGTGATGATGAAGGC
>JANQNZ010000246.1 GCA_028279315.1 Rhodophyticola sp. | reverse complement strand
CAGCGTGCCGGTGCGTTGGGGGTCGTGACCTCCGCCTCGGGCATCTCGATGCGTCGAAAGCAGAAATCGCAGGCCTCGCAGCCTTGGGCGATAGTGCCGGTCCGGCGCACCTCGACCGGGCGGGCCGAGGCATTGACCTCCCCCATCCAGGCCGCGTCCCAGGCGCAGAAGACCGCTGTCAGATCGCTGCGGCCCGCATCCCAGAAGTAATCGGCAAAGGCGCAATCGGTGACCAGAAGCGTCGCGTGATCCGCGCCGTTTTCCTGACGCACCTGCATCCCCTGCCCCCAAGCCATCCGCGCCTTCCGGGCCAGCTTGTTGCCGCGCTGAACAAAGCCAACCGGATCCGGTGTGGCCCAAAGCCAGCTGCGCAGGATCAGCTGTTGCAACGCGCGGGCATTGGCCAGAAATGCCTGGCCTGCGATGTCGCGCGCGGCGCGGCGGTCTCGACCTTCTTCCTCCAACAGTTCCGCAGCCGCCTGCAACCCCGTGGCCAAGGCCCGGTTCACCTCAGCCTGCGCATCGGTGCCGCGGAAATGGCCAACCCGGGCCAAACGGTCCATCCGGGCCACAAGCGCGGCCTCGGTCAACGGCCCGTCGGCCCGCTTCAATTCCTTCAAGAACCCCCGTCGCCAGAGGGCTATCATCGCGCGTCTCATCTTCTCTCTCCCGTTTCTTCTGCCGCCTGCTGTCCCGGGGCGTTTCCATGACACGCGGAGAACCCCGATGGATGACACGGGCGGCGCGTCATGTTCCGTCGCTTGTTTTTTGGCCAAATCGGGCCAAGAGCAGTTCGTCGAAGAGGCTGTAGAGCCGTGTCCGGTCCTCCAGACTGATCGAGGGGTTCATCAGCACGATCCCGGCAAAGGCACCGTAATCGAGGAGGGCCAAGTCGCGCGCCGTCACCTCATCGAGATCAAAGCGCCATTGGTAGACCATGGTTGCAAAGCCCAAGCGCCGCGCATCGGTCTCAGCAATGGCGGCGCCGATCTGGGGCATCGCGCGGCCCAGATCGCGGATGTTGATCTCCAGATGCAGGTCGATCTCTAGCGCACCTTCCACCAGTTGGCGCATCGTCGGCTCATCCATTTGGGACAGGTCGATATCGCGAATGAACCGCTCGGTCGCGACCTCACGCCAGCGCTCAGCCATGGCCAGAAGGAAGGCCGTATGATCTTGAAAATGATGGTAGAAAGAGCCTTTGGTCCGCCCCGCCTCACTGGTGATCCGATCCAGCTTAAGCGCGTCGGGGCCATGAGCGCTGAGAAGCGCCAGCCCCAGATCAAGCCAATCCTCCCGGGTGAAGCGCTGCGTCATGTGAGCCCCCAGAGGCCAAGGGCAATAACCGGCACAAACAGCCAGCCTTGTGGCAATCGGCGATAATCGGTCCCGATCAGGTGGGGGAGCGCCAGGCCAAGCGCCGCGAAGCCCGCGGCCAGCGCTGTGCCCGCCATGGCCAACCCTTCGGCGCCGCGGGTGCCAAGGGCCGCAGCCAAGAACAGACCGGCCATCAAGACCAGCGTCACCGACACCAGATGCCAGCAGAAATACGCCGTGTCGCGCGCCACTTCGGGCAGGTCACGCGCTTTGCGAAGCGGTCCGGCGACCTCTGGCCCACCGATGAAAAGATGGACCAAGGCCCAGAGGGTGGAAAGCGCAGCCGCAGCAAAGAGTGCCAGGGGGGTCATCGCAGACGATTCCTAAATGTGATGAATCTTTACATACCGTACTTTTGGGTATGGTCAAGCCCCTATTGCCGCCAGCCCCCCGGCGCCCCATATCCCGCTTATGTTGAAGCTTACCCCGATCCTGCTCGCCATCCTCTATGCGCTTGCGATGTACCAATTCTCGGCCTGGCGCACCCGGCGAGAGCTGGACCAGCGCTCAAGCGAACTGGCCGATCCGCGATTGAAGGCGCTGACCGATAAGATGGCGGCGGCGCTTGGGATCGAGCGGATCAAGGTGCATCTTTATGAGATCGACCCGGTGAACGGGCTGGCTGCGCCCGATGGACGGATCTTCCTCACCCGCGGCTTCTACAACAAATACCGCGTCGGCGATGTGAGCGCTGAAGAGCTGGCCAGCGTCATCGCCCATGAATTGGGCCACGTGGCCTTGGGTCATACCCGGCGCAGGATGATCGATTTTTCCGGCCAGAACGCGGTGCGCGTGGCCTTGGCGACGGTTCTGGGGCGGATCATTCCTGGGGTCGGTGTTTGGATTGCCAATATGCTCGCCTCCCTCTTGATGGCGCGGCTCAGCCGGCAGGATGAGTATGAGGCGGATGCTTATGCCTCGGCCTTGCTGGTGAAATCGGGCATCGGGACCGCGCCGCAGAAAGCGCTCTTCACCAAGCTTGAGGGGCTGACCGGTATGGGCGGGCGCGGCATTCCGGCTTGGCTGATGAGCCATCCCAAAACCGAAGACCGGATTGCAGCCATCGAAGCGCTGGAGGCGCGGTGGGGACGGGAATTGCCGGAAAGGTGACGGCCTTCGTGGCGGGTGGCCCAAAGGAAGGGGGCGCTGCCCCCTCGGCCTGCGGCCTCACCCCCGGAGGTATTTTTAAAGCAAAGAAGGCGGACGGGAGGGGGGTTGCCTCACCCCGCCTTGTCGAGCGCTTTGGCAAAGCGCGGCAGGCGAATGCGTTTCAGGAGCGGGCGGAGGGGCTGGGGCTGGCCTGAGAGCCGTTCGGCCTCGGCGCGGACGGCCTCGACCGCGTCTGCGACGTTTTCAGGGTGCCTGGCCCAGAGATCGCGCAGAAAGGCGTCGGGGTGGATCGCGGTGACCCCTTGGGGTTGAAGCTCCCGTTTTGGGAAATCGCGGAGGTTTAGGGTGACAATCGCCTCGGCCTGGGCAGTGAGCGCGGTGGAGAGCACATGGATGTCAGCGGGGTCCGGTAGCCAGAGCGCGGCCTCGGTTTCGGGATCAGCCTCCTGTTCCGCCTCGGGCCAGGCGGCGCGGATCAGCGCGATCTCACCTCGGGCCATAGCCTCCTCTCCCGGGCCGTGTTTCGCGGCGGCGCGGGCCCATTCTTCCAGGATGCGGGGCGACCAGACCGGCTCAAACAGGCCTTTCCGTGCAGCGCCCAAAAGGATTTCACGCAAGATCGTCGGGTAAAGAACGCAAGCGTCGAGACAACACCTCATGGCATCAGCCGGAAGCCAAGGGCTTTTAGATACCCGGTCTCGGAGAGCGCCGGATGCTGCGGGTGGTCGGGGCCTGCAAAGCCTGTATGGATCAGCCGAGGCTCCCGCCCCGCGCGGCCGATCCCGCGCAGGCAGGCGGCGCGGAATTTGCCTAAGTCTGCGGCGTGTGAGCAGGAGCAGAGGATCAGCGCACCGCCTGGGGCGACAAGTGGCGCGGCCAGCCGGGCGACGCGTTCATAGGCGCGAAGACCCTGGGCCAGCGCCTGTTTTGTGGGCGCAAAAGCAGGTGGGTCAGCGATGACAAGGTCGAACGCGGCCCCGTCGGCGCCAAGCCCCTCCATCACCTGGAACGCATCACCTGTCTTTGTGTCCAGGCGGTTGGCGGCCCCCATCGCTTCGGCCCCACCCCGGGCTAGGTCAAGCGCGGCAGCGGAGGCATCGACGGCCAGCGCCGATGTCGCCCCATGGGCCAAGCAAGCGAGCCCAAAGCCACCCACATGGGAGAAGACATCGAGGACGCCGGCGCCTTTTGCCAGGCGCGCGGCAAAGGCATGGTTTGGGCGCTGATCGTAGAAGAGCCCAGTCTTCTGTCCGCCCATCACATCGGCCAGATAGGTGGCGCCATTCATCGGCACCGGGATCGGCGCGGTTGGGGCTGTGCCTGCCAAAACCGCCATTTCCTCGGGCAGGCCTTCAGCGGCGCGGGCGCGGGACATGCCGTTTTTGATCAGCGTCGTGGCGCCCGTGATCTCGGTTAAGCACCTGGCAATGATCTCCAACCGGTCCTCCAACCAAATCGCATTTGGCTGCATCACCAGCGTGTCGCCAAACCGGTCGACGATCAGCCCCGGCAACCCGTCCCCTTCGGCATGGATCAAACGATAGAAGGGCGCGTCAAAGAGCTTTTGCCGGAGGGCCAATGCCGCCCCAATCCGTTGGCCAAACCAAGCCTCGTCAATCACAGCCTCCGCCGCGCGGTCGAGCATTCGGAAGGCGATCTTTGCGCCCACGGTCGCTACGCCAAGGCCCAATGGGTTCCGATTGGCATCTTCCAGCCGGGCCACAGCCCCAGGTGGCACAGCCCGCGCACGCCGGTCCAGCACCAGCTCATCACCCCAGGCCCAGGGGTGGCCATGGCGGAGCCGCTTTGCATCGGCTTTTGGTTTCAATCGGAGGGTGGGCAAAGACGAAGGGGGCGCGGTCATGCGCCCCCCTCTACCCCGAGGGTGGGGTTTGGAAAAGGGTCAGCGGGTTACTGGACCACCGGGGCGGGCGGTGCCGCGGGGTCAGCCTCCAAGCTTGCCAAAGGGACGGTCACGCCGAAAGCCTCGGTCACCCATTGACGCAGCCGCGCATGGATGCGGTCGCGCTGATAGATGCCGCGCTGTTCCGAGGCGATGGCCTCGGCCCCGCCAAGGGCCCGGAAGGTCAGGTCCACATGTTCAGGCCCCCGAAACACCTCACCGGTCTCCGCATGGCGCACGGTCAGATCAAACTCGATCTCATGTTGACCGCCAAGGGTATAGCGCGTGCGCTCGGTCACGGCGTGGAACCGGGTCATGATCAGATGCACCTGCACCGGCACATCGCCATCCATCAGGCTCAGCATGCCTTCGAGAGGTTCACGCATCACTTCGGCCACTTGGGCGTGGCGGTCACCAATCGGATCCTCGCGCCAGACGATATCGGCGCGTGGTTTGATGCCGTTGGCCTCAGACACCGTCAGGCTGGCCGGGACATCGATCACCAGGCTTTCAAGGCGCCAGTCCTGGGCTTGGGCCGCGGCGGGCGCGGCCTCCACTTGGCCAGGCGTCAGATCAAGGGGGGCGTTCCGGGTCACCGGACCGGGGGTTGCACAGGCCGACAGAACAAAGGCCAGCCCAAGCATCACAAAGGGTATCAGTCGTTTCATGCTCATCCTCCTACCCGTTTCAATCGCGGGTTTGTCGGGGGGTTATGGGCGGAGCATGGAGGGTAAACGGGGCCGAAATGCGAAGACCCCGGCGCGCTGCCGGGGCCATTTGATGCTTAAAACCTGTCTCAAATCTGGCGCAAATGCGTCAGATCCACCTAGCGTTTGCTGCGGGTTACGCCGTGCGGCCGCCAAAAACCCCTTTGACGAAACGCCGGAACGCTGCCGCGCGCAGGCGCCGGGCTTCGGCCTCAAGAAGGTGGATTTGGTCCATCGACGGGGCGGCGATAGTTTCGATTTGTGAACGTGGCATGATCTCGTCCTCAACTGGTATCACGGGTTTGAGTCCGAGATAGGAAGGCGATCCTGCCGCAACCATGGCGAAACCGGTCTGGCCGCTATGCGTTTTCTGCAAGGGCTAGCCTTGGGCCACCGGGATCCGCTGCTGCCCAAGGCCTTGAATCTCAAGCGTAATCTCATCACCCGGGGTCAGGAACGTTGGTGGGTCCATGCCCAAGCCAACGCCCGAGGGCGTGCCCGTGGCGATGATGTCGCCGGTCTCAAGCGTGAAGAAATCGCTGAGATAGGAGATCAGATGCGCAACGCCAAAGATCATGTTGGCGGTGCTGTCGTCCTGCCTTGTGGCGCCATTGACCGAGAGGCGGAGGGCCAGGTCTTGGGGATCGCCCACCTCATCCGGTGTCACCAACCAAGGGCCAAGCGGAGCAAAGCTGTCGCAGCTTTTGCCTTTGGTCCATTGGCCCGCGCGGTGTTTCTGGTAGTCCCGTTCAGAGACATCGTTCACCGCCAGATACCCCGCGACATGGGAGAGCGCGTCGGCCTCACTCACATGTTTCGCGGGGTGTCCGATCACCACGCCCAATTCCACCTCCCAATCGGTTTTGGTGGAGCCGCGGGGGATCAGGATTGTGTCATTGGGCCCGATGATGGCCGAGGTTGCTTTCATGAAGATGAGCGGTTCGGGCGGCGGGGCGGAGCCGGTTTCGGCGGCATGGGCGGCGTAGTTCTTGCCGATGCAGACGATCTTTCCGGTTCCCGTGACGGGCGGGCCAAGCCGCGGTGCGCCAGACACCACGGGGCCGTCCGCGGTCAGGCGCGCAAGGTCGGTCAGAACCGCGCCGCTCAGATCCTCGATCTGACCGGACAGGTCCCGAATCTGACCGCCTACATCCAAAACGCCTGGTTTCTCCTGCCCTGGGGCCCCGTATCTCAGAAATCGCATCGCGCTTACCCCTCCAAATCTCGGATGCCCTGCACCTCGGCCTTTGCACCGGCGAGCATCCAGGCATGTTCCGAAGCGATGAAAAACACGGTCAGGCCGAAGCGCGTCAGCTCCGCGGCTTTGGCTGCGTTGGGGACAAAAGTCATATAGGCCTTGCCTGCGGCTTTGGCGGCCTTCCCGACCCTCTCAATCGCGGCAAACAGCTCCGGGCTTGATTGATCGGTCTTGCCATAGGCGACGCTGAGGTCAGCGGGCCCCAGAAACAGCCCGTCGATCCCTTCCGTTGCGGCAATGGCCTCCGCCGCCTCGACGCCCTCCGGGTCTTCGATCTGGGCGATGACAATCGTGTCGCGGGCGGATTTCTCCAAAAGGTCGGGCATCGCGCCTTGGCCAAAGCCCGCCCATCTGGTGGAGCCCGCATACCCCCGCCCGCCATGACCAAAGCGCGCGGATTTGGCGATACGCGCAGCGGTGGCGGCGTCGGTGACATGGGGCACGACGATGCCGGTGGCGCCTGCATCCAACGCTTGCAGGAGGTTCTCCGGACTGCCGGAGGGGACGCGCACCAGAACCGGGTAGTCTTTGGCATGGGCCAAGGCCAAGCAGGTGTTGAGCGAGGCGCGGTCAAACGGCGCGTGCTCGGCATCCAGACAGAGGAAATCCAGGCCTGACCGCATGAGGACATCGATCACCTCAATCGACGGCGTTTTCACAAAGGTCCCCGCGAGATACGCGCCCGAGGTCATCCGGGTTCTGAAATCCGCTGAATTGGACACCTGCCCGACCCTCCCCTGCATAGATCAGCAGGCGGACCCTGACGGCTTGCGGGGGCGATTGCAATAACCCGGGCGACGCTACGAGGTTAGACCATGGGCGTCGGGGGTGGCGCTGTCGGATTGTCGTGTGAGATTGACGGCGGCGCTGCTGCGTCCAGAGCCTCCGCCGCGACGGTATCGGGCGCCGCAGGCACAGGGTCTGCCGCGCCGAGGTCGGCGGGCGACGCGGCCGCCATCGGGTCGCCTGGCGGCGACGCGGCGGCACTAGATGCGGCGGCGGATGATGCAACACGCTCTGGCCGGATGCCGGTCGTCAATCGCAGCGCGCGTTTGCCCATCTGCCGTCCAAGCCGGCCTTTCAACACGGTGTTGCCAGCCTGATCAACCAAGGTGGCCTGACCCATATCCTCGGCATCGAAACAGATCAGGTCCCCGGGCGTCAAAGCCTCTAGCGCGGCGATGCTGCGGCGATCCCGGGTCAGGACCACGTCAAGCGGCACTTCAACCCGGGCAATGGCCCGGAAAAACGCGGCCTTCCAGGCCGGGTCCTCCACCGATTGCGACGCGGCCTGATCTACGGCGGCAGAGCCTGACCCGCCGGGCACAACCAGACGTGCGGCACCCGTTTTTGCGCCGTCGCCAAGGGAGAGATCGACCTGAAACAGGTGATAGGTCGCGTCGGGCATCAGAAGCGGCAATTGCCGCCGGTCCGGGATGGGACCGCCAAAACTCATCCGGCGTGGCCAATCCACGCCCATCACCCCCTCCAACTCCGCTGAAAAGGCCGAGAGGAGCAAGTCGATGAAATCCCGCGTCAGCGCGATGTCGATTTTCGTGAAAGGCCGCGCCGCGCCGGGGCCCGAGTCAACTCGGCCCGTCGTCTGCACCTCGATCAGGGCATCGACGAGCGGTTGGTCCAACAGGCACAACCCACGCTGGCCATGGGGGGCATCCAGCCCAACCACTAGACCGCCATCGGGCAGGCTGGTCAGAAGATCACCGAGGAGGAGCGCCCATTGCACCTCATCCCCCTCAGGCTCCGGCAGAAGCCCGGGGAACGGCGCACCGGCCCGCCGAAGCGCGCGCTGAAACGCCCGCCTGGCGCCCGCGCCCCGATCCGGCACCGGGCGAGAGCGGCCCCGACGGGCCATCTTTTGCAACGCCGATTGCGGGGCGGCCTCAGCCATATCTGTCAATCCCGAAAGGTGCGGATGTCTCCGCCCTTTATGGGCCGATTGAGGTTAAGAAAGCCTCAAAATCAGGCGGCACGCAGGGCGCGGGCGGGTAAACGCACGCGGAAAGTCGCCCCGCTTTGCCCAGGGACCAGGGTCAGCCCGCCGCCTAGGCGCTGCATGATCTCACGGCTGATGGCGAGGCCGAGGCCTGCGCCCGGCGCCTCCCGCGCGGTGTCGGCGCGGGCGAATTTCTCGAAGATCAGGCTGTGCTGGCGGGGCGGGATGCCGCTGCCGTTATCGGCAAACTCCACCTCCACCCGGCCCGGCAGACGATGGACCGAGATCGTCAGCTCCGGCGCCTCGGCATCGCAGTATTTCTGCGCGTTGGAGATCAAGTTGATGAACACCTGCGCCAACCGGTCCGCATCGGTCCAAAGCGGCACATCCTCCGCCCCCTTATCGCGCCGGATCGTCAGCCGCGCGCCTTCCTCCAGCGCGCTAGTCGCGTTCTCGGCGCGATCCAGCACATCGCCAAGGGTGGTATCGGCCATATTGAGCGACACGCGGCCATCTTCCAGCACGCTTAAATCCAGCAGGTCGTCCAACAGCCGCGTCAGGCGCAGGCTTTCGTCATGGATGATCCGGCTAAACCGCTGCCGGCCCGCGGCGTCCAGCGCGTCCCCCTGCATCAGGATTTCTGAGAAGGCGCGGATTGAGGTCATCGGCGTCCGCAGCTCATGGCTGATCTGGCTCAAGAAAGCGTCTTTCTGCACCGACAGCTCTGTCAGCTTCTGGTTCGCTTCTCTTAGCCGCGCCGCGGTTTGGGCCAGTTCCGCCGATTTCGCCTCCAACTGGCTGGAATACTCCATCATCTGCGCGGTTTCATCGGCCACGGCGAGCAGATCACGCACCGAGACACTCGCCCCGCCAGTGATCTGGCCCACCATCGCATTCGCCGTTGCCGCCCCGACCGAGCCCGCCAGTTCGCGCTCCAACTGCTCCAGGAAATCCGGCGTCGGTTCGGGCAATTGCGTCTGGCGCCCTTGCCCCGCCGCGGCCTCCCGGAACAGCCGGGCGGCCCTGCCCGCGCCCAAGATGCGCTGCGCCATGGTCAGAAGGTCATCCGCCGTGCCCGCGCTGCCTTTCCATGCCAAAGGCGCTTGCGAGTGGTCGTAGACATTCACAAATTGCGCGCCCATCAGGCGCTCCATGGGGCTGGGGAAGGTGACGAGAGAGCCGAGGATAAAGGCAAATGTATTGGCGCCCAAAGACATGACCATGGCGGTCAGAAGCGGGTCGGTGCCATCCAGGCCCAAAGGCGTCGCGGGCCGGAGCCAGGCGATCCCAAAGGGCCCGTTCTCCAAGACCCCTTGCATCAGCCCCGCCGTGGCCGCGTTTGGCACCAAAAGCACCCAGCCCCAGATCAGGAAGCCGACGCCGATCCCCGCCGCCGCGCCCGCCCGGGTTGCGCCGCGCCAGAAAAGGCCGCCGAGAAGCGCGGGGAGGACCTGGGCGACGCCAAGGAACGCGATCAACCCTATAGAGGCGAGCGCCTCGGTTCCACCCGAAAGCCGATAGTAGATCAGACCAAGCGCCAAGACCCCGCCAATCGACAGCCGCCGCGCCATCAAGGCCACGCGGCGCATATCACCCGACATCGGGTTTTCGCCCTCCGTCGCGCGCATCCAGAGCGGCACGATGATATGGTTTGAGACCATG
This sequence comes from Rhodophyticola sp., assembly GCA_028279315.1. Taxonomy (GTDB): domain Bacteria; phylum Pseudomonadota; class Alphaproteobacteria; order Rhodobacterales; family Rhodobacteraceae; genus Rhodophyticola. The sequence goes on along the minus strand of JANQNZ010000246.1, from coordinate 5,530 downwards.
GTGGAGAGCGCCAGGGCCGCCACGATCACCATGGAGGTTGCCGCGGAAAACCCGCCGAGGAACGCCAGAAGCGCCAAGCCCCCCTGCCCCAGTTCCAATGGCAGGGTCAGCACAAAGAGATCGGGGTTTGCGCCCGCAGGCATTTGTTGCAACCCCACCACCGCAATCGGGATCACAAAAAGGCTCATCAGGAAGAGGTACAGCGGGAACGCCCAAGACGCGGTTGCCAAATGCCGCTCATCCGAGTTCTCCACCACCAGCACCTGGAACATCCGCGGCAGACACACAATCGCTGCCGCCGACAACATGGTGATCCCAACCCATCTGGCGCCATTCGATTTCCAATCGGCCATGGAGCTTTCTTCAACCCGGGCGAGGATATCGGCGGGCCCACTTGCCACGCCCCAGACCACAAAGGCGCCCACGGCCAGAAGCGCAAACAGCTTTACCACCGCCTCAAGCGCGATGGCCGAGACAAGGCCCGGATGGCGTTCGTTCACATCGAGTGACCGAGTACCAAAGACGATGGTGAAAAGCGCCAGCCCGCCAGCCACCCAAATCGCCGTGCTCTCGGCGTCCGGTGCCCCCAAAGCGCCCGGCCGGGCGAAGACCGAGAAGGAGAGCGTCACCGATTGCAATTGCAGCGCGATATAGGGCGTCGTTCCGATCACGGCCAACACTGTCACCAGGGCCGCCAGGCCGCCGGATTTCCCGTACCGGCTTGAAATCATGTCAGCAATCGAGGTGATCCGCTGCGCCCGCCCGATCCGCACAAGCTTCCTGAGCAGCCAGAACCAGCCGATGAAGACCAGTGTCGGGCCCAGATAGATCGTCATGAATTCCAGACCCGACCGCGCCGCGGACCCGACCGCGCCATAGAAGGTCCAGGCCGTGGTGTAGATCGACAAGCTGAGCGTGTAGACAAGCGGCGAGTTCAGCCAGCGCGCGCGGCCTTCGCTGGCCCGTTTCTCCACCCAGAAGGCGACCCAAAAGAGCCCCGCCACATAAACGATGCAGACCGCGACAAGCCCGTCAAACGACAGCATCTAAGCGCCGTCCTTCTCATCTTCCCCGGGCGGTGTGATCCGATAAAGCGCGGCAGAGATCACGGCGGTCAGGGCGATAAGCGCAAGCCAGATGCCAAGGAAGAAGACAAGCCAACCAGCGGTCCCACCACCAACGCCCGCCTCGGTTGTCAGAATGAAGACCGGTCCAAAAAACAGAAACCCGCCCAAGACAGGCAAGAGTTTGGCGGCGTCTTGCAGGCGGTTCCGGCGATAGGTGCGCCGTTCCAAGAAGATCCGGCGGCGAAGCTCCCGCGCTGCTTTCTGATCGCCATCCCGGCTCATGGGGTGGACCCGGTTGAGCTTGGGTCCCCGTCCGGGTCGGCCACATGGCGGAGAGTTTCCAACATCTCGGCATTGGAGAAGGGTTTGGTTAGATAAGCGTTGGCACCAAGGGCCAGGGCCATGTCCCGGTCCTTCGCTTGGCCTTTCGCGGTCAGCATCAGGACGGGCAATCGCTCTGTCGCGGGATCAGCCCGAAGGTCGCGCAGGATATCAAGGCCCGACCGCCCCGGCAGCATCACATCCAGAACAACGACATCGGGTTTGAGACGGGCGATGGTTTCAAGCGCGGTCCCACCATTGCCATGGCCATGCACCTCCCACCCGTCCCGGGACAGAAGAAAGCTGATGGCCTCAAGGATATTGGCCTCATCCTCGACAAGTAGAACACGCGCGCCCAATCCGACCTCCTCCGATCGATGGGGTGTGTTTTCAGACTGCCTGATTTCTGTGCGATGTCAAATTGGTATCGCGGGGCCTTCAGCCAAGAACACTGGCCACGCGGCGCGCCTCACAGGCCTCACGCGGGCAAAGGGCGCAGCCGGGGCCGACGGGGCGCGCGCCCTCGGGCACGGTGTCCTCAAGCGGGCGCAAAAGCATCGTGGCCTGCATGACCGCCTGCGTCTCAAACCCCGGGGGGCCCAAAGGTTGGCACATCGCCCAGGCGCGAAACTGGGCGCCGGTTGGCAAGTCCAGAACCGTGGTCTCAGCGCTCATGGGGCGGGTCAGCGCGGTGTAAAGCGGCCAAAGCGGACAGCCGGCCCCGAAGCGCGGGATCGAGAAGGCGTTGATCCGGCGGCGGAAGATCAACGCGCCCGCGGCATCGCAGATGGCAAGCCCGAAAGACGGGGCGCCCAGGCCAGGCGGCAAAGCCGCCAAACGGCGCAAGACCAGGGCAACATCGCCACCGGCCAATGCCACGAGGGGTTCTGGCGCGAACTCCGCCGCCCGCGCCGCCTCAACAAAATCGACAAGCGGCAGACGCGTGGCATCCGCGGCGTAGCGGCGAAGCTGATCCTCCGCCAAAGCCCGGGTTGCCGCATCCGCCATCCCGTCATGGCCGTCGAGAAGCGGGCCAATCGCGTCCGCGCCCCCCGCTTCGATTTCTGGGAAATGGTGATCGGCAGCGTCAAACAAGGCTTCGACGCTTTCCTCCGGCGTCGACGGCGGGCCGCTGCGCCCGCCAGGGTCTTCGAAATGGGCCAGCATCGCCGTGGCGCTAGAGGACAACCGCTCCGCCTCTTCATGCAGGTTGCGGTGGAACCGGGCGCGCCATTGCGGATCGATCTCGGGATCGCCGACCAGAATATCGGCGGTCGACCGGATCGCGGCGACCGTCGAGAGCACCTCATGCATGGTGTCGGCCAAAACCGGGTCATGGGCGAGCCGGTCTTGCAAGCCGTCGACCAGCCCTTCCAGCCCCGCGATCCGCTTGTGCTGCGCCGCGATCAGCCCGGTCCAGCCCGGGAACCGGCCCGCCAATTCATCGATCCGGTCGGTCTCTGGCACGGGGCCAAAACCCGGACCCCGGTCTTGCGCGGCGGTTTGAAGGGAATCGTAGAGCGTGGCGTCCGCGCCTTCCCGCAGCGCGGCGGGTTCGACATCCAATTCACGGGCGATATCGACCAAAAGCTTGCCACCGATCCGGCGCCGATTGTGCTCGATCAGGTTGAGATAACTCGCGGAAATCCCCACCGCCCGGGCCAAGTCGCTTTGCTTCCGGCCAAGAACCGTACGCCGCTCCCGGATCCGGCTGCCGGTCAGCGCATTGCGGCGGGTTGGGGGTGCGGGGGGCATGAAGGAGCGCTCCGGGCATTAAGAACGCCGGCAGTTTGACAAGAATTCGTAGATTTTTCAATGTTCTCTGTGTGAGTTTACAAAGGCGACGAGGTCGAGCGGCAAACCGAGGCCTTCGTCAAGCCCACCGCAAGCCGGGTATCGCCAAGCCGTAGGTGGGCGGTCCAACCGTCTGTCCGTAGACCGGGCCTTGGCCCGGTGGCCCTGCCAACCGTTTCTCCCGGGCCAAGGCCCGGTCTACGACTCGTTCCGATCCAGGCGCAACTTGAGCCGGGTATCGACAGGCCGAGGACTGGCGATCCAACGGCTGAGCGACAGCGCTTTATGGCAACCAACCCCCCCAAGCTCCGATCTCAGCACCCAGACTCAACCAAATCGCCAGACCGCCCCGGCGGCCTGTCGGTGCCCGGCGCCTTCGGCGCATTATTCGGGCAGGGGAAGAAGAAGAACGCCGTTCGGAAATCGGCAACTCAAAAAAGCCGAAGGGCGCGGCCTGCTTGGACCGCGCCCTCCCACATTCTCTGAGACCAAACTCAGTTGCCGAGCGCCTGATCCGTGATCTCGTGGGTCCAAGCCCCTTCAGGCTCTGCCGTGATCACCGGGTCGGAGCCACCGGCCAGCAACGTCGCCACTGTCCGCTCATAAGCCGCCGGGTCCAGCACCCCGTTGGAGCCTGCGGTCAGAAGCGCCACCTCACCCATCATCCGGGTCTGATGCTCTTCGGTCTGCGCGCCGGTCTCGTCATAGTCGAGCACAATCAACGCCGCGTCATCGGGGTTGGCCTCGGCCCATTCCCAACCCCGCATAGAGGCGCGCACAAACCGCACCATTCGGTCGACGAAATCCGGGTCTTCCAGGTTCTCCTCCAGAACCCACATCCCGTCCTCCAGGGTCGCGACCCCCTGATCCTCGTATTTGAAGGTGACCAGATCATCTGCGCTGACGCCTGCGTCGATCACCTGCCAATACTCGTTATAGGTCATGGTCGAGATGCAGTCGGCCTGGCGCTGCAACAGCGGGTCCACGTTGAAGCCCTGCTGAAGCACGGTCACGCCATCCTCGCCGCCTTCGGTCGGGATGCCCAACTGGCTCATCCAGCTCAGGAACGGGTATTCATTGCCGAAGAACCAGACGCCGATGGTGCGGCCGCGCAGGTCTTCGGGGCTTTCAATCCCGGCATCCGCCCAACAGGTCAGCATCAGGCCTGAGCGCGCAAAAGGCTGGGCGATATTGACCACCGGCAGCCCGCGTTCGCGCGCGGCAAGCGCGGAGGGCATCCAGTTCAGCATGATGTCGGCCCCGCCCCCGGCGAGCACCTGCGGCGGCGCAATATCGGGGCCGCCGGGCTGGATCGTCACGTCCAGGCCCTCTTCGTCGTAATAGCCATTTTCCAACGCCACATAATAGCCCGCGAATTGCGCCTGGGTGACCCATTGCAATTGCAAGGTCACCTCATCGGCCTGGGCGACGCCTGCGATCAGCCCAAGGGCCATCGTCGATGCCATCAGTTTTTTCATTGTCTTTCCCTCCAAGTTGGTTCGTTTTTGCTCGTTTCTTACCGCTGCGACGGATGCCAGAAGGTCAGCCGCTTCTCCGCCAGGGCCATCAGCCCATAGAAGCCCGACCCGGCCAACGCCGCCACGGTGATTTCCGCCCAGACCATATCCATGGCCAGCCGCCCCACCTCAATTTTTATCCGAAAGCCCATGCCCACCGTGGGGGAGCCGAAAAATTCCGCAACAATCGCCCCGATCAGCGCAAGGGTTGTGCAGATTTTCAACCCGTTGAAGATAAAGGGTAAAGCCGCGGGCAGGCGCAGTTTGAACAGCGTCTGCCAATAGCTGGCCGCATAGGTGCGCATCAGATCGCGCTGCATCACCTCGCTGGCCTTGAGGCCCTGGACGGTGTTCACCAGCATCGGGAAGAACACCATTACAACAACCACGGCGGCCTTCGATTGCCAGCCAAACCCGTACCACATGACCAGGATCGGGGCGGTGCCCACAATCGGCAGGGCGGCGATGAAATTGCCCACAGGCAGCATCCCTCGTTGCAGAAAGGGGGAGCGGTCGACGGCCAGCGCCACGGCGAAAGCCGCGAGGCAGCCCATGATATAACCCGACAGCGCGCCTTTCAGGATGGTCTGTTGGAAATCGGCCCAGAGAATGTCGGTGGAGGAGATCAGCCGCTCCCAAATCATGCTGGGCGGCGGCAGGATGACGGACGAGATGCCGTAAAGCCGCACGGTCATCTCCCACAGCACCAAGAGCGTGACCCCAAAGATGATCGGGACTAGAGCTTTGGCACCCGCCGCCCGCGCCCGTTCCGACAGCCAGATGTTGAGGCCCCAAGCGAGAAGCCAGACGGTGAGGATCAGCCCAAGCCCC
>JANQNZ010000238.1 GCA_028279315.1 Rhodophyticola sp. | reverse complement strand
CATAAAGCGCATCGAAGTGAGGTCGGATCGCCATCCCCCGGTCCGGCGCTGCCCGGCTCCTGATGCGCCAAGCCTCCTGCAGTAGGCGCCAAACCACGTTTCCCGGTTCAAACCACCCGCCTCATAGTCTAGGCCTGTGTTGGCTGAGAGGACCACCACCCATGACCGCACCCGACACTTCCCTTGGCCGCGTCCTGATCATCGGCGGCACCGGTATGTTGGCCGAGGCCAGCCGCTGGATCGCCGCGCGCTCCGAGGCCGTGACCCTGGTTGCCCGCCGCCCCGAGGCGTTGGCCGCAGAGATCGGCGCAACCCCGGTCACGCTCGACTGGTCCGACAGCGAGGCCGCGAGCCGCATCGCCGCCCTGCCCGGCTCTTACGATCTCGCCGTCATCTGGCTCCATGACAACGCCTGCCACCTCGCTCGCCCCGCCGAAGACCTGCTCGAACCCCATGGCCGCTCCATCCGCGTCCACGGCTCCCTCTCCGCTGATCCGCAGAAACGCGCCGCGCGCGACCCTAACCCGCGCCCGGGCATCCACCGCCAAGTGGTGATCCTCGGTTGGCACCATGAGCCCGGCGGCGGCAAACGCTGGCTCAGCGACGGGGAAATCAGCGCCGGAACCATCGCCGCAATCCGGGAACCGCGCTTCGAGGCGCTCACCATCGGGGGCGCAAGTGGCTGAGAAACCACCCAAATCCCATGGCCGCCTGTCGATCTCCGCCAGCGCCACACCGCGTGACCTGATGGGCGGGCCGCCCAAGCTGAAAGGCGCCTGGACCGCGAAGGTCTTGACGCTTTTCCCTGAGACCTTCCCGGGCGTCCTCGGCGCATCCCTCACCGGCAAAGCCCTGCAAGAGGGGTTATGGGCGCTGGAGACCATCGACCTCCGCCCCTTCGGCACCGGCAAGCACCGGCAAGTCGATGACACGCCCGCGGGCGGCGGTGCGGGGCTGGTCATGAAACCCGATATCCTGGGCCGGGCGCTGACCATGGCCGCCAGAGGCACACCCGACGACCCCGCCCGCTGGCCGCGCCTTTATCTCAGCCCCCGCGGCCGGCCCTTCACCCAGGCTGATGCGGCGCGGTTTTCCCAAGCCCAGGGCCTCACCCTTCTCTGCGGCCGCTTCGAAGGCGTCGACCAGCGCGTGATCGACCATTTTTCCTTGGAAGAACTGTCCCTTGGCGACTTTGTCCTCACCGGCGGAGAGATCGCCGCACAGGCCTTGATTGACGCCACCGTCCGGCTTATACCCCGCGTGCTTGGGAATCAGGCCTCGACCGAGGAGGAGTCGTTCTCCGAAGGACTGCTTGAACACCCGCACTACACCAAACCGGCCGTCTGGCAGGGCCGCGCGATCCCTGAGATTCTCCTTTCAGGACATCACGCGAACATCGCCCGCTGGCGGAAGGCCATGGCCGAAAGGCTGACCAAGGAACGTCGCCCTGACCTCTGGCGGGCTTACTGTGCAACCCACGGTAGGGACCCGGACGGAGACCAAGAGCTCTGAGGGGGCACCCAAATTCGCGGGCCAACCGTGATCAGAACTGGAGAAATGCGATGGACCTGATCGCAGAGCTAGAAGCCGAGCAAACCGCTGCGCTTGGCAAAGAAATTCCGGATTTCAAAGCGGGCGACACCCTGCGTGTCGGCTATAAAGTCACCGAAGGCACCCGCACCCGGGTGCAGAACTACGAAGGTGTCTGCATCGCGCGCAAGAATGGCGACGGCATTGCCGGGTCGTTCACCGTGCGGAAGATCAGCTTCGGTGAGGGCGTGGAACGGGTGTTTCCGCTGCATTCCACAAATATCGATTCCATCACCGTTGTGCGCCGGGGCCGCGTGCGCCGAGCGAAGCTTTACTATCTGCGTTCGCGTCGGGGCAAATCCGCGCGGATCGCCGAAGATACCCGTTACAAGCCGAAATCCGGCGCGGAAGCCTAAAAGGAGAGCGGCGCGATGAAAAAAGACATCCATCCCGATTACCACGTCATCGAGGTCAAAATGACCAATGGCGATGTGGTGCAGATGAAATCGACCTGGGGAGCCGAGGGCGATACGCTGTCGCTCGACATCGACCCTTCGGTGCACCCGGCCTGGACCGGCGGCGGCTCTCGCTTGATGGATACCGGCGGGCGCGTGTCGAAGTTCAAGAAGAAATACGAAGGTCTGGGGTTCTAGGGGACCAACGGCTGTTCGGAGGATCAAAACGCCGCCCAATTGGGCGGCGTTTGCCGTTTGGGGTAACGACTTGATAACGCGTAGGGCGGGACTTGTCCCGCCGCGCAAATGATCCAATGGCGGGACAAGTCCCGCCCTACGGTTTGCTCTTCGTTACAATCCCGTCAAACCACCGCAGTTCTACTTCCCCCACCCGGAATCAAGCCGAAGGCGCCGGGCATCGACAGGCCGCCCGGGCGGTCTGGCGATTTGGTGGGGCTTGGTGCTGAGATCGGAGCGAGGCCGGATTTGGCTGGGATAAAGCGCAATCGCCCAACCGTTTGATCGCCAGCCCTCGGCCTGTCGATGCCCGGCTCACGTTGCGCTTGGCCCGGCGCCGTATGGGAGGGTCCAGTTTTAGCCGAGGCTCTCCAAAGCCCCACCTAACTCCCCCAACCTTCACGCTTCCTTAACCGTCACCCCTTAATCTCCTCCGCCGATGCCGCATCGAGGACGGACAGGTCCCGATTGAAGACAGCCCCCAAATTGGGCCAAGACCGGGACGCCAGGACCTGAGCCTCAGACGGGGCCATCATCCCCGTTGGCCGCCGGGCCTAATCCCCCGGCGCACAAAGCACCGCTCCGCTTCCAAGGCGGCGCCGCCACTTCTTGATCCCGCATTCTCCAAGATCGCCGGATCACCCACCTGCCAAAGGGCGCGCTTACGCCCCCGCCGCAGCCCGGATCGCTCGGATATTGTCGCCGTAAACCTCCGGCGCCTCCACCGATCCGCCCCGAAACACAGCCGAGCCCGCCACCAGCACATCCGCGCCCGCCCGGGCGACCAGCGGGGCCGTTTGCGCGTCCACCCCACCATCGATTTCGATATGAATGGGCCGGTCGCCGATCATCTCCCGCAAGGCCCGGATCTTCGCGGTCATGTCGATGAATCTCTGCCCCCCGAACCCAGGGTTCACCGTCATCACACAGATCAGATCGGTCAGGTCCAACAGATGCGCGACGGCCTCCGCCGGCGTCCCGGGGTTGAGCGCCACGCCCGCCTTCATGCCCGCCCCGCGAATGGCCTGGAGCGTCCGGTGGATATGCGGGCCCGCCTCCACATGGGCGGTTAGGATATCCGCGCCCGCCTCGGCATAGGCCTCAATATACGGGTCCACCGGAGCGATCATCAAATGCACATCCATCACGGTTTTTACGTGTTTTCTGAACGCCTTAACCGCAGGCGGGCCAAAGGTCAGATTGGGCACAAAATGCCCGTCCATCACATCCACATGCACCCAATCGGCGCCCTCCGCCTCAATCGCTTCGATCTCGCGCCCGAAATCGGCGAAATCGGCAGAGAGGATCGACGGCGCAATCTTGATGGAACGGTCAAATGGCATGTGGAACGGCCCCCCGGCGTCAGGATGGCCCCCTGTTACCGCGCCGGGCGGAGCCTGTCACGCCCCTTGCCTTTGCGCCCCGAAGTCACGACCCTGCGCCCGCAACGGAGCGGAGGTTCAAGCGATGGCACCAACACAATGGATGGCCCTTCTGGCGGTGATGATCGGCGGCGCGGCGATTGCCATCCAAGCGCCCATCAACGGGCGGTTGGGCGCGCATGTGGGGGACCCGGTTCTGGCCGCCGCAATCTCTTTTGGCGTGGGCTTCCTGGTGCTCGCGGCCCTGGCGCTTGCCCGGGGCGTTGTCGCCGAGGGGCTGGCGGGCGCAGGCGGGGTGCCCTGGTGGGCTTGGACGGGTGGCGCTTTCGGCGCGATTTTTGTCTGGGCCTCGGTCTGGTCGGTTTCTTCTCTTGGGGTTGTGACGCTGGTGGCCGCGCTGATCTTCGGACAGCTGACCGCCGCCTTGATCCTGGATGCTGTCGGGGCCTTTGGCCTGACGGTGCGAGAAATCAGTTGGACCCGCCTTCTGGCCATTGGCTTTGTCGCCGTCGGGCTTGTGCTGTCACGGCTCTGATAAATTTGACCATTTGGTCAATCTTGCCTTTGCCGCCGAGGCGTGAGACGCTAGACCCCTGCCCGATACCACCCGCGAAACTGCCGAGTCTTCCAGCCCCGTGACCCACGCCACCGCCCCCACCGAGACCACCCTGGCGGAACGCCAGCTTCCCCAAGTTCATGAGCCGCGGAATGCGGGCATGCCGCTTGACCTCGATTGGGTTGCGCGGGTCCAGGCCAATACCTCGGCCATTGAGCGCCGGGCGACCACGCTGCCGGGGCGGCGGACGGTGAAGAAGGCCTATCAGGCGGCCTGGCTGGCGAAGGCGATTACGCTGATCGACCTCACCACATTGGCGGGCGACGATACGGCTGGCCGCGTCCGGAGGCTCTGCGCGAAAGCCCGGGCGCCGGTTCGGGCCGATATCCTCGCCGCCCTCGGCCTGCCGCCCCTCACCACGGGGGCGGTCTGCGTCTATCACGACATGGTCGAGACCGCCGTTGAGGCGCTGGAGGGCTCAGGCATCCCTGTCGCCGCTGTCTCCACCGGGTTTCCCGCAGGGCTCTCGCCCTTTCATCTGCGCGTGGCAGAGATCGAGGAAAGCGTGAAGGCGGGCGCGGAGGAGATCGACATCGTCATCTCCCGCCGCCATGTCCTGACCGGCGATTGGCAAGCGCTTTATGATGAGATGAAGACCTTCCGGGCGGCCTGCGGCGCGGCCCATGTGAAGGCGATTTTGGCGACAGGCGAGTTGGGCACGCTTCGCAACGTCGCCCGCGCGTCCCTGGTTTGCATGATGGCGGGTGCCGATTTCATCAAAACCTCGACCGGGAAAGAGTCGGTCAACGCCACCCTGCCCGTCTCGCTCACCATGATCCGCGCGATCCGGGCCTATGAGGCGGCGACGGGGGTCAAGGTGGGCTACAAACCCGCGGGCGGGATTTCCAAGGCCAAGGACGCGCTGGTTTACTTGGCGCTGATGAAGGAGGAGTTGGGCGACCGCTGGTTGCAGCCCGACCTCTTCCGCTTCGGCGCGTCGAGCCTGTTGGGCGATATCGAGCGGCAGCTGGAACACCATGTGACGGGTGAGTATTCCGCCGGGTATCGGCATCCGATGGGGTAAGCGAAAATGTGGCCATTTTCGAGAAGACGAAAAGCGCCGCCGACAGACGCGGAGCGGGAGGAAGTGAAAGCTTGGATCTCTGCGCAGTGGCTTGCCTATTTTCATGATGCAGGGCCGTTCGACGACGAAGTTGGCGCCTTGCCGGCATTTACAAATCGCGTGCTCAACGAGCTTTCCGATCAGTTTCCCGATTTTGTTGAAGCGATTGGTTCAATCGAGATTGATCTGGTCATCGCACACGCCATAGACGCCACCGACACGATGGAAGAAGGAAAAGCGTTGGCTGTTCTTTCACTTGAGGGCCCTTTCTACGGATGATCTTTCAATGACTGCAGCTGAAATCTTCGACTCCATGGACTACGGCCCCGCCCCGGAAAGCGAGGCTGAGGCCCGCGCCTGGATCGCCAAGACCGGCCCGGCCTTTGGTCATTTCATCGACGGGCGTTTCACCGGTGCGGGTGAAACCTTCGCCTCAAAGAACCCCGCAACCGGCGAAGAGCTGGCCCAGATCACCCAAGGCTCAGCCGAAGACGTGAAGGCCGCCGTCCAAGCCGCCCGCCGCGCCTTTCCGAAATGGGCGAAGCTCTCGGGCCATACCCGCGCGCGGCATCTTTATGCGCTCGCCCGACTGTTGCAGAAACACTCCCGCCTCTTCGCGGTCCTGGAGTCGATGGATAACGGCAAGCCGATCCGCGAAAGCCGCGATATCGATATCCCCCTCGCGCAGCGGCATTTCTACTACCACGCGGGCCTTGCCCAACTTCTGGAGGACGAGCTGCCGGGCCATGCGCCCTTAGGTGTCGCGGGCCAGGTCATCCCCTGGAACTTCCCGCTTCTGATGCTGGCCTGGAAGATCGCGCCGGCCTTGGCCGCGGGCAACACGGTGGTTCTGAAACCCGCCGAGTATACCTCCCTCACCGCACTTCTCTTCGCCGATATCTGCCGCGAGGCCGGGCTGCCCAAAGGCGTGGTCAATATCGTCACCGGCGATGGCCGGACAGGCGAGATGATCACAACCCACCCGGATGTGAACAAGGTCGCCTTTACCGGCTCAACCCAAGTCGGCCGCCGCATCCGAGAGGCGACCGCCGGATCGGGCAAATCGCTGACGCTCGAACTGGGCGGCAAATCGCCATACATCGTCTTCGACGACGCCGATATCGACTCGGCGATCGAGGGGCTGGTCGATGCAATCTGGTTCAACCAGGGGCAGGTGTGTTGCGCGGGATCGCGGCTTATCGTGCAGGAGGGGATTGCCGAGGATTTTCATGCCCGCCTGAAGGCGCGGATGGACAAGCTCCGCCTAGGCGACCCGCTGGATAAGTGCATCGATGTGGGTGCCGTGGTGGACCCGATCCAGCACCAGACGATCTCGCAGATGGTCGCCGCCAATACCGAAGGCGAAACCTATCACGCAGCGATCCCACTCCCGGAAGATGGCTGTTTCTACCCGCCGACGCTGATCACTGGCCTCTCCCCTTCCGCGCCGCTGATGCAAGAGGAGATCTTCGGCCCCGTCCTCGTCTCCACCACCTTCCGCACACCTGCCGAGGCCGTGAGCCTCGCCAACAACACCCGTTACGGGCTGGCCGCCACGGTCTGGACCGAGAACCTGAACCTCGCCCTTGATATCGGCCCGAAGCTCGCCGCGGGTGTGGTTTGGGTGAATGCCACCAACCTTTTCGACGCCGCCGCGCCCTTTGGTGGGGTGCGCGAAAGCGGCTTTGGGCGCGAAGGCGGGTGGGAGGGACTGCTTGCCTATCTCAAGCCGGTGGTGGCCGCGAAACCCTTGAAACCCCTCGCACCCCATCCCGACCCAGGCCAAGGCGACGCCCCCGGCCTCGACCGGACCGCGAAGATGTATATCGGCGGTAAACAGGCCCGGCCCGATGGCGGCTATTCGCAAGCGGTCTGGTCGCCCCGGGGCAAGCTTCTGGGCCATATAGGCCTCGGCAACCGGAAGGATATCCGGAATGCAGTGGAGGCTGCCCGCGGGGCCGCAGCGTGGGCCAAAAGCACCGGGCATCTTAGGGCGCAAATCCTCTACTATATCGGCGAAAACCTCTCCGCCCGTGCCAGTGAGTTCGCCACCCGCCTTCGCGACCTGACGGGTGTGAGTGCCGCCAAGGCCGAGGCGGAGGTGGAGACCGCCATCGACCGGCTCTTCACCTATGCGGCCTGGGCGGATAAATTCGATGGCCGCGCGGCCTCCGTCCCGATCCGCGGCATCGCGCTGGCCATGACCGAGCCGGTCGGCGTAGTCGGTGCCTTCGCCCCGGACGAGGCCCCGCTTCTGGGGGCAATCTCTCTTATCGCGCCCGCGATCGCGATGGGGAACCGGATTGTCCTGGTGCCAAGCTATCCCGCGCCCTTGGCCGCGACGGACCTTTACCAAGTGCTCGACACCTCGGACGTGCCGGGGGGCGTGGTGAATATCGTCACCGGCAATCCCGCCGATCTCGCTGGACCGCTGGCAGGCCATATGGATGTGGATGCGCTCTGGGCCTTTTCGCCTCATGTCACATCGGCAGAGATCGAAGCGGCCTCCGCCTCCAACCTCAAACGCACCTGGGTGCATGACGGCAATAGCATCGATTGGGCGAGCAAGGCGGGCGAAGGCAAACGCTTCTTACGCGCAGCAACTGAGGTGAAGACGATTTGGGTGCCTTACGGCGAGTAGACGCCAAACACCTGGTCCGTGTGAGACCCGACTGGATGCCTCCGGCGGCCATATTTGACGGATGAAGAAGACGCCGAGAATTTGAGGCAAATTGCGGCTTCTCTATCCCGCAAATATGGCCGCCGGAGGCTCCCGAACTCTGCCAAACGCGCCTTGGCCGGCCCCTATCGGCGCCCGGCCATCCAATCGCGTATCTTGGCCATGCGCACGGCGGTGCGGTCCCTTATCGGGTCAATCACGCGGTCCTCAAACCGCTCCCACAGCCGCCAGATGAACCAGATCGCAAGCACAAGGAAGGCGAGGATCACCAGGTTCAGCCAGGGGAACAGCGACACATCGGGCCCCGCCACCTCTCGGATCGCCACCGCGTTTGGATAGGCCGTTGGGAAATGCATCCGCCAGCCGTAATGGGTGACGGCCACCCATTGCGGATCAGCCTCGGTCGAGGTGAGGTTCGCAGCCTCAGCCTGCAAATCCGCCGTGTCGAGCTTGAAATAAGGCGGCCAGCCGAACCCGGTATCCTCATTCCGGTAAACCATCACATCGCCATTGGCGCGGACCGCATTGATAAACCGGATATCCCGGCTGCCGGTGGCGCTGGCACCATCTTCGGGATTGGAGAAGAACCAGCGGTTAAGCGCGGTGAAATCCTCCCGCACCACCTCGGTCCCCGTGATCCGCACGATATCGCGCTGCGGCAGCGTGTAATGCAGGAACGCACCCAAGATCAGGAACACGAGCAGGAAGAAGATGATCCGTGGCCAGCGCATAGGGGCCGCCCTTTCTTAATTCGTCAGATACACAAACACGCTGAGGCCCCCGATGGGCAGCACATAGACAAAGAAGATCAACCAGCGGGTGATGCGTCGGATATGGGGGTTGATGCGCTCATCCACCCAATCGTCGCGGTCGCCCGGGCGGCCCTCCATCACCCAATCCTCCTCCAGCCGCTGCCGGATGCCGGAGCGCCAATAGAGAAATAGGCAGGCATAGACCACCGTCAGAAGGACGATGAGGATGATCGCCATCCGGCCAAGATTGAGCATTATGCGGATCCTCGCGGAACGTCGGATTTGTCTTAGACTGGAATATGGGGGGCCGAAAGGGGTTTGGCAGGGGGTCGTGACGCAAGACCTGACCCAGACCCCGGCCCAGAAGCGCCAGGTGAGGCAAGTTTGGGATATGTGACCGCCCGAGGGTGGCCCTCGGGATCAGGGTGACGGTGGGTGGAGAATCAGAGGGGTATGGCGATGTCGCCCATTTCGCCAAGTGGGCAAGTTTGACCCTTCGCGGGCGCAGCATTTACCCCTCCCGCAGGGCCTTACGGCGGAGCGGATTTCCACGTCCATCGGGGCGTCGGTGGACCGCAAGAATGGGACGCGTGGGCGGGTTGTCCATGGCGTATAGCTAGCCTTAGGCGACAGCGCGATCGGCCAAGACTGCTCGGCTTTGGAGGGCATAAAGGCGCACCGCTATCGTCCGCTCGCAGACAAAGGCACGGCCATGCCGATGGCGCCCGAAGGGGCCGCGCGCGAAGAGCTTTTTTGCTGTGTAGGGGTGCCCTTAGGCGTATTCGGAGAAGCCCAACCGCTCCAGCGCCTGGCGGGCCAAATCGCTTGCGCTTTGGTCAGGAGACATCAGTTCTTCATTCAGCCGCCGCATCACGACGCTGAGTGTCCGGGAATTGGCTTGATCGGAGATAAACTGCGACACGTGATCGCTTGAAATATTGAGAATATCCTCAGTGCTTGGCACAGGCATTGAGCAGCTCCATCTCATGTTTTCGCGATCGTCCCAGGACAAAACGTTAATCCATCTAACCGATTCGGGCGACTCCAAAGTAACGTTTTTGCGACGGGGCGCTGCAACGCAGCATCAGCGCCCGGATCAGCGCTTGCCAGCAACCGGGCGCGGGCCCTACGATCTTCCCCAAAGAAACCCAGGGAGAGAGTTCATGTTTCACCGTTTTCTGACCGGCACGGCGGCTTTGGCGCTGATGGCCACGGGCGCTTTGGCGCAACAGACGGATATCACCATCGGGATGCAGTTGGAGCCGCCCAATCTGGACCCAACCGGCGGCGCGGCGGCCGCGATTGATGAGGTGGTCTATGCCAATGTGTTTGAAGGGCTGACGCGGTTTGCATCGGACGGGTCGGTCATCCCCGGCCTCGCCGCAAGCTGGGAGATTTCAGAGGATGGGCTGACCTATACCTTCAATCTGCGTGACGGCGTCAGCTTCCATGACGGGACCAGCTTCACGGCGGAGGATGTGGTGTTCTCGCTCGACCGCGCGCGGGCAGAGGATACGACAAATGCTCAAGCCGCGCTCTTTGCCGGGATCGACAGCGTCGAGGCGGTGGATGACACCACGGTTGCTATCACGCTTTCGGCACCAAACGGGGCGTTCTTGTTCAACCTGGCCTGGGGTGACGCCGTGATTGTTGCGCCCGAAAGCGTGGAGACCAATGCCACGAACCCCGTGGGCACCGGACCTTTCGTGTTCTCTGAATGGGTGCAGGGTGACCGGGTGGAACTGACCCGGAATGCCGATTACTGGGGAGAGATGCCGGCGCTGGAGGCCGCAACCTTCCGCTTCATCTCAGACCCCAACGCCGCTTTCGCAGCCTTGATGGCGGGCGATGTCGATGCCTTCCCGGTCTTCCCCGCGCCCGAGACGCTGAGCCAATTTGAGGCCGATCCGCGGTTCAATGTGATTGTGGGCTCGACGGAAGGTGAGACGATCCTGTCGACCAACAACCAATCGCCGCCGCTGGATGATATCCGGGTGCGCCAGGCGATTGCGCACGCGATCAACCGGCAGGATATCATCGATGGGGCGATGTTTGGTTATGGCACGCCGATCGGGACGCATTTTGCACCGCATCACCCGGATTATGTGGACCTGACCGAGAATTCCCGCTTTGACCCCGATCGGTCGCGCATCCTGCTGGCCGAAGCGGGCGTCAGTGACCTGACGCTGCGCCTAGCGCTGCCGCCGCCGTCTTATGCGCGGCGCGGGGGGGAGATCATCGCCGCGCAATTGCGCGCCGTGGGGATCGAGACCGAGATCAGCAATCTGGAATGGGCGCAATGGCTGGAACAGGTGTTCCGGGGCACGGATTACGACCTGACGATTGTCAGCCATACCGAGCCGGCGGATATCAATATCTACGCCCGGCCCGACTATTATTTCCAGTATGACAGCCAAGAGTTTCAGGACCTGATGGCGAACCTGACGGCCACGACGGACCCCGCCGAACGCTCGGCTTTGAACCGTCAGGCGCAGGAAATGATCGCAGGCGATTTCGTGAACGGGTTCCTGTTCCAACTGGCGAAAACGGGCGTGGCAAATGCCAATATCGAAGGTCTGTGGGAGAATTCGCCAACCCAGGCCAATGATCTGACCGGGGTGCGCTGGACGGAGTAAGGTCCCAGGCCCACACGACATACAAGGCGAAAGGCCCCATGGGCCTTTCGCCACCATTCTTGAATGACTGACATCGGGCGCAACGGGAGCCGGGCATCGACAGGCCGTGGGCTGGCGATCCTGCCTCTGATCGGCAACGCTTTATCGCAGCCAAGCCCCTCCCCGTTCCGATCTCAGCGCCAAGCCTCACCCAATCGCTAGGCCGCCCGGGCGGCCTAGCGATGCCCGGCGCCTTCGGCTTGATTCCGGGTGGGGTGCGTAGAACAATCGTGGGTCGGCAAAAGAGAACCCCCGCAGATCACTCTACGGGGGTTGGTGGTTTGGGGGTGAGCCTTGGCTCACATATCCATCATCTCAACCGCGAAGAACATGGTCTCACCCGAATGGTCATCCACACCGTCATTGTCGGTCGATACCCACATGGTCCCGTCTTCCATGATCGCAAGCCCCTCGACCTTATCAAGGACAAAGCCGCCGGTTGAGGTCAGGTAAGGCATCAGGTCCACCACCAGTTCAGGCTCCACAACCGGCAGATCGCCACCAAGCGCCGCGGGTTGCATCTGCTCCAAGGGCACGCGCGTGATCCGCTTGGTCACCGCCGCCGCGCCGATCTGGTTATCACGCTCGATGATATAGACGTAATCGCCATGGGCCACGATCTCCGACAGGCCAACCCACCCGGTCGACGGCTCGGTCAGTGGGTAAAGCACCGCGCCCCACTCCTCGGTCTCCAGGTTATAGGCAACCAGCTTGGTGTGGTGATCCGGGTCATCGGCCCACGGGCGCTGCACCGCCATCCAAAGCGTGTCCCCCACCATTGTGATGCCTTCGAAACCAAAGCGACGTTCCACCGCCTGCAGTTCCGGCGGCAGGGTCACGTAGTCTTCGACCTCGCCGTCGGCCCCGATATGGTAGAGCGCGTGGGGCACCAGACGGTCAGTCCGGCCTTCGGAGGCGACCCAGAAGCCGCCATCGCCATCCAGCGTGATCCCTTCCATATCGAGAAGCTGCGCGGGCTGGCCCGCACGGGTCACGCGGATGGCATCGACGATCTGGGCAGGCGTCTCTGACGGATCGATCACAAAGATCGTCGGCTGCATGGCATAGAAGCTGTCATTGACCGCATAGATCATGCCGTCTTCACCAGCAACCTGGCCCGAGATTGCGCCCCATCCGGTCAACTCGTCCATGCCGGCCGAGGTCAGATGCGGATAACTCGCCGGTGCGTCCTGATACTCAAACAGCATCACATGAGCCCGCGCGGCGCCGTCTTCCAGCCCGTCCACCTCATTGGCCGACACCAGCAGGTTGCGTTCGGGGATCGTCACATAGCCTTCGGGCCCAATGCCTGACGGCAGAAGCTGCGTCAGGACCGGGTTAGCCGGGTCGCTCACGTCATAAACGCCGACGACAGAGGCACGCTCGGCACCAACAAACACCATGGGCGTGCCGCCAAACTCGGCGAAGGTCACCGATTCCGGTTCGACGCCTTTATTGCCCGATCGGCGCTCAGGATAATGGCCGATCTCGATGATCGCATATTCGAAATCGGTGCCGCTTTCATAAACGACCTCGCCATTCTGATGGAAAATCGTCCACCCGCGAGAGCCGCCATCCATATCGCCTTCATTGGCAGTCGCGAAGTGATCGGCGTCAATCCAGGTCACGGCATCGGGTTCGCGCACCCGGCCCGGCTGGCTGCCGTTGTAGACAAAGGCGCGTTCCTCATCGACATCGATGCCGGTGAGGTCCACGGCCCCGGCGGAGAAATGGCTGAGCACCTCACCGGTAGACGAGAGCACAACCATATGGTTGTTCTCCTGCAAGGTGACGACCACTTCGCCCTCGGCATTGATATGAACATATTCGGGCTCCGGATCCTCCGGGGCCACATCGGCGAGGCCGGTGATATCGGCGACGCGCGCGGTGTCGCAATCAATCAGGCCCTCATCGGTCAGATCCACCATAAAGACCGACCCCGCAGGCATCTGCGGCACCCGGCCT
>JANQNZ010000229.1 GCA_028279315.1 Rhodophyticola sp. | reverse complement strand
CCGGGGCGGGGGCAGACGCGGGCGCGGGAGCAGCTGCCTCTTCGACGGGGGCCGGGGTCGGTTCGGGTGCGGCAGGCGCCTCCGCCGCCTCGCCCCCTGACTGCCGGCCCCAATTGGCCACCAGCGGCACCTCGGTCCCGTCGATGCGCTTGATCGTGTCACCGATATCGGTCGCCATACGCGCAGAGATGTTGAGCGGGTTCTTACCGGCCTCATACGCCGTCAGCGAGGTCAGGCCCGAGGCCGGTTCCGAGGCATAACGCCCGTTCTGCGGCCCCGGTGTCGGCACCTTGCCCGCCGCCATCTCGTCAATAATCTCACCGAGGCGGGCGGCGGTCAGGTCCTCGTAGTAATCCTTGCCGATCTGGGCCATGGGCGCATTGGCGCAGGCGCCGAGGCACTCGACCTCCTCCCAGGAAAACTTGCCATCGGCGGAGAGCTGATGCGGCCGCTTGGCGATCTTCTCCTGACAGACACCGATCAGGTCCTCCGCCCCGCAGATCATGCAAGAGGTGGTGCCGCAAATCTGGATATGGGCAACCGCGCCCACGGGCTGTAATTGGAACATGAAATAGAAGGTCGCGACCTCCAGCCCGCGGATATGGGCGAGCCCGAGCATATCGCAGACATGTTCGATCGCCGGGCGGCTTAGCCACCCCTCCTGCTCTTGCGCGCGCCAGAGAAGCGGGATGATGGCGCTGGCCTGCCGTCCATCGGGGTATTTGGTGATCTGCGCGTCAGCCCAGGCCTGATTGGCGGGGGTGAAGGCAAAGCTGTCGGGCTGGTCGGGGTGAAGGCGTCTAAGCATCATTCTTCCATTTCGTAGCAGGCACTTTGAGTGCCGCGCACTCTGCAGAAATAGAAACTCCGTCGTTTTGAAACGATTAACTGCATTTCGGAGTTTTCCTCGTCATATGCGGCACTAGCAACTATCTCGTAGCCGTCATTTAGGAGCTGCGGCAGCGAGGGTTGATTGCCGGTTTGTGCACTTGCACTGCCTGCCAAAAAAGGCAGCAGCGAGAGCGACGCTGCCCACTTGTTGCTCACCGATCCACCTCTCCAAACACGATATCAAGCGAGCCCAACACCGCCGACACATCCGCCAATTGATGCCCCTTACACAGGTGATCCATCGCTTGCAGATGTGGATAGCCCGGCGCGCGGAGTTTCGCGCGGTAGGGGCGGGTGGTGCCATCGGCGACGATATAGACACCGAACTCGCCTTTGGGCGCCTCCACGGCGGCATAGATTTCGCCCTCGGGCACATGGAAGCCTTCCGTATAGAGCTTGAAGTGATGGATCAGCGCTTCCATCGAGGTCTTCATATCGCCCCGGCTTGGCGGGGCCATCTTGCCGCGGGCCATGACATCGCCCTGGTTTTCCGGCTGCCGCAGCTTCTCACAGGCTTGGCGGATGATCTTGATCGACTCGTGCATCTCGGCCATGCGGCAGAGGTAGCGGTCATAGCAGTCGCCGTTCTTACCCACCGGGATCATGAACTCGAATTCGTCATAACATTCATAGGGTTGCGCGCGGCGCAGGTCCCAGGCGAAGCCGGAGCCGCGGACCATCACCCCGGAAAACGCCCAATCCTGGATGTCTTCTTTGGTGACAATTCCGATATCGGCATTCCGCTGCTTGAAGATGCGGTTTTCGGTCAAAAGACCGTCGATATCGTCCAGCACATTGGGAAAGGCGTCAGCCCAGGTGTCGATATCGTCGATCAGCTCTGGCGGGAGATCCTGATGCACGCCGCCGGGGCGGAAATAGGCGGCGTGGAGGCGGGCGCCAGAGGCCCGTTCATAGAAGATCATCAGCTTCTCACGCTCTTCGAACCCCCAAAGCGGCGGGGTCAGCGCGCCCACATCCAGCGCTTGCGTCGTCACGTTCAGAAGATGGTTCAGGATGCGCCCGATCTCACAATAAAGCACCCGGATCAGCTGCGCCCGGCGCGGCACCTCCGTCCCCGTCAGCCGCTCAATCGCCAGGCACCAGGCATGTTCCTGGTTCATCGTGCCCACGTAATCCAGCCGGTCGAGATAGGGCAGGTTTTGCAGGTAGGTCCGGCTTTCCATCAGCTTTTCGGTGCCGCGGTGCAGCAACCCGATATGTGGATCGCAGCGTTCGCAAATCTCGCCATCCAGCTCCAGAACCAAGCGCAGCACGCCATGGGCCGCCGGGTGCTGAGGCCCGAAATTGATGTTGAAATTGCGGATCTTCTGTTCGCCGGTCTGCGCGTCTTCGAAACCGCGCCCCGTCTCTGTGCCGCCGTCCATCATGCCAGCGCCTCCATATTGTCCCGCCACCGCGTGGGCAGGGTGTCGTAGCGGGCCGCCACCGCGGCGTATTGCGGGGCGAGCCAGGTGAGCGCGCGGGCCCGCTGCGCCTCGGTCATCGCCAGGTCTGGTCCGGCCAGAACCCGCGCCTCGGTCGGGCCGGGTTTCGGTGCGATGCCAAGGAAGTGGCAGAGCCGGGTCAGGGTATCCGCGTCAAAGAGGGTCTCGTAGAAGCCGATGAAGACCGATTTGGGCGTGAGGGCCGCGGTGATCCGCGCCAATGTCCCAGCATAATCGCTCCGCACCGCGTTGGCCCGATCCGCGCCGGTCACCACCCGATCAAGCCGAGCAGCGGCATTCTGAGCGAAATCGCCCGGATCGCGCGCGGCGATCATACGGATATTCGACCACAGCCGATCCAGCGGGTCACGCATGAGGAAGACAAAGCGGGTGACAGGCGCCAGGGCGGCCATGCGGGTGAGGCTCGCCTCCCCTAAGGTGCCATAGGCAGGCGTAATGTCGCCTGCCAGCTTGGTGCGCCCGGCCTGAAGGAACCTCAGATAAGCCGCGTCATCGCCCTTCGTCCGCAGCACGTCGATCCACGCGTCATAGCCCGCGATCTCCCGCGTCAAGCGCCGGTCTTGCCCTGCGTCGCCTGTCGGCAACCGGTCGGCGCGGCGGGCACGCTCCCGCTCCATCCGGGTGATTTGGCGGGGCCATTTCCCGGTCTCGAGCGTGTCGAACCAATGCAATTCCTTCACGGCGGGCATCGAGACCTCAGGATGGCGCGCCAGATAGCGGTACAACCAGGTTGTCCCCGCCTTCGCCGCGCCCAGCCCAAACATGATCGCCGTCTCGACCAAGGCCTAACCCTTCGCCTCTTCGGATTTCTCATCGCCCGGCAGGATGTATTCCGCCCCCTCCCAGGGGCTCATGAAATCGAACTGCCGGTATTCTTGAACCAGTTTCACCGGTTCATAAACCACGCGCTTCAAGGTCTCATCATAGCGGACCTCGGTATAGCCCGTGGTCGGAAAATCCTTCCTGAGCGGATGGCCGCGAAACCCGTAATCGGTGAGGATGCGGCGCAGATCGGGATGGCCCGAGAAAAGGATGCCGAACATATCGAACACCTCCCGCTCATACCAATTGGCGGAGGGATGGACACCCGTGATCGAGGGCACCACCTGATCGTCGCGCACCTGCGCTTTCACCCGGATGCGATGGTTTTGATACATCGACAGGAAATGCCAGACGAGATCGAAGCGCTTGTCGCGCTCCGGGTGATCAACGGCGGTGATGTCGATTAGGGTGGAGAATTGGCAGGTCGGGTCAGCCCGCAGAAACTCGACAAATTCATCGGCCTCGGTCGCGGTGATCTCCACCGTCAACTCACCATGGGTGACCGACGTGCTCACCACCGCATCAGCCTGGCGGTCCGCGATATGGTCGGCCAATTCCTGTAAGGCGTCGCTCATGCCTGTCTCTCCTGGCGCTGAAGGCGCCTTAACGCGTGATGGTCCCGGTCCGCCGGATCTTCCGCTGCAATTGCAGGATGCCGTAAAGCAGCGCTTCGGCGGTCGGTGGGCAGCCGGGCACGTAGATATCCACCGGCACGATCCGGTCACAGCCGCGCACCACGGAATAGCTGTAGTGATAATATCCGCCGCCATTGGCGCAGGAGCCCATGGAGATCACATAACGCGGCTCTGGCATCTGGTCGTAGACCTTGCGGAGCGCCGGCGCCATTTTGTTGGTCAACGTGCCCGCCACGATCATGACGTCAGACTGACGCGGGGAAGCACGCGGCGCGATCCCAAAGCGCTCGGCGTCATAACGCGGCATGGAGGTGTGCATCATCTCCACCGCGCAGCAGGCCAGCCCAAAGGTCATCCAATGGAGGGAGCCGGTGCGCGCCCAATTGATGATGTCCTCGGTCGAGGTCAGCAGGAAGCCTTTATCCTGCAACTCCCGATTCAATTCCTGCGTCGCGACCTCCCGGTCGGCGCCAGCGGTGTTTTGGCCTGTCGCTACTGCCATTCCATCGCGCCTTTCTTCCACTCATAAGCGAAGCCTGCGGTCAGGATACCGAGGAACACCATCATCGACCAAAACGCCGTCATGGAAATCTCAGGGAAAGCCACGGCCCAGGGGAACAGGAACGCCACTTCCAGGTCAAAGATGATGAACA
>JANQNZ010000224.1 GCA_028279315.1 Rhodophyticola sp. | reverse complement strand
AGATGCGCGACTGGCAGACCCGTGGCAAACCCTCCGGTTTCCGCTAACCGGCCCGGGCAGAGCAGAACCGGGACGCCAGCCGCCTCCGCCGCCTCTGCCGCGACGGGTGTATCGGCAATGACAAAGGCCTCGTCCGGCGCCAGACCCAGTTCGTAGAGCGCAAGTTCAATCCCGTCGGGCGCGGGCGCCATTTGGTCCACATCCCCGCGCAGGATCGTCACGTCAAACGGGATACCGTCGCGGACGCGCGCCGTGGCTTGCAGAAGGGCGCGGACCGGCCCGGTTTCCGACCGGCTGATCAGGCCCAAAGCGACGCCATGCCGGGTGGCCCAACGCAAGACCTCACTCACACCGGGGCGAAGCGGGATGCCATCAGCCAGCCGTGCGGCGAAAAGCTTCTGATGGGTGCGGTCAAGGCGTTCAGCATCCACCGACACCCCCATATGATCGGCAAAACGGGCCGCAATCTGTCGGGACCCACCGGGCCGCATCAATTCGGCATAAACGTCCCAAGACCATTCCCACGGCACCCCGTGGCTCCGAAATGCGGCGTTCCAGGCCTGGCGGTCCAGATCCGCACATTCCGACACGCTACCCATACCTGAAAAGAGGATCGCCTTGAGCGCCATCGTTCCCTCCACAACTGAAAAACAGCGGAGGGTTCGCCACCGGGCAAGTCAAAGCCGGGACTTGCCGCAATGCAGCAGGCGCGAGTGAGTCGCATTTGGGCGCCCACCCACCCCATTGCTCAATTTCGCGGCACTGTGGGGACAGAACCGAGGCCCCCGCGCGCCTCTTCGCCCAGGCCGAAATTCTTACAGGTTAACAGAAGGTTAACCCTTGGTCTGCGGCACGGCGGGCGTGATGTTCCGCCGCTTCAACACCGCCTCGCGCCAGGTGATGAAGCTGACCGAGGCAATGATCATAGCACCGCCGCCCATCACCCAGATGTCTACGCCTTCCCCAAAGACCAAAGCGCCTAGAGCCGTGGCCCAGATGAGTTGCAAGAAGGTGACCGGCTGCGTCACCGTCAGCGGCGCCGCGGCAAAGGCAAGCGTCATTGTGTAATGCCCGGCAGTGGCAAAAAACGCGGTCAGGAACAGCCAGCCAATCTCTCGCCAGCCAACGGGCACCCAGGTGGCGATGGCGAGCGGCGCCAAGAAGACCGTGGCCATGACCGACAATAGGAAGACAACCACCGCCGGCTCCGCCCGTTCGGTCAGGCGTTTGGCCAGGAAATAGCTGACCGCCATGAAGATCGCCGCGAAGAGCATCGCCATATGGCCCGGATCGATCTCCCTGAACCCGGGCCGGACAATCACCAGGGTGCCCAGAAAGGCCACGGCGACGGCTCCAATCCGCAAGGCGCCGATCCGCTCCCCCAGAAAGATCGCGGCCAAGAGCATCACATAGATCGGGTTGAGATAGTTGAGCGCTGTGACATCGGCGATGGGAATCCGCGTCATGGCATAGAACCAGAGCATCACCGCCACCGAATGGGCGAGGCCGCGCAGGCCGAAGAGCCCCAGAAGCGGCCCGGTGAACCGCGCGCGCCGCATGGCGGGGATCATTGGGATCAAGAACACCAAGCCAAGCGCGTAGCGCAGGAACCCCGATTGCGCGGGCGGCACATCTTGGCCCACCACTTTCACCGTCGCCGTCACCGCCACAAAACAGGCGCCCGTGACCAACATCCAGAACACGCCCCACAGGGGGCGGGAGTTACGTGCTGCGATGGGTGATGCGGCCTCGGCCATGGGCGCCAGATGATCCGATCCGCCCGGGGGCTGCAAGGCGCCTTAGAGCAGAAAGATCAGTTTCGCGGCAATCGCCCACATGACGAGCCCCACAACCACATCAAGGATCTGCCAGGCCCGAGGCCGCGCAAAGAACGGTGCGAGCAGCTGCGCGCCATAGCCGAGGCTGAAGAAAAACACGAAGCTCGCGGCCACCGCGCCCACCCCGAACCACAGCGCCGCCTCACCATATTGGGTGGAGACCGAGCCCAGAAGCACCACCGTGTCGAGATAGACATGGGGGTTCAGCCAGGTGAGCGCCAAGACGGTCAGGATCGTGGCCTTCAGCGAGCCCACACCCGCCCCACCCGCGGCCAGCGCCTCACCCCCGGTCCAGGCCGCCCAGAAGGCCTTCGCGCCATAGACGATCAGAAACGCAGCGCCCCCATATCGGAAAACCGGCGTGATCCACGGCAGCGCCTCGGCAATCACCGCGAAGGAACTGACGCCTAGGGCGATCAAGAGCGCGTCCGAGACGGCACAGGTCAGGCAGACGGCGAAGACATGGGCACGCCTCAGGCCCTGACGCAGCACAAAGGCATTCTGCGCCCCGATGGCCAGGATCAGGCTGAAACTTAAGGCAAATCCGGGCCAAAGCGCTGACATGGGTGCGGGTATTCCTCTTGTGAACCCACCCCGGATAGGCCAGAAGCGCACATAAGACCAATTAAGCTTTCTGACTCAGTATTAGGTTTGGGAATGATCGACACCTCCGCCCTTATGGCGCTTTCCGCTGTCCTCCGCGCAGGCTCATTCGAGGCGGCGGCGGCAGAGTTGAACATCACGCAATCGGCCGTCTCGCAACGGGTGAAAGCCCTGGAGGAGCGCCTCGGCACGGTCCTGATCCGCCGCACCCGGCCCGCCAGCGCCACCAAAGCGGGGGCCCGGCTGCTGCGCCATGCCGAAGAGGTCGGGCTTCTGGAAAAGACGCTGGCCGCCGATCTGGGGGATCTTCTGCCCGACCGCTCCACACCGCTGCGCCTAGCGATCAACGCTGACAGCTTGGCCACCTGGGCGCTCCCCGCACTCGCCGCATCCGAAGGGTTCCTCTATCACCTGGAGATCGACGATCAGGACCACTCGGCGGAGTGGCTGAAACGCGGCGAGGTCTCCGCTGCCGTCACCGCGGGCGACGTGACCGTGCCAGGATGTGACCGGATCGCGCTTGGCTCTCTGCGCTACATCGCCACCTGCTCCCCCAAATTCGCCGCCCGTTGGTTCCCAGACGGCGTGACGGCGGAGGCGCTGGCCCATGCCCCGGCGCTCACCTTCAACGCGAAGGACCGGCTACAGCAATCCTGGGCCGCCCAGATCACCGGCACGCGGATCGCACTCCCCACCCACTACTTCGCGTCGAGCCATGGGTTTATGGAGGCCGCGCGGCTTGGCCTGGGCTGGTGCATGAACCCCGAAATGCTGGTGGAGGACGCATTGACCCAAGGCCATCTGATATCCCTGACGCCAGACCGCCCCCTCGACACCGCGCTCTCTTGGCAGTTCCCGCGCCAATTGGCGGGCCCGCTTAAACCGCTCACCCGCGCCATCCGGCAAGCGGCGGAGGCGCATTTGATCGGGCCAGGCGGCGCCCGCTAGAGCGCAGCCCGCCTCTTCATCTTTCCAAAAATACGCAAATCCAACACCTGCCCGTTAGAGCTGCGCCATGACCTCATCGGAGATATCGAAATTCGCCGTCACGGTCTGGATGTCGTCATCATCTTCCAGAGCCTCGATCAACTTCATCAGCTTCTGCGCCCCGTCGAGATCAAGCTCGGTGGTGGTCGTTGGCCGCCAGACAAGCTTGGTTGTCTCGCTCTCCCCCAACTCCGCCTCAAGCGCGTTCGACACATCGTTCAGATCGGTATCCGCGCACCAGATGATATGCCCATCCTCGGCGCTCTCCACATCCTCGGCCCCGGCCTCAATCGCGGCCATCAGAACCGTATCCGCATCGCCCACATCCACCGGATAACTCACCTGCCCCTTGCGTTCGAACATAAACGCGACGGAGCCGGTCTCGCCCAGATTCCCCCCATGTTTCCCGAAGGTTGAGCGGACGGTCGAGGCCGTGCGGTTACGGTTATCGGTCATCGCCTCGACAATCACAGCCACCCCGTTTGGACCATAACCCTCATAACGGATTTCGTCGTAATTCTCCGCATCGCCACCTTGAGACTTCTTGATCGCGCGGTCGATCACATCCTTGGGGACGGAGTTCGACTTCGCCTCTTTCACCGCCAAACGCAGGCGCGGGTTCTTGTCGGGGTCCGGATCACCCATCTTCGCCGCAACCGTGATCTCCTTGGCCAGTTTCGAAAACAGCTTCGAGCGTGCCGCGTCCTGGCGGCCCTTCCGGTGCTGGATATTTGCCCATTTTGAATGGCCGGCCACGGCGCGCCCTCCGCTTTCATCATCCCGTCGCGAGCCCTGTCTATAAGGCACCAAAGACGGCGGCTTCAATCCCCCGGGGCCCGATCCCACAGCGCCGGAACCAAACCGGGTTTTGCCGCTTTCGCGCTGCGCGAGGCCCATCTGATCTGTTAGAGTGCCATCGCGCCACTGGGAGGGCTCTGCCATGATCATCTACCCAACCATCGAATTACAGAACCAGCGTTGCGTCAGCCTGTATCGCGGACGCCTGGATGAGCCGCAGATTTGGCATGTGGATCCGCTGAAGAAAGCGCGGAGCTTCGCCGAGGCAGGGGCGGAGTGGATTCACGTCACCGATTTCGACGGGATCGCAGGCAAAGGCACCCATCGCGAGTTACTGATCGAGATGATCCACGGCGCCGGCGCACCGATCCAGCTTGGCGGCGGGTTTCGGTCGCTCGACGGGATCGCCGAATGGATCGATTTGGGTGTGGGCCGGGTTGTGGTCTCCACGCTTGCAGCGACCCATCCCGACATCGTGAAACAGGCCGCGAAACGCTTCCCCGATCAAATCGTCATCGCTTTGGACGTGTTCCAGGGCCGGGTAATGACCGAAGGCTGGCGGACATCCAGCGCGATCACGCCTGAGGCCTTCCTCGCGGCGTATGAGACCGATCCGCTGGCGGCGATCATCGTCACCGATGTCGATGCGGATGTGGAGGATAGCGATGGCTCGCTGGCGCTGATTACGCGGCTCGCCGATATGGCGCGGGCGCCGGTGATTGCCCGGGGGTTGTCCCGTACGCTCGACGATATCTCACGGCTGAAATACGTGCCCCATGTGTCCGGAGCCATCATCGGGCGGGCGCTCTTCGACCGCTCCATCGATCTGGCCGAGGCGTTGGCGGTGGCCAATGCGGTTGCCGGGCCAACACCGGAATTTGTCTAAGCCGCGCCGCCAAGGTGCGATTTGCGTTCTATCGGCGGCGCGACAGGTTTCGATGGGCGATCCTCAGAACGGATGGATCAGCGGCCAGTTTTCATTGGCTTGCTCGATATAGGTCGGCCGATCTTCCTGCCACAGCTCCTGCGCACGGGGGTGGACCTGGACATAAAGGACGCCATCGGTGATCTCCCAAACGGTGGGATCGCCCGGGGCGGTGTAGCCCTGGCTTGCCGCCCAAGAGCAATAGCCGTCAAAGGCCGGTGCATAACGCTCGGGATCTGCGGCGAAGAGGTCGCGGTTCTCGGTTGAGGTGAAGAACCAGATCGCGCCATTCCAGAAATGGTTGATGCGCGCCTCGCCCGGTGCTGGATTTCCCTGGTGATAGGAAACCGTGTCATAACCGCTGAGCGCGACGGCCAGTTGGTTACCGGCCATGGCCGGAATGGCGGAGAAGGCCATGGTGATGGCCAGCACAAGTGCAGCAAATGAATGTCTCACGTGGGGTGCCTCCTTGAAGGTGAGTTGCAAGCGACGCGTTGGCCAACGCATCATTATCTCTACTGCCCGGCCCGCTCTCTTGCACTTCAACTTGCCCTGAGGCGTGGCCCGGGATTTCTCACGATGTCGCCAGATGCCCTTGTCCACCAGGGCGCCGCTGCCCGTCCTGCGAGGTCCGATCAGCTTCGTGCTTTCGCGCCGAGGGATCGAACGATACGCTTACGCTCATGACGACGGACCAAATTATCCTCTTCACATTGTTCGGGGCGGTCTTCGCGCTCCTCCTTTGGGGGCGGTTTCGCTATGACCTGGTGGCGTTCTCAGCGCTGATGCTGGGTGTTGTCTTAGGGGTTGTGCCCGCAGATGATGCGTTTTCGGGTTTTGGGCATTCGGCAACTTTGGTGGTGGCCTTGGTGCTGGTGGTCTCCGCAGGGCTGGTTCGGTCGGGCGCCGTCTTCCTGATCACCCGCACGATGATCGACGCGTCGCGGTCGCTTGGCGCCCATATCGCGATTATGGGCGGTGTCGGGGGAGTGCTCTCAGCCTTCATGAACAACGTGGCCGCCCTGGCGCTTCTGATGCCGGTCGATATCGCCACGGCGCGGAAGGCGGGGCGCTCTCCCGGCGTGTCGCTGATGCCGCTTAGCTTTGCGACGATCCTGGGCGGCATGGTCACCCTGATTGGCACGCCGCCCAATATCATCATCGCCACAATCCGTGAGGATGCGTTGGGTGAGCCATTCCGAATGTTCGATTTCGCGCCCGTCGGCGGAATCGCCGCCATTGCGGGCCTCGCATTTGTGGCGCTGATCGGTTGGCGCCTGATCCCTGGACGCGACAGCGGCGTGGGCGGGGACCGGATGGCAGAGCTGGCGCCCTACTTGGCCGAGTTAAGCCTGCCTGAGGACAGCAAGCTTGTCGGCACCCGCCTGCGCGATTTGCTGGACCCGGCGGAGAAGGCCGATGTGGCCATCCTCGGCCTCATGCGCGACGGCAAGCGTCGGTTTGGCACCGGTCGGAACCTGATCCTGAAGGCCGATGACATTTTGATCCTGGAGGCCACGCCTGAGGCGCTGGATGAGTTCCGCAGCAGCTTTGCCCTGCCGCTCGCGCCGGCCGACAACCCCGCCGCGGACGCTGTGGGTGAGGGCGTCAGCCTGGTTGAGATGGTTGTGCCCGAGACCGCGCGGATTGCGGGTAAGACCGCCGAAGCGATTGGCCTGTCCTGGCGCAAACGCACGGTTCTGATGGGCATCGCCCGCGGCGGCGCGCGGATCACCAGCCGGTTGCGGAAAACGGTGATTGAACCGGGCGACATCCTGCTTCTGCTTTCCCCCTCTGACAGCGCCGAGGATGTGGTGGATTGGTTGGGCGGGCTGACGCTGGCCGACCGGGGGTTGAATGTGACCCAGGACAGCAAGACCTGGCTCGCCATTGGCCTCTTTGGGGCGGCGGTGCTGGCGGCCTCCCTGGGGCTGCTTTATCTGCCGATTGCCCTGGGGATTGTGGTCATCGGCTATGTCCTGACCCGGATCCTGCCAATCCAAGAGATTTACGACCATATCGAATGGCCGGTGGTCGTGCTTCTCGGCTCGATGATCCCTCTCGGCGCGGCCCTGGAAACCTCGGGCGGTACGGAATTGATCGCGGGCGCCTTGGTCGATCTAACGGAGGGCCTCCCCGCTTGGGCCATCCTGACGGTCCTGATGGTCGTGACAATGACACTGAGCGATATCCTGAACAACACCGCGACCACGATTGTGGCGGCGCCCGTGGGCATTCAGATGGCCCATTCCCTTGGCGTCTCCCCCGATCCGTTTCTGATGGCGGTGGCGATTGCAGCCTCATCCGCCTTCCTCACGCCCATTGGGCATAAGAACAATACCCTGATCCTGGGACCGGGCGGCTATGGGTTCGGAGACTACTGGCGGATGGGCCTACCTTTGGAGATCATCATCGTGGCGGTCTCGATCCCGGCGATCCTGGTGTTCTGGCCGTTGTGAGAAAGGGCTTGGGCGGGCGCAGTCTATTCCTGCTCGTCATCCAAATCAGGCGGCGGCGACACGAAGGTGCGGGTGACGCCGGTGTCACTTGTGATCTCGACCGTCGCGAAAGGCGCAAACAGCGCCTCGCCACCCAGGGAGGTCAGAAGCTCTTCCAAGATGAAGCGGGTCGGGTTGGTGCCCGGATCGATCTCAACAGAATAGGCAAAAGGCGTCGGGCAGTCCTGAAGCTGGCCCGACCAGCTTGTCAGGCCCTCTGCCGGGGCGGGCCCCTGGCAGATCGTCCCGTTCGACATCCGCACCGTTAGAAGCGTATCGGTCAGGGACACTTGCGCCGGCTGCGGCGCGGCGCTGGCGCAGGCGGCAAGGGCGGCGGCGGGGAGGAGGGCAAAGCGGGTCATGTCGAGACGGTCCTTTCCAATGGGCACTCGCGTCTGATGCGATTGCTTAATCTAAGGACCACACGGCGGGAAGACACTTATCTGCGACAGGTAAAAAAACGCCGCCGCATCGAACACCCGTCCTTCTATTCCCCTACCCGGA
>JANQNZ010000220.1 GCA_028279315.1 Rhodophyticola sp. | reverse complement strand
TGATGCGCGCGGGTGGGAGAAGCCCTCAGACCACGCGCCGGTCTTTGCGACATTTGATCTTTAGCGCTGGTTGCGGGTCATGTCCTCGTAGAGCCAGACCATTCGGTCCACGAACCAAAGCTTCGGGCTGACCAAAAGGACCATGCCCAGAACCAGCACCAAAAGGTCATACGCCCAAAGCCCCCAGATGAAGAAGGGCAGCCCGAGCGCCGAAGCCGCCGCCAAGCCGATTCCCCAACGCCGGTGATGGGCGGGGATCGCCCTCTCGTCCCGGGCCAGAAACAGGCGTTCGCCCATCGTGCCTTTGGCGGCCCAAGTGGTCAGGTCCGTGGCGGGCGGAAAGGCGCGAGGGTTCCACCAGGCCCAGAACAGGGCCAGCGCCAGCGGGATCAGCGCGCCCCATCCTAGCCAGGCGCGTGACCAGATCGCCAGCGCAATCAGCGGCAGAACGGTGAACCGGCTATAGACGGACCAAGGGTTGGCATGGCGGGCCCAGGCGGCATCGTCCATGCTCATCAGCCGTTCTGAAGCGCGAAAGATATCCATTGACGTAAGATGCGGATTGGTAGGGTCGCTCACAACCCCTTGGCCTCGGGCGCCGTAGGTTCCATATAAGGCGCCAAGCAAGTGATGAGGGGATGATCCCATGTTGGAATTGGGCCAAACCGGCGCTGACGCGGCGCAAGGCGATCTGACCAAGGACGCCACCGAAGCCACATTCATGGCCGATGTGATCGAGGCCAGCCAGGAAACCCCGGTGATCGTCGATTTCTGGGCCACCTGGTGCGGGCCCTGTAAGACACTGGGCCCGATGCTGGAGGACGCGGTGCGCGCGGCCAAAGGCAAGGTGAAGATGGTCAAGGTCGATGTGGATGCCGAGCAGCGCCTAGCCGGCGCCTTGGCGCAGCAGGGCCTGCCCTTGCAGTCGATCCCGACGGTGGTCGGGTTCCATCAAGGCCGCCCCGTGGACATGTTCCAAGGCGCCGTCCCGCAAAGCCAGATCACCGAGTTTATTCAGCGCCTGGCCGCTTTGGCGGGGGATGACGGCCTGGGCGAAGCGATCGAGGCGGCGGAGGCGATGTTGGCCGAAGGCGCCGTGGTGGACGCGATGCAGACCTTTGCCGCGATCCTCGGCGAGGAGCCTGAGAACGCGGCGGCTTATGGCGGCCTCGCCCGGTCGCAGATCGCGGGCGGGGAGTTGGACCAAGCCGAGGCGTTCTTGTCCGGCGCGCCTGAGGCGATTGCGGCGGCCCCTGAGGTTGAGGCGGCCCGCGCGCAACTGGCGCTGGCCCGCCAGGCGGCGGATGCAGGCCCCTTGGGCGATCTCTCTGCCGCGGTGGAGGGTGATCCCGACGATCACCAGGCGCGCTTCGATTATGCCCAAGCGCTCCATGCGGCGGGGCAGGTGGAAGAGGCGGTGGATCAGCTTCTAGATCTGTTCCGTCGGGATCGGGAATGGAACGACGGCGCCGCCAAGGCTCAGCTCTTCACGATCTTCGAGGCGCTGAAGCCCGAGGACCCGGTGGCGCTGAACGGGCGGCGCAAGCTCAGTTCCATGATCTTTGCCTAATCTTTGAGCGCGCTACATGTCAGGTATGATCAAACCCGCCGATCTTCCTGACACGGTCCCGGTCTTCCCGCTGCCCGGCGCGCTGTTGCTGCCCCGGGCGCGGCTGCCGCTGCATATCTTCGAGCCGCGGTATCTGGGGATGTTGGATGACACGCTGAAGCCCTCGCACCGACTAATCGGGATGGTGCAGCCGATGGAGGTTCCGGGGCAGAGCGAAAAGCGCCTCCACGCCATTGGCTGCGCGGGGCGGGTCACGCAATTCTCGGAAACCGAAGACGGGCGCTATATGATCACGCTCTCCGGTGCCTCACGGTTTCGGATCGCGCGGGAGGTGTCAGGCTTCACGCCCTATCTGAAGGCGGATGTGTCTTGGGAGGGGTTCGAGGCCGATCTTGGCGCGGCGGAGCGGGATCAGAAGTTCGACCGGCCAGAGTTCCTGGACTTGCTGTCGCGCTATTTTGAGGCGCTCTCGCTTTCGACCGATTGGGACAGTCTGAAAGAGGCGGAGGATGAGCTGTTGATCAACTCGCTTTCCATGCTCTGCCCCTTTGATCCGGAGGAAAAGCAGGCGCTTCTTGAGGCCCCATCGCTCAGCACGCGGCGCGAGACGCTGGT
This sequence comes from Rhodophyticola sp., assembly GCA_028279315.1. Classification (GTDB taxonomy): domain Bacteria; phylum Pseudomonadota; class Alphaproteobacteria; order Rhodobacterales; family Rhodobacteraceae; genus Rhodophyticola. The sequence continues at coordinate 2,125 of JANQNZ010000220.1, read as the reverse complement.
GACCTTGATCGAATTTGCCCTGCGCGGCGGGGCAAATGAGGAAATCCTGCAATGAGCGATGTGGGTCCAATTGACCGGCGGATGCTGGAGGCTTTGGTCTGCCCGGTCACCCATGCGCCGCTGACGCTGGATGCGGAGGCGTGTGAGTTGGTCTCCAAAGCTGCGCATTTGGCGTTTCCGATCCGCAACGGCATTCCGATCATGCTGGAGGATGAGGCGCGGAAGCTTGAGTGAGGGAGTCGTTTTCTTCGAAGAAAACGAACGGAATTCTGGAGAATTCCGTGCCTCCGGCGGGAGGTATTTTTGAAGCAAAGAGGGCGAGGGCCGTCTCGGGAAACCTCCAGTGGAGGTTTCCAGGCCCGAGCGGGCGGAGCCCTGAGAAAGGCCGCCCAGCCCTTCCCTAAAGCGCCTTCCCTTGCAAGAGTCTTGGCACATCGCCGGTCAGCCCGGCGGCTTCGCGGATGAAGCGGCGGCGGAGGCCGGGCAGCGCGTTGACCACGCCCATTCCCAGATCGCGGCCCAGTCGAAGTGCTGGGTTATCGTTTGAAAACAGCCGGTTGAAGGCGTCCGTCGCGATGGCAAGCGAGGCCGTGTCGAAGCGCCGCCAGGTCTGGTAGCGCTCCAAGACATCGATGGCACCAAAGTCCTCTCCCCGCCGTTTTGCATCCGCCAAGACCTCGGCCAGAGCGCCCACATCGCGGAGGCCGAGGTTCAGGCCTTGGCCCGCAATTGGATGCACCCCATGGGCCGCATCGCCGATAAGCGCCAGATCGGGGTCAACCAGGCGTTGGGCAAGGGTCAACCCCAGGGGGTAGCTGAACCGCTCACCTGCCAAGCTGATTTCGCCCAGGAAATCGTCGAAACGGGGGCGGAGGGTGGCGAGATAGGCGTCGTCCTCCAGGCCCATGATCTCCGCGGCGCGGTCCTCGCGCTCGCTCCAGACAATCGAGGATCGGTTGCCGGGGAGGGGCAGGATGGCGAGCGGCCCGGGCGGCATGAAGAACTGATGCGCGATGCCGTTGTGGGGCAACTCATGGGCGATGGCGCAGACAAGCGCCGTTTGGCCATAACCCCAACCGGTGCGCTTGATCCCGGCCCGCGCGCCGGTGCCGCTTTGCCGTCCATCGGCGCCGATCAGAAGCCGGGCGGAGAGTGTCTCTCCCCCCTCCAACGTCACGCCCGCGCCGCCGCCGGTTTCTTGCGCGACAACCTTGGTCGCGGGGCGGTGGGTGATCAGCGGTTCCGCCTCCATCGCCGCTAAGAGCGTCTGACGCAGGAACCGGTCTTCGATCATATGGCCCATCGGGCCTTCTTCGATCTCATGATGGTCAAAATGTAGGAAGAAGGGCGATGGGCCCTCGCCCGCGCGCCCGTCGCTGGCGGTGATCTCCAGGATTGGCTGGGCGTTTGGCGCCAAACCGTCCCAAAGCCCAAGCGCCCGCAGCATCTGCACTGAGGCGAGCGCCAGGGCATAGGCGCGGCCATCGAAATTGTCGCCCGCCCGCGCTTCGGCGCTTTCGGCGTCAAGGACAATGCTGGTGAAGCCGGCCTGGGCCAGGGCCAGCGCCAGGCAGGGGCCGTTCAACCCGCCGCCGACAATCAGAATATCCGCATCCCGTGCCATCCTTTCACATATGCGGGCCGTCGGAGGATTGTCCAACGCCCAAGCCCCAGATAGCGTGACCCGCGACAGAATGACTGGGGGCGAAATGCGGGATGATTGGCAGGGTTTGAGCGCTTGCGGCCTGGGCCGGGCCATTGGCGCGGGGGAGATCGACCCGGTGGACCTGACCAAAGCTTATCTAGAGGTCGCGGGCAGCCACCCAGACAGCGCCCGCATCCACACCATGCTGACACCGGACCGCGCCCGGGCCGAGGCGGCGGCGGCCAGTGTGCGCGCGAAGACCGGTGTCCGGCGCGGGCTGCTGGATGGCGTGCCGCTGTCCTGGAAAGACCTGTTTGACACCGCCGGATATGCAACCGAAGCGGGCACGGCGCTGTTGAAGGGCCGGGTGCCAGAGGTGGATGCCGAAGTGCTGGCGCGCGCGACCCGGGCCGGGCTCATCTGCCTAAGCAAGACGCATATGTCGGAACTGGCGTTCTCCGGGCTTGGCCTGAACCCCGT
>JANQNZ010000198.1 GCA_028279315.1 Rhodophyticola sp. | reverse complement strand
AGATGCGTAAGGCCCCCGCCCCCCGCCCATCGCCAAGGCCGCCTGCGGAGGCGCGACCGAAGCAGCTGTCGGTGACGCAGATCGAGACGCTGGTGCGTGATCCTTACGCGATCTATGCCCGGAAGGTTTTGGGGCTGAAACCGCTCGACCCGCTCCGTCAAATGCCGGATGCGCGGATCCGGGGCACGGCCCTCCATGCGATCCTGCGGAGCTTTGTGGAGGTCACGCGGGAGGGGCTTCCGGGCAACGCCGAAAGCCTGCTTTTGCGCCTGACGGACGCGGGGCTGGAGGCCGAGGTGCCGTGGCCCGTGGCCCGGCGGCTTTGGCGGGCGCAGATGCTGCGGGTTGCGCCTTGGTCCATCTCCACCGAGCGGGGGCGCCGGGATTTTGGGCGGCCCTATCGGTTGGAACTTCGCGGTGAATGGGCGGTGTCGGATCGGTTCTCTCTCAGCGGCATCGCGGACCGGCTGGACCGGACGGCGGCGGGCGCGCTGGCGATCTACGATTACAAGACCGGTGCTGTTCCGAGCGCCGACCGGGAGAAATACTTCAACAAGCAACTCCGCCTCGAAGCTGTGATGGCGCGCCACGGGGCGTTCGGGGAAATCACGGCGGTCGCGCGGGTCGCCTATATTGGGCTGGGATCGGGCGGAAAAATCCTGTCCCACGATCTGAGCGCAGAAGAGATTGCGGAGACCGAAGCCGCATTCCGCGCGCTTCTTGAGGCGTATGAAGACCCGGGCCAAGGCTTCACCGCGCGCCGCGCGATGCAGGGGGTGCGGTTCGAAGGGGATTACGACCATCTCGCGCGGTTTGGGGAGTGGGATCAGACCACCAAGCCCAAGCCGGAGGAGGTGGGCGGATGACCCTGGACGCGGCCAGCCAGGCGCAGATTAAGGCGGCGGACCCGGGCACCTCCACCTGGCTTTCGGCCAATGCCGGTAGCGGCAAGACGCGGGTTCTGACGGATCGGGTTGCGCGGCTTCTGCTAGAGGAAGTGCCGCCGGAACGCATCCTCTGCCTGACCTACACCAAAGCGGCCGCGTCAGAGATGCAGAACCGCCTGTTCCGCCGCTTGGGCGCATGGGCGATGATGCCGGATGCGGAGTTGCGGGCGGCGCTGGCCAAGCTTGGCGTGGCGCCCGGTACGGTGGATGCGGGGCTGTTGTCACGCGCGCGGACGCTCTTTGCGCGAGCCATCGAGACGCCGGGCGGGCTGAAGATCCAGACCATCCATTCCTTCTGCGGCGCGGTCTTGCGGCGGTTTCCGTTGGAGGCCCAGGTGCCGCCGGCTTTCACCGAAATGGACGAACGCGCGCAGGTCATCCTGGCGTCGGAGGTCTTGGAGGAACTCGCAGGCGGGCAAGGTGTTGATGTCGTGGATGGAGTGGCCGCTTATCTGGGCGGGGACGATTTGACTGGTCTGGTGCGGGCAGTTCTGGCCAATCGCGATGGGGTGGAGCCCGCGCGGGGCACGGGTGAGATTCTTGGCTGGTTCGGGGTGCCCGAGGGGGAGAGCGAGGCGGCGATCCTGGGGGACACGATTCTTGGGGGGGAACAGGCGATCTGTTACAGGCTGGTTGCGCTCCTCGACCCTGAGAACCGTGCCCAAGGGAAAAACCACCGGGTGCTTTCGGGTTTCAACTGGACGGCGCCGGGGCTCGACGACCTGGCGGCGATTGAGGAGGTGTTTCTGACCGGACCAACCGCCAAAACCCCCGATGCGGCGAAGATCGGCAGTTTCGGAAATGCCGCGATCCGGAGCGCATTGGGGGCGGATTTGGCACCGCTTGAGGCCTTCATGACCCGGTTGGAAGCCGCCCGACCCCGCCGCAGGGCGTTGCATTCGGCCCAAAAAACAGACGCGCTGCATCGCTTCGCGGAGACCTTCCTTGAAGCCTATGACGCGGCGAAACTGGCGCGCGGCTGGCTCGATTTCGACGACCTGATCCGGCGGACTCGGGCGCTGTTGATGGCGGAGGGCGTGGCGGAATGGGTGCTCTTCCGGCTTGATGGCGGGATTGACCATATCCTGGTGGATGAAGCGCAGGATACCTCGCCCGCGCAATGGCAGATCGTGAAAGCGCTGACCGAGGCCTTTACCGCCGGTGAAGGCGCCCGGGCCGAGGTGACGCGCACGATCTTTGTGGTGGGGGATAAGAAGCAGTCGATCTACTCCTTCCAAGGGGCCGACCCGTCCGGGTTTGACCGGATGCGGGAGCATTTCGCGGCCCGGATGGCCGAGATCGAGGCGGCCTTTGCGTCCCGCGAGTTGGTCTATTCCTTCCGCTCCGCCCCGCCGATCTTGGAATTGGTCGATCAGGTCTCGGGGGGCGCGGCCTCAGCCGGGGTGGGGCCGGGTGTGACTCACGAGGCGTTCAAGACCGACTTGCCCGGGCGGATCGACATTTGGCCCCATATCGAGGCCTCAGGCGACGCGCCGCGGTCGAATTGGGAAGACCCCGTCGATTTGCTGGAGGAAGATCACCACACCGTGCGCCTGGCCCGCCGGGTCGCGCACGCGCTTTGCGAGATGCTGGATGGCAAGACGCGGATCACCGTGGAGGAAGACGGCGAGCGCGTGGAGCGGCCTGTCCGCGCGGGCGATATCCTGATCTTGGTGCAGCGCCGGTCAGACCTGTTCCATGAGATGATCGCCGCGATCAAAGCGATGGGGCTGCCGATTGCAGGCGCCGACCGGATGCGGATTGCGGCGGAATTGGCGGTGAAAGACCTGACCGCGCTGTTGGCGTTTCTGGCAACGCCGGAGGATGATTTGTCATTGGCGGCCATCTTGCGCTCTCCGATTTTTGGGTGGTCAGAGGCGGCGCTGTTCGATTTGGCGCATGGGCGGGAGGGGTTCCTGTGGCGGGCGTTGCAGAATCGGACAGCGGAGTTCCCAGAGACGGTTGCGATGCTGGAGGACTTGCGGGATCACGCGGATTTCCTAAGGCCCTATGACCTCTTGGAACGGGTGCTGATCCGCCATGACGCGCGACGGCTGTTACTGGGGCGGCTTGGGGCAGAGGCCGAGGACGGAATCGATGCGATGCTGGCGCAGGCCTTGGCGTATGAGCGGGTCCAATTGCCAAGCCTGACGGGGTTTGTGGGCTGGCTCCAGGCCGATGACGTGACCATCAAGCGCGACCCGGGAAGCGCCGGTGACCAGATCCGGGTGATGTCGATCCATGGGGCGAAAGGGCTGGAGGCGCCGATTGTGATCCTGCCCGATTGTGCGATGCGGCGCCCGGGTAGCCCGGGCGTGACGCTGCTGGAGCCGGAAGGCGGCCCGCTGGTCTGGCCGATGCCGAAAGCGGATGCGCCCGCACCTGTCCGCGCGGCCCAGGAGGCGGCGGCGCGGGCGGAAGCGGAGGAGCGGAACCGGTTGCTTTATGTGGCGATGACACGGGCGGAAAGCTGGCTGATCGTGGCCGCCGCAGGGAATTTGGGAAAAGAGGCGTCGCAAAGCTGGTACGGGATGATCCGCGACGGGGCGGAGGCGCTTGGCGCTGCGCCGTTTCCGATCTTTGGCGAGACGGGTCTCAGGATCGAAACCGGGGAGTGGCGGGTGACAGAGGAGGCGGAAGAGGCAGCGGATGCGCCGTCTACACCCCTGCCCGATTGGGCCTTTTCACCTGCGCCGGAGACGGGGCGCATGGCGCCTGCGCGCGCACCGTCTGATCTGGGCGGCGCCAAGGCACTGCCCTCGGAGTTTGCGGAGCGCGACGAGGAGGCGGCAAAGCGGCGGGGGCGGTTGATCCATCTACTCTTGGAGCATTTGCCCGCTGTCCCTGCGCCCGGATGGGTCGCGGCGGCGCCAGGCATTTTGGCGCTGGAGGGGGACGTGCCGGACGGGGAGGCTGCTGAGGCCCTGGTGGAAACCACGGCCGTGTTACAGGCGCCGGGCTTGGCCGATCTCTTCTCAGCCCAAGCCCTCGCCGAAGTGCCGCTGACTGCGTGGAGCGACACGCTTGAGTCGCAGCTTTTGGGGGTGATCGACCGGCTTCTGGTCTCGGAGACCCGCGTACTGGCCGTCGATTTCAAATCCAATATCGCGGTGCCGGAGCAAGTGGAGGACGTCCCCGAGGGGCTGCTGCGGCAGATGGGGGCTTATGCGGAGATGCTGCGCGCGCTCTATCCTGATCGCGCCATCGAGGCCGCGATTCTGTGGACAAAAACCGCGCAGTTGATGCCCCTGCCTCACGGTCTTGTCAAAGCGGCGTTGCAAAGGGCCGCCGGTCCTTGACTGTCCCTTGTGGCGTTCCTAGGTTCTGCCCCCAACATCTGACATGCCCCTTGCCTCAGGAGAGCACCCCAATGAGCACCGTTTCCGTCACCGACGACACTTTCGACGCCGAAGTTCGGCAATCCGCCATCCCCGTTGTGGTCGATTTCTGGGCCGAATGGTGCGGGCCCTGTAAACAGATCGGCCCGGCGCTGGAAGAACTGTCGAGCGAGTATGACGGCAAGGTCAAGATCGTGAAGGTGAATGTGGACGAGAACCCCAATGCGCCGATGCAACTGGGTGTGCGGGGCATCCCGGCGCTCTTCATGTTCAAAGATGGCGAAGTGGTCTCGAACAAGGTCGGCGCGGCACCGAAAGCGGTGTTGCAGAAATGGATCGACGAGACGGTCTGAGCCGGCGACCCAATTGGGGGGCCAGCCCCCCAAACCCCCCGGAGGTATTTGGAAAGCAAAGAAGGCGGAGCCTCAGGAAAGGCCTCGCCTCGTTCTTTGCGGGAAATCGAATGAGAAAAGGGCGCCCAACCGGGGCGCCCTTCTTGGTTTTGGAAGATTGAGCCTTAGCCTTTGGCGAATTCCGGATAGGCTTCCATACCCAATTCGGAGACGTCCAAGCCATTGATCTCGGCCTCTTCGTCCGGACGTAGGCCCATGACCGCCTTCAGGATGTAGAACACCACAAGCGAGCTGATGAAGACAAAGGCGATGATCGCGACGATCCCCGTGATCTGCGCGCCAAGGGTTGCCTCGCCGTGGTAGCCACCGGTCAGAACCACGGCCAGCGTGCCCCAGATACCGGCGAAGAAGTGCACCGGGATCGCACCGACCACGTCGTCGATCTTCAGCCGGTCCAGCAGCGGGACGGTGAAGACCACGATCACGCCGCCAATCCCGCCGATGATCAGCGACAGGAAAAGCGACGGGGCCAGCGGCTCTGCCGTGATCGAGACCAGACCGGCCAGGGCGCCGTTCAGCACCATTGTGAGGTCGGCCTTGCCGTAGATCACCTGAGTCAGGATCAAGGCTGCGATGGCACCGGAGGCTGCCGCCATATTGGTGTTGGCGAAGATGCGCGAGACATCGGCCACATCACCCACGGTCCCCATGGCAAGCTGTGAGCCGCCATTGAAGCCGAACCAGCCGAGCCACAGGATGAAGGTACCCAAGGTCGCGAGCGCCAGGTTCGAGCCGGGCATCGGGTTGACCTTGCCGTCCTTGCTGTACTTGCCAAGGCGCGGCCCCAGGACGATTGCGCCAGCGAGCGCTGCGGCACCACCTGCGGCGTGAACAAGCGTGGAGCCGGCAAAGTCGGAGAACCCGGCTTCAGACAGCCAGCCACCACCCCACTGCCAGGAGGCTTCGATCGGATAGATGAAGCCGGTCAGGACCACGACGAAGATCAGGAAGGGCCAGAGCTTGATCCGCTCAGCCAAGGTGCCCGAGACAATCGAGGCGGTTGTGGCACAGAACATCAACTGGAAGAAGAAGTCCGAGCCGACCGAGGCGTAATCAAGCGAGGTATCGGCAGGTGCCACGCCCACCGGCTCAAGCGAGGTGACCGCAAAGAACGGCCCCAACCAGCCTTCGATCACCCAATCGGCGGGATACATGATGCCGAAACCCACCAGCCAGTACATCACGGCTGCAATGGAGAAGAGCGAGATGTTCTTGGTCAGCTGCATGGTCACGTTTTTCTGACGCACCAGGCCGGCTTCGAGCATCGCGAAACCCGCGGCCATCCAGAAGACCAGGAAGCCGCCCATCAAGAAGAGCAGCGTTGTGAAGATATAGGAGGTGTGCGCCGCGGCCTCGACCCCCGCTTCCTGGGCCAGGCCCATGGTTGGCAAGGCGGCGGCGGTTGCCACAGCGGCCAACGGGAAAAGATACTTGGTTTTCATGTCTCTTGGATCCTTTTGTCGAAAGGGCCGCGCGTCACAGCGCGTCGTCATTGGTTTCGCCCGTGCGCACGCGAACCGCGGATTGCACGTCGAGGACGAAGATTTTGCCGTCGCCGATCTTGTCGGTTTTCGCGGTGGTCTGGATGGTCTCGACCACCTGGTCGGCCATGGAGGCCGCAACGACGATTTCCAGCTTCACTTTCGGCACGAAGTTCACGGCGTATTCGGCGCCGCGATAGATCTCGGTGTGGCCGGATTGCGAGCCGAAGCCCTTAATCTCGGTCACCATCATGCCGCGCACGCCGATGGCGGTCAGGGCTTCGCGGACCTCCTCCAGCTTGAACGGCTTGATTGCTGCGATGATGAGTTTCACGTCTGTCACCCTTCCGGTTGTTATCTGTCCCCCAGAGGACGTCACGGGGGGTAAGACAGGGCGGGGTGCGGGGAAGGGCAACTTGAGCGGGGGCGGTTTTCACAACCTCTGGTTGCAAACGCAATATTTTTGCGCATTTGACGCGATATGCCCGTTTTTTGAGCACATCGGAAATGCGGCAGTGCAGCATGACGCGGGGAAGAAAGCCCTCGAAGTGCCCTCCACAAACGAGTCGTTTTTGCCTATCTTGGGCGCAAAAGAAGGCAGGAGCATCATGAGCCGATCCGGAAGCGGGGGTCGCCCGCCGCGTAGAGGACAACGTGGGCTGGTCGCCGATAAGCGCCAGACAGCCGCGGCGCGGTCGAAATCAAAAACCACCCGGCCCAAACGGCAGCGGCGCAGCCGTCAGCGCGCCGCGCGACGTCCCGGGCTTTTGGGCTGGATCGCGGCGGCGCTCCGCTTTGTGTTCCGTGTGATCTTTGGGCTGATGTGGCGCACGGCGGCGGTGATCGGGCTGATCATCCTGGGCGCCTCGGCCTATTATTACACGCTATTGCCGGATGTGGGTGAGGTTGTGGACGCGCGCGCGCGCGGTTCCGTCACCATGCTGGACCGCGATGGGGAGGTGTTTGCCTGGCGGGGGGAGCAGTTCGGCGGCATGATCGACCCGGGCACGGTCAGCCCGCATTTGACCAATGCCGTTGTGGCGACCGAGGACAGGCGCTTCTATCGCCATCTGGGGATCAGCCCGCGCGGCATCGCGAGCGCCATCCGGATCAACCTGGCCGAGGGCCGTGGGCCGCTTGAGGGTCATGGCGGCTCCACCATCACGCAGCAGGTGGCGAAGTTGATGTGCCTGGGCGTCGCTTATGACCCAAGTGAGTGGGAAAGCGAGGCGGCGTATGAAACCGACTGCCGCCGCACGACGCTCTGGCGGAAGATCCAAGAGGTGCCTTTCGCGCTGGCGATGGAGTTCCGCTACACCAAGGACGAAATCCTCACGATCTATCTGAACCGGGCTTATCTGGGCGCAGGCTCACGCGGGTTTGAGGCCGCGTCGCAGCGCTATTTCGGGCATTCATCGTCGGATGTGACGCCGCAAGAAGCCGCGATGTTGGCCGGGTTGCTGGTGGCCCCGTCCTATTATGCGCCGACGCGCAATCTGGAGCGGGCGCAGCGGCGGGCCAATCTGGTGATGAACCTGATGGAGGATCAGGGCTATCTGACTGCTGAGGAGGCCGACCGGGCGCGGGCCAGCCCCGCCACGCTGTCCGAGGCCGCGCGGCAGGAAACCGGCGGGTTCTTCGCCGATTGGATGATGAGCCAAGGCCCCGATTTTCTGACCAGCGAGACCACAGAAGACGTGATCATCCGCACCACCTTCGACCCCGCGATGCAGGCAGCGGCGGAGGAGGCGTTGGAGGAGGTCTTTGCAAGCCAAGTCCGAGAGGGCTCCACCGCGCAGGCCGCGATTGTGGTGATGAGCGCGGACGGCGCGGTCCGCGCCATGGTGGGCGGGCGCGAAACCCAGGTCGCGGGCAGTTTCAACCGGGCGAGCCAGGCCTTCCGGCAAACGGGCAGTTCCTTCAAACCCTTCGTTTATGCCGCCGCGCTTGATCTCGGTTGGCGCTTTGACGATCTGATTTATGACGGGCCGCTGACCATTGATGTGCCTGGGTCCGGCCCGTGGAGCCCAGAGAATTACTCACGGCAGTTCTATGGTGAAGTGACGTTGACCGAGGCGCTGCGGCGGTCGCTCAACACCGCCGCGGTGCGTCTGTCTGAGACGGTAGGGCGTGAGGCGACGGTGGCCGTGGCCGAAGGCTTCGGCATTGAGAGCGATCTCGCACTTGGCCCGGCGATTGCGCTTGGCGCGTCCGAGGCGAGTCTGATCGAGATGACGGGCGCCTATTCCGGCATTCTGAACGGCGGGTCGGCGGTGACGCCATATGGGCTGACGGAGCTTCGAATCCTGGGCGACGACACCCCATTGATTGGCCAAGAAGGTGGCATTCGGGAACGGGTGATCTCGGAGCAGGCGGCGCGGCAACTGACCTATATGATGGCCGATGCGGTGGCCAATGGCACCGGTCAGAGGGCGCGGTTGTCCGACCGACCCGTGGCGGGAAAGACCGGCACGACGAACTCGGCGCGGGATGCCTGGTTCATTGGCTTCACGGCGGATTATGTGGCCGGTGTTTGGATGGGCTATGACGACAACACCCCATTGACGGGTGTCACGGGTGGTGGCTTGCCATCAGAGATTTGGCGCCAGACGATGGAGCGAATTCACACAGACATTCCGCCCAGGCCCTTGCCGATGATCGACCCGGTGGCCGAGGCCCGGCCCGAACCGCAGCCTCAGGTGCAGCAATTCCCGCAACCTCAGCCGCAAGGTCAGAACCGCCCGGATTTGGCGGAGCAGATCTTGATGGAGGTGCTGGGTGGGCTCTTGGGGCAGAATAACTGAGCCATGCGGCGATACTGCGGTAAGTCCCGTTTCGCCTCAAGCACCACATGAGCCGGG
>JANQNZ010000157.1 GCA_028279315.1 Rhodophyticola sp. | reverse complement strand
GCGCGGGCCTCTTGCAACCGCGCCTCCAGATCGGCCATGTCGTTATTGCGATAGCGGAAGCGTTTTGCCCTGCAGAGCCGGATGCCGTCGATGATGGAGGCATGGTTGAGCGCATCGGAGATGATGGCGTCTTCCGGCCCCAGAAGCGGCTCGAACAGACCGCCATTGGCATCAAAACAGGCCGCATAGAGGATCGCGTCGTCCATGCGCAGGAAGGTTGCGAGCTTTTGTTCCAACTCGCGGTGCAGGTCCTGCGTGCCGCAGATGAACCGCACGCTCGCCATGCCAAAGCCCTTGGTATCCATGGCCCGTTGCCCGGCGGCGATGAGATCGGGGTGATCGGCCAGACCAAGGTAATTGTTGGCGCAGAGGTTGATGACCTCGCGGTCGCCCACGGTGATTTCGCCACCCTGCGGAGAGGACATCGCGCGCTCGCGTTTGTAGAGCCCCTCGGCCTCGATCTCGGCGAGTGTTTCAGACATGTGCGCGAGGAACTGGCTGGGCATGGGCGATGTCTCCTTCACCGGGCATCTCTATCCCAATGGCACGCCGTCGCAAATATGCGATCTCCCGATTGCGGAAGAAAGCGCGGGCGGCTTCAGGCGAGCTTCGCCTTTACCGCGGGGCCCACCGCACCGAAATCCATCTGACCGGTATATCTGGTTTTCAGGACCCCCATGACCTTGCCCATATCGCGGATGGAGGTCGCGTCGGCCTCGGAGATCGCGGCGTCGATGGCAGACGCGATCTCGTCCTCGCTGAGTTGCGCGGGCAGGAAGTCCTTGATGATCTTGATCTCTTCCAGCTCCTGTTCGGCGAGTTCCAGACGACCGCCCTCCTCGTAGGCGCGGGCGCTTTCCTGACGCTGTTTGACCATCTTGCCGAGGATGGCGAGGATTTCGGCATCGCCGACGGATTTCCCGTCGGCGCGCAGGGCAATGTCCTGATCCTTGATCGCGGCATTGATCAGCCTGAGCGTGCTGAGCCTGGCGGCCTCTTTCGACTTCATAGCCTCTTTCAGGGCGTCTGAAATCTGCGTGCGCATGTCCTTGGTCATATGACCCCTAAAACCCGTTTCCCATGAGGCGGTAGAGGTAGCCAAATCCGACCCGCCCCGCAAGGGCGGAATTCCTGTCGTGCCGCGAGGTGATCCGGTTGACGCCCCCTGCCCTCACCCGTAAGTTCCGGCAAATTTTGCTCCGGATTCTCCCCGATCAAGAGGTGCGCCCATGGCCGATCACCCCACCGCCTGCCTGGTTCTTGCAGACGGAACCGTTTTCTACGGCAAAGGCTTTGGCAAAACCGGACAGACGACCGCCGAGCTGTGTTTCAATACCGCCATGACCGGGTATCAGGAGATCATGACGGACCCCTCCTATGCGGGGCAGATCGTGACCTTCACCTTCCCCCATATCGGCAATACCGGCGTGAATGCGGATGACGACGAGACTGCCGATCCGGTGGCCGAGGGGATGGTCGTGAAATGGGATCCGACGGAGCCGTCGAACTGGCGCGCGCAGGCGGACCTGACAGACTGGCTGGAAAAGCGGGGCCGGATCGGGATCGGCGGCGTGGATACGCGCCGTCTGACGCGGGCGATCCGGGCGCAGGGCGCGCCCCATGTGGCCTTGGCCCATGACCCGGAGGGCAAGTTCGACCTTGAGACGCTGGTTGGTGCGGCCCGTGGGTTTGCGGGGCTTGAAGGGCTTGATCTGGCCAAGGACGTCACCTGCGCCCAGAGCTATCGGTGGGATGAGATGCGGTGGGCCTGGCCCGAAGGCTATACCAAGCGCGAAGACCCCGGGCATAAGGTTGTCGCCATCGACTACGGGGCCAAGCGCAATATCCTGCGGTGCCTGGCCTCGGCTGGGTGCGATGTGACCGTCCTGCCGGCCACCGCCACCAAAGAAGACGTGCTGGCGTTGAACCCTGATGGCGTGTTTTTGTCCAACGGTCCCGGTGATCCGGCGGCGACGGGCGAATATGCCGTGCCGATGATCCAGGGGGTGCTGGAGAAGGATTTGCCGGTTTTCGGCATCTGTCTGGGCCACCAGATTCTGGCGCTCGCGCTTGGAGCGAAGACCATCAAGATGAACCACGGCCATCACGGCGCGAACCATCCTGTGAAGGATGTGGAGACCGGCAAGGTCGAGATCACCTCGATGAACCACGGTTTCACGGTCGACAGCCAGACCCTGCCCAATGGGGTGAAAGAGACGCATATCTCGCTCTTTGACGGATCAAACTGCGGCATTCGGGTCGAGAACAAGCCGATCTTCAGCGTGCAATACCACCCCGAAGCCTCCCCCGGGCCGCAGGACAGTTTCTACCTGTTCGAGCGTTTCGCGGAGGCCATGGCCAAACGCGCCGCTCCCGTCGGTTAACCGCTGCTTAACCAGAATACACGCATTGTCAGGGTCTTATCTGTCTGAGCCCGGACAAATTGCGAGATGAATGCGCCCCTGCACCCACGCCCGCGTGGCCGTTTTGCTGCGGACAGCCTGGCTGTGGCCGAGGGGCGTGCGCCACGTCGCCCGCTGGGCAGGCGGCTGGTGGAGGCGGGATTGCTCGACCCGGTCGATCTGGCGCGTGCGCTTGATCTGCAATCTCACCGCGATGCGCGGATCGGTGAGATATTGGCTGCCCATGATCTGGTGGACCGCGCGGCGATCCTTGCGGAGGTCGCCCATGGCAACGGCCTCAATGTGCATGACGGGGGGCCACTGGAGATCGCTGCGGAGTTGCGGGCCGATATCACGCCGGAGGATTGTCTCACCTACGGGTTCGCACCGCTCAGGCGGATCGCACTTGGAACATTGGTCGCCATCACTCACCCTGACCGGATCGATGCAATCCGCCGAAAGCTCCCGTCCAGCTATGGCGCGTTGAAATTCGTTCTGGTGGACCGGGATTGCCTGCACCAAGCCGTGGCGGAGGCCTTTCCGCAGAGCCTTGCCGCCCGCGCGGAAGCACGACCCGACGCCCGCGACAGTTGCCGCACCGGAACGGCGAGATGGCTGAAACTGGTCGGGCTGCTTATGGTTGCGACATTGCCCGCCGCTTGCGTCATTGCCCCGACGGAGGTGTTGCGCAGCGTTCTGATCCTGGGCTTTGTCGCCATGATCGCAACGCTGTGCCTGAAGGTCGCCTGCCTTCTGGCCGCGCTGAAATACCAATTCGATGCGCCGGACACGCCGCAGCCGAAGATCATGCCGAAATTCTCGATCCTCGTGCCGCTCTATCAGGAGGCTGAGATTGCCGAGACGCTGGTACGCAGGCTGGGGCGACTGGTTTATCCCATTGAGTTGCTGGAGATCGTGCTGGTGCTGGAAGCTGATGATGCCGTCACGCAGGCCACGCTGGCGCGTACGGACCTGCCGGGACATATCCGCTCGATCACCGCGCCGCCGGGCACGCTGAAGACCAAACCGCGCGCGCTGAACTACGCACTGGAATTCACCGACGGGCAGATCATCGGCGTCTATGACGCAGAAGACGCTCCGGCCCCCGATCAGCTGGTCCGGGTGGCCCAGACCTTTGCCGGGGCGGGCAAGGAGGTCGCCTGCGTGCAGGCTGTGCTTAGCTTTTACAACTGGTCGCGAAACTGGCTCGCGCGGTGCTTCTTCTTTGAATATGCGGGCTGGTTTCGCGTGGTGCTGCCGGGCCTGTCGCGGTTGGGATTTGCGGTGCCTCTGGGCGGCACCACGCTGTTTTTTCGCCGCTCGGCCCTTCTGGAACTGGGCGCGTGGGATGCCCATAACGTCACCGAAGACGCCGATCTGGGCATTCGGCTTGCGCGGTATGGCTATCGGACGACGCTTATCACGTCGGTCACGGAGGAAGAGGCCAATTGCCGGGTCTGGCCCTGGATCAAGCAGCGCTCCCGCTGGCTGAAGGGCTACGCG
>JANQNZ010000132.1 GCA_028279315.1 Rhodophyticola sp. | reverse complement strand
GATAACCCATTCTTCTTGTTCATATAATCACCCTAGACAGGGCGCATTGCTAGTCTAGAGCCTTCGAAGAAAATCTGCCGAGAGGGGCCGCCCAGGCGGCCTGCCGATACCCGGCTTGAGGGCGCGCTTGAGGCAATGCCGGTTTGGCAGCGGTTCGTATCTTCGATCTAAGTCCGCAACATCTAGATCAACTCGGCCAGTAGAAAGACAAGCGCCCCTACCGCCAACCCAATCCCTGCAAACAGAAGCCGATCACGCCAGAGGGTGGGTTTTGGTTCCGGCTTCGGGTTGGTCTGCGCCAACAGCGCCGCCTCGGCCAATTGCGGCAGCCTGGGGCCAAAGCGGGCCAAGACCAATGCTGTCTTGATCATGTCGTTGATCAGGGCCTTCGGGCCGACATTCCGGGTGATGTAATCCTCCACCACGGGGCGGGCGACCTCCCAGATATTGATATGGGGGTCAAGCGAGCGCGCGACCCCTTCAACCACGACCATGGTCCTTTGCAACAGGATCAGTTCAGTTCGGGTTTCCATCCCGAATTGCTCGGTCACGTCGAAGAGATAGGCCAGAAGCCGCGCCATGGAGATGCGGCTGGCATCCATCCCGAAAATCGGTTCCCCCACCGAACGGAGCGCTTGCGCAAACTCATCCACATCGCGGTCGGCCGGCACATAACCGGCCTCGAAATGCACCTCGGCCACGCGCCGGTAATCCTTGCGGATAAACCCCATCAGGATCTCGGCATAGACCCGGCGGGTATATTCATCGAGCCGCCCCATGATCCCGAAATCAACGGTTACAATATCGCCGGTCGGCCCAACCTTCAGGTTGCCCTGATGCATATCGGCGTGGAAATACCCGTCCCTCAGCGCGTGGCGGAGGAACATCTGCAGGGTGTTTGCCGCCAGGGCCACGCGGTCATGGCCCGCCGCCTCAATCTGATCAACCTCGCCAAACGGGATGCCTTCGGCCCAGGCCAGCGTCATGACGTTCTTGGAGCAGAGGAACCACTCCACGGGCGGCACGAAAAAGCCTTCATCGCCCACCGTGTTCGCGGCGTACTCCCCTGCCGCCGCGGCCTCGATACGCAAATCCAATTCGCGCAACACCACGCCTTCGAAATGCTCCACCACATCATTGGGGCGGAGCCGCCTTGCCGAGGGCGCCAAAGCCTCCACCAGCCAGGCGATCAGATAGAACGCATCGATATCCTTGCGGAACGCCCGCTCGATATTCGGGCGCAGGACCTTGACCGCGACGTCCTGCCCACTCTCGGCCAGCGTCGCGCGATGGACCTGCGCGATGGAGGCCGCGGCGACGGGTTCTGAGAAGGCGGAGAAGAGCGTCTCGACGGGCATCTCCAACTCCCGCGCGACGGCGGCTTTGGCCTGATCGGTCGGGAAGGGTGGAAGTTTGTCTTGAAGGACGCGCAACTGGGTGGCGAGTTCGCTGCCCACCACATCGGGGCGGGTGGAGAGGATTTGGCCGAATTTGATGTAAGCGGGGCCAAGGGCGGTCAGGGCCCGCGTCACCGGCGGCAGATTGGTGTCGCCTTTAAGGCCCAACCATTTGAATGGCCAACCCAGAACCCGGGCGGCCACGCGAAGGCTCGGCGGCGCATTCATCGCCTCAAGCGCAACGCGCATTGCACCCGTCCGCTCAAACGTCGCGCCGGTGCGGATCACCCGCCAAATGTTGTGGGGGCCGCGCACCTAAAGCTTCCAGCCTGAATGCAAGGCCGCGATCCCCATGCTGAGATTGCGGTATTTCACCTGGTCGAATCCGGCGGTGCGGATCATGGCCGCGAAGGCCTCCTGATCCGGGAATTTGCGGATCGATTCGACGAGATATTGGTAACTGTCCCGGTCCCGCGCGATCACCTGGCCCATGCGCGGGATCACGTTGAAGGAATAGAGGTCATAGAGCTTCTGTAACCCCTCATTGGGCAATTGGCTGAACTCCAGCACCATCAGCCGCCCGCCCGGCTTTAGCACCCGGAACGCCTCGGCCAGCGCGTCCTCGATCCGGGTCACATTCCGGATGCCGAAGCTGATTGTGTAAGCGTTGAACTGGTTCGCCTCAAACGGCAGAGCCATGGCATCGCCGACAACCCAATCGAGCTTCTCAGCCAGGCGCGCGGCTTCGGCCCGTTTCTGGCCTTCGACCAGCATGTCCTCGGTCATGTCCAGCACCGTGGCGCTGGCCCCGGGCGCGCGGCCCAGGAACCGGAACGCAATGTCACCCGTGCCCCCCGCCACATCCAGCAGATGCTGCCCGTCGCGCGGCGCCAGCCAATCCATCATCGCGTCTTTCCAGAGGCGATGGATACCGACCGACATGACATCATTCATCACATCGTATTTCGACGCGACATTGCTGAAGACGCCATGGACCATCCCGGCCTTTTGGTCTTCGCCTACGGTTTGGAACCCAAAATGGGTGGTCCGGTCGTCGCCGTCACTCATGGGCCCTTGCCCTCCGTCGAAATCGCCCCTTCTTATAAGGGCCTGATCGGGCGTTACAATGCGCGCCCCAAGGAAGGAAAGCCCGCTTTGCCCGAACTTCCAGAGGTCGAGACAGTCCGTCGCGGGTTGGAGCCGGTGATGGCCGGCGCGCGGATCGCCCGGGCCGAAGCGCGGCGGCCCGATCTGCGCTGGCCCCTGCCGGAGCGGATGGCCGAGCGGCTGACGGGTGCCCGAGTGGCGCGGCTGGGACGGCGGTCGAAATACCTGCTGGCCGATCTCGACACGGGCGAGACGCTGATCATCCATCTGGGTATGTCTGGCCGGATGTTGGTGTCCGGCGCCGCGGGGCGGGACATGCCGGGGCAGTTCCATCATGCCCATTCGGCACCGGAGAAGCATGACCATGTGATCTTGGATATGGAAAACGGCGCGCGGATCACGTTCAACGATGCCCGACGCTTCGGCGCGATGGACCTGACCCCAACCGCGGATTTGGACGCCCATTGGCTGATCGCGCCTTTGGGTCCTGAGCCGCTTGGGAACGCCTTTAACGAGACCTACCTGGCCGACCGTCTCCAGGGTCGCCGCACACCAATCAAAGCAGCGCTTCTAGACCAACGGATCGTTGCCGGGCTTGGCAATATCTACGTCTGTGAGGCGCTCCACCGGGCGGGGATTTCTCCCAAACGCCATGCGGGCCGAATCTCCGCCGCGCGGATCGCAAAACTGGTGCCCGTGATCCGCGAGGTGATCGCTGAGGCAATTGAGGCCGGGGGCTCCTCGCTTCGCGACTATCGGCAGGCGGATGGGGAGCTTGGCTATTTCCAGCATAATTTCCGGGTCTATGACCGCGAAGGCGCGCCTTGCTCAACCCCCGGATGCAGCGGGGAAATCCGCCGGATCGTGCAATCGGGCCGGTCGAGCTTTTACTGCCCCACCTGCCAAAGATAGCTTGAACCCGAAGATCAGGGTGCTAACCCTACGCCCCTGACTGTCACAATCAAAGGCGCCCGCCCGCATGGCCTATGAGACCCTCATCGTCGAGATCGAAGACCATATTGCGCTGATTAAACTGAACCGCCCCGATGCGATGAACGCGCTCAACGCGCAGCTTCTGGGGGAGTTGTCGAAGGCCCTGAAAGCCGCAGAAGAGAATGACAAGGTCCGCTGCATCGTGCTGACCGGGTCGGACAAAGCCTTTGCCGCTGGCGCCGACATCACCGAGATGGCCGAGAAAAGTTTTGTCGATGCCTTCACGTCGGACTTGTTTGGGGCCGAGGTTGATCAGGTCCTGAAATGCCGCAAACCCATCATCGCGGCGGTGGCAGGTTATGCGCTTGGGGGTGGGTGTGAGTTGGCGATGATGTGTGACTTCATCATCGCCGCCGATACCGCGAAGTTCGGGCAGCCAGAGATCAATCTGGGTGTGGTGGCTGGGATCGGCGGGACGCAGCGGCTGACCAAATTCGTGGGCAAGTCGAAATCCATGGATATGCACCTGACCGGCCGCTTCATGACGGCGGAGGAGGCGGAACGCTCCGGCCTCGTCTCTCGCGTGGTGCCCGCGAAGAAGCTGATGGAAGAGGCGATGAGCGCGGCCGCAAAGATCGCAGAGAAATCCGCGTTGACCGCGATGGCGGTGAAAGAGGCGGTGAACCGGAGTTATGAGACAACGCTTCGCGAGGGGCTGCTCTTTGAGCGCCGCTTGTTCCATGCTCTCTTCGCCACGGAGGATCAGAAAGAGGGCATGGCCGCCTTCATCGAGAAGCGCGAGGCGCAGTTTCGGGATAAATAGGGCAGCGCCACGGATTTCTCGAGAAATCCGATCGGTTTCCTCGAGGAAACCGTTCCCCCTTCCCTCATTCATCCCGCCACAAAAGGCCTTCCCTTCCCCCGCCAAATCCCGTAACAGGCCCGCCAGACATGCGTGTGAGGCCCGCCCTGGCCAGAATCGCCCGGTAGCGAACCCGGGGTCGGGTCTTCCCGCGCAAAGAGCATTTTGAGACCTGACAGAACGAGAGACACACCAATGGCAAATTCACCCCAAGCCAAGAAACGCGCCCGCCAAAACGCGCGCCGTTTTGACGTCAACAAAGCCCGCCGGTCTCGGATCCGCACCTACCTGCGCAAAGTCGAAGAGGCGATCGCCGCTGGTGACCAGGCGGCGGCCCAGGCTGCCCTTAAGGAGGCCCAGCCCGAACTGATGCGCGGCGTGACCAAAGGGGTGTGGCACAAGAACACCGCGGCCCGAAAAATGTCGCGCCTCTCGGCCCGTGTGAAGTCGATCGGCGCTTGAGAGCGCGATAAGATCGCCCTTGTTTTAAAGGCGCTCCCAAAGGGGCGTCTTTTTTTTGCGACGAAATTATGACGGTGGATCAAGGCGCTAAAATGGCTGGCCCAGATTCGAAACCGCACAGGGCTCGCGAAAGCTCAAAGTCAAGCAAGAAGACTTGTTGCCTGAGCGCCCAGACTCCCGCTAGCGTGCCTGAGTGATTCAGGTTGTCTGGGGGGACAGTTCGGGTCAGGACTGATTGTTAGCGACACGTCGGAGGCGGGCTTTTTGGCGCCTCACCTGAGCCATCAGGGCCGTGGGCAAAGATCGGACCGATCCACATCGAAGTCACAGGTGGCGGGGCAAGTGCCGCCGGCTTTGGTGAGTCAGGCAGAGCCACGGATTGGGGGCAACCCCGGCCCGGTTTGGTGGTCTGGCATGTCTCAACATTCTGCGCGCCGGATGGTGCGGATCAGACCTGGAAGAGCCGACTGAAGGGGGCTTTTTCAGAGTGATCTGTGATCCCGGTGCACCCATGCCTCGCACCATGCGGGGGCAGAAGCCAGCGCCTTCGGGTGAGCGGGACCGCTTTTTGTTGCGGTCTCTCCGAAGGCGTCGGGGGTGATCTGGACCCAATTGATGATCGCATAGACCGCTTCAAACTGCGGTCGCGGTGTTGGCTTGGCAGCGGCGCCGATAACAAAAACGACGGGAACAGAAATGACCAACGAGACCTGGGGACATGTCCGCGGCGAATTGATGAAATCCATCGGTAAGAACAACTTCTCAGCTTGGATCGAACCGATTACTTTTGACAGCTTTGAAGATGGGACGGTCCGATTTCGGGTTCCTGCAAAATTTATCGGGTCTTGGGTGTCGCAGAATTTTGGCGACGTGATCCTTCGGCATCTGATCTCGGCCGGGGTCGGCGCCGACCGGATCGAGTTTGATGTCGATGCCAAGGCAAATGGCGCGGCGGGGAATGCCAATGCCGCGCCCGCGAGTGAGGCCTCAGCTGCACCTTTGACCAATGGCGACGCGCGCCCAAGCAGGCAAACGGGCGGCGGGAATGGCGGGGGCACCGACCTGCCGGGCCCGAGCTTAAACCCGGCCTTCACCTTCGATGCCTTTGTGGTGGGCAAGCCAAATGAGCTGGCCCATGCCGCGGCGCGCCGGGTGGCCGAGGGCGGACCGGTCTCGTTCAACCCGCTCTTCCTTTATGGCGGCGTGGGCCTCGGCAAGACGCACCTGATGCATGCAATCGCGTGGGAGCTTCAGACCCGTCAGCCGCAGCTCCGCATCCTTTATCTCTCTGCCGAACAGTTCATGTATCGCTTCGTCCGTTCGCTACGTGAGAAGGACACGCTCAGCTTCAAAGAGATGTTCCGTTCCGTCGATGTGCTGATGGTGGATGATGTACAATTCATCGCCGGCAAGAACTCCACGCAAGAGGAATTCTTCCATACATTCAACGCCTTGATCGAGATGGGCAAGCAGATTGTCATCTCTGGTGACCGCGCGCCTGTGGACATGGAAGACTTGGACAACCGCATCGCGTCGCGCCTGCAATGCGGGCTGGTGGTGGACCTGCACCCCACGGATTATGAGCTGCGCCTGGGCATCCTCCAGGCCAAGGCCGAAGTCTATCGCAAACGCTACCCCGACCTGCAAATCGCCGCAGGTGTTCTGGAATTTGTCGCCCACCGCATCTCCACCAATGTGCGGGTGCTGGAAGGTGCGCTGACCCGGCTTTTTGCCTTTGCCGATCTGATCGGGTCCGAAATCACCATGGACCTGACCCAGGAATGCCTGTCTGACATCCTGCGTGCCACCGACCGCAAGGTGACGATGGACGAGATCATCAAGAAGGTCTGCGAGCACTACAATATCCGCCAGGCGGACCTGCTTGGCCCCAGCCGCGCGCGCAACAATGCGCGGCCCCGGCAGATGGCGATGTATCTGTGCAAGACGCTGACCACCCGGTCGCTGCCTGAGATTGGGCGCAAGCTGGGGCGGCGGGACCACACCACCATTCTGCACGGCGTCCGCAAGATTGAGGAGCTGATGGCCGTCGACAGCCAGATCGCCGAAGATGCGGAGCTTCTGCGCCGGATGCTTGAAGCTTAGGGCCCGTGGCCTTGCCCGGATGACCACGCGGGGTGTATCTGGGCAGGTCTCTGGATGCCTCCGGCGGCCATATTTGTGAAGCAAAGAGGGGACGAGGTGCGGTCCGGCTGATAGCCTTTGGGCGACTTGATCTCTGCCCATGCTGGTATTGGCCTGAACCTCTCATATCGAAGAGAAATCTGGCGTTCCCCCATTGACGGCGCGCCCGGTTTCCCGACACTCCAGAAAAAACACTTGAGCCTCAGGGCGGAGGGGATACTCTCGCCGCCCCGCTATCTGTCGGAGCCTGGGCATGAAAATCTCCATCGAACGCGCCGCACTTCTGGGCGCGGTGAGCCAAGCGCAATCGGTTGTCGAGCGTCGGAACACCATTCCGATCCTGGCTAATGTGTTGATTGAAGCTGACGGCGACGCGGTGTCCTTCCGGGCCACGGATCTCGATATCGAGGTGGTCGACAAGGTTGTGGCCCAGGTGGAACGCGCGGGCGCGACCACCGTGAACGCGGTTACGTTACACGAGATTGTGCGGAAATTGCCCGATGGCGCCTTGGTGCAGTTGAGCGATGACGGCACCGCAGGACGGCTGACGGTGGAGGCGGGGCGGTCGCACTTTGCGCTCGCCACCCTGCCGAAAGAAGACTTCCCCGTTATGGCTTCGTCCGAATATACAGCGAATTTCTCGGCCAAGGCGCCGGTGCTGCGCCGCCTTTTCGACAAGTCGAAATTCGCGATCTCGACCGAGGAGACCCGGTATTATCTGAACGGCGTCTATTTCCATGTGGCCGATGGTGAAACCGGCAAGGTGATGCGCGCCGTTGCGACCGACGGGCACAGGTTGGCGCGGGTGGATGATGTACTGCCGGGGGGCGCCGAGGCGATGCCAGGTGTGATTGTGCCACGGAAGACCGTGGGTGAGTTGCGCAAGCTTCTGGAAGACGATGAGGCGGAAATCGCGGTCTCCGTCTCCGAGACGAAGATTCGCTTTGCCACACCGGAAATCACGCTCACCTCCAAGGTCATCGACGGCACCTTCCCCGATTACTCCCGCGTGATCCCAAGCGGCAACACAAGGAAGCTGGAGGTAGACGCCGGCGATTTCGCCAAAGCCGTGGACCGGGTGGCGACAGTGTCCTCCGAGCGCTCCCGCGCGGTGAAGCTGCAATTGGACGAAGACCGGCTGGTGTTGTCGGTCAACGCGCCCGATAGCGGCAATGCGGAGGAGGAACTGGCCGTGGCCTATGGCGATGAGAAACTCGAAATCGGCTTTAACGCCAAATACTTGCTGGAAATCGCCAGCCAAGTTGACCGCGAAAACGCCGTCTTCCTGTTCAACTCCGCCGGGGACCCGACACTGATGCGCGAGGGCAATGACACAAGCGCGGTCTATGTCGTCATGCCGATGCGTGTGTGAGGGGCGCGGCGGAATTCTCAAAAATTCCGAACCGGAAAACTGGAGTTTTCCGGCATGTGCCTCAAGAGGGCGCGGCCCCGTGTGATCCCAAATGTCCGTTTACCTGTCCCATCTCCTCCTCTCGCATTTCCGGTCCCATAAGCGGGCGGAGCTGACGCTGGACGGTCGACCCATTGCGCTTTTTGGGCCAAACGGCGCGGGCAAGACCAATATTCTTGAGGCGGTGTCGCTCCTCTCCCCCGGTCGCGGACTGCGCCGGGCCACGGCGGAGGAGCTGGCGCGGAAACCCGAAGCGCTTGGCTGGAAGATTAAAGCCGACGTTGCGGGCAGCCTCTCCCACGACATCGAAACCGGGGCGGAGGCGGGGCAGGCCCGCAATCTGACCATAGACGGCAAGCAGGCCGCGCAGACGGCGCTGGCCCGGATTCTGCGCATCATCTGGCTTGTGCCCGCGCAAGACCGGCTTTGGATCGAGGGCGCCGATGGGCGGCGGCGGTTTTTTGACCGAATGACGATGAGTTTCATACCGGATCATGCGGAAACCGTTCTGACCTATGAAAAGGCCATGCGAGAGCGGAACCGGCTCCTCAAAGACCAGGTCCGGGACGCCCATTGGTACGACGCGCTAGAGGCGCAGATGGCCGACGCCGCCGCCCGGATCGCCGCAAACCGCCGTGCGGCGCTGACACGGATCACGGAGGCGCAGGAGGGGGCAGAGACCGCCTTCCCGGCGGCGGACCTGACCTTGATCGAGGCGGAAAGCGGCGACGGGCTGTCTGAGGCTGCGGATTATGCCCAGGCCTTTGCCACCTCCCGGCCCCGCGATCTGATCGCGGGGCGGAGCCTGATCGGCCCCCATCGCAGCGATATCGGCGCGATCTATGCCGCGAAAGGGGCCGATGCCCGGCAATGCTCGACCGGGGAGCAAAAGGCGCTCCTCATCTCGCTGATACTCGCCAATGCGCGGGCGCTAAAATCCGACACGGGCGCCGCGCCACTGGTGCTGCTTGATGAGGTCGCCGCCCATCTTGATGCCGACCGGCGCGCGGCGCTGTTCGATGAGATTTGCGCGCTCGAAACCCAAGCCTGGATGACCGGCACCGGCCCTGAGCTGTTCGAGACGCTTGGGACCCGGGCGCAGGCCTTTGAAATCCGCGAGACCGACGGCCAATCCATGATCGTCGCGCCATGAGCGTCACGCTGGCCCAACTCGCGCTTTATGCGGGCGCGCTCTTTATCCTTTT
>JANQNZ010000125.1 GCA_028279315.1 Rhodophyticola sp. | reverse complement strand
TCAGCTTGTCGGAACTGATCTCCACCCAAGGTGCGCGCGCGTTTCTACCGGGGGAGATCAGCGGCGCGGATTTCTGGCGGCAATTGTCCGAACCCTCGGCGCTGATGCCGCATCTGGCCAACCCGGATGTGGCGCCAAATGAGTTCCTCTACCACAAGGTCCCGACCCGTCGCTTTGACCCCTATCGCTGCCCGCCGATCGCGGCGGTTACGCTGCCGCATCTGTTTGACGACCCCGATTCTGTTTTCGATCATCTGGCTAGCGCCATGCCGCAGATGCCGCGCCAAAGCCTGCCAGATCACTACCGCGGGCTGTTCCAAGAGCTTGGGGCCCTCACGGGCCAAGATACCTGGGTCGAACGCTCTGGCGGCACGCTTCTGGCCACGGCCACGCTTGCCGACCGCTTCCCCGAGGCGCGGTTTGTGACGATCCTGCGCGATGGCCGCGATGTGGCCCTGTCGATGCAAGCCTACAAACCAAGCCGGTTTGTGATCTGGATGTGGAAGCGGGCGCGGGTCTTTGGCATCGATATTCTCAAAGCCGACGCCCATATCGGGACCGCGCGGTGGATGTGGTGGACCGAAGAGCTAAGCGGGCGATTGCTGCCCGTCCAACGCATCCTCGGCGCTGAGCCCGATTTAGCCGATTGCGCCGCATTCTGGTCAGCGCTGACCAAATCGGGGCTCAAGCAACTCGAAGCCCTGCCGCAGGATCGGCGGATAGTGCTCCATTACGATGACATCCTGGCCGACCCGCGGGCGGAACTGACCCGATTGGCGAGGTTTTTGGATGTAGCGGCGGATGACTCCTGGCTCTCCCAAGCTGCGCGCATCCCCGAGCGCCGCCCCCGACGCTTCGACCAACTGCCAAGAGGCGCGCAATACGTCTTGGAGCGGGGCACCGAGGAGGCGCGAGCGATCTCGGACGCCTGGCGATAGGTCTCACGCAATTACTTTAAGCCTAAATTGTTTGAGCTTGAAGTGATATTTCGCGCGTGCTAGCCTTTTTGAAAGATGAATAATGGCCGACAAAGAGCCAAGCACAATCAGGGAGAATCTCATGACACTGAAATCACTTGCGATCGCGGGCGCCATCGCGGCCCTGGGCAGCGCGGCCTGGGCGGAAGACGTCCGCATTGGAATGATCACCACGCTTTCAGGCGGCGGCGCAGGGTTGGGGATTGATGTCCGCGACGGGTTTATGCTCGCCATTGAGCAATCCGGCGCCGAGAATGTAGAGGTCATCATCGAAGATGACGAACGCGCGCCGGAAGTGGCCGTGCGCCTGTCTGACGAGATGATCCAGGCCGACGATGTGGACATCATGACCGGCATCATCTGGTCGAACCTGGCCATGGCCGTTGTCCCAAGCGCCACCGCGCAAGGGGTCTTCTATATCTCGCCCAATGCCGGCCCCTCGCAATTGGCGGGCCGGGGCTGCCATCCGCTTTATTTCAACGTGGCTTGGCAGAACGACGCGCTGCATGAGGCCGCGGGCGCTTATGCCAACTCCGCGGGCTACGGCAATTCCTTCATCCTTGCGCCGAACTATCCGGCGGGGCAGGACGCGCTGACCGGCTACAAACGTACCTATGGCGGGGACTTGGCGGGGGAGCTTTTCACCGATCTGGGTCAGACCGATTACGCCTCGGAAATCGCGCAAATCCGCGCCTCGGGCGCCGATAGCGTGTTCTTCTTCCTGCCGGGCGGCATGGGCATCGCCTTTGTGAAACAATATGCCGATAGTGGCGTCGATCTGCCCCTCGTCGGCCCCGCGTTCAGCTTCGACCAAGGCATTCTGCAAGCCGTGGGGGCAGACGCGCTTGGGATCGTCAACACCTCGCAATGGAACCGCGATATCGACAACGCGACCAATGCGGCGTTTGTGGAAAGCTTCGTGGCTGCCTATGACCGTCTGCCCTCGCTTTACGCCAGCCAAGGCTTCGATGCGGCGAACCTGATCCTTTCGGCCTTGGAGAGCGCCCATCCCGATGACGAAGACGCCTTCCGCGCCGCGCTCGCCGCCGCTGAATTCGACAGCACCCGGGGCGATTTCGCCTTCGGGTCGAACCAGCACCCGGTGCAGGACATCTATGTCCGCCGTGTGATCCAGGAGGGGGACATCTTCACCAATGAGATCATCGGCACCGCGCTGGAAGACCATGGCGACGTTTACGCCGCAGAATGTTCCTACTGATCTGACTAAAGGGCCCGGCGCATAGTCCGCGCCGGGCTCATGATCCTCCTATGACCTTCATCCTCTTTGCCGAGCAGGTTCTAAACGGCCTGCAACTGGGTGTGATGCTGTTTCTCATGGCCGCCGGGCTGACACTGGTCTTCGGGGTTATGGGGCTGATCAATCTGGCCCATGGCTCACTTTTCATGGTCGGCGCTTTTGCCGCGGCGGCGGTGGCCGGCGCCACAGGATCGTTCCTCCTGGCCCTTGCGGCGGCTTTGGCCGCGGCGGCGGCGGCGGGTGCGATTGTGGAGGTTGTGGTGATCCGGCGGCTCTACAACCGGGATCATTTGGACCAGGTCTTGGCCACTTTCGCGCTGATCCTGATCTTCTCGGAAGGCACGCGGTTCATCTTCGGCTCCTTCCCGCTCTTCCTCGACACGCCGGACTGGCTGTCGGGGCCCGTCACGCTCCCCGGCGGCATACAATACCCGATTTACCGGCTGGCGCTGATTGTGGTCGGGCTGGTGGTGGCCCTTGGGCTTTACCTTCTGATCACTCGCACACGGCTCGGCATCCAAATCCGCGCGGGCGAAAATGATCGGGAGATGATCGCTGCCTTGGGTGTCGATATCTCCAAGCTCTACACCATTGTCTTTGCCCTGGGCGCGGCGCTGGCAGGCCTCGCCGGCGCGCTTGTCGGCGCGATCCAATCGGTGGAGGTCGGCATGGGGGAGCCGATCTTGATCCTCGCTTTCGTGGTCATCGTCATCGGCGGCATTGGCTCGATCCGGGGCGCGCTGGTCGGCGCGATCCTGGTCGGGCTGACCGACACGCTTGGCGGGCTGCTCCTGCCGAGTTTCTTCCGCACCTTCATGGAGGCATCTGCGGCCAGCGCCGTCGGCTCCGGCCTGGCGTCGATGTCGATCTATATCCTGATGGCGGTTGTCCTGATGCTCCGCCCCACGGGCCTGTTCGGAGCAAAAGCATGACGCGGGAACGCATGGTCAACGCCGCGATGCTGCTGATCCTCATCGCTTTCCCGCTTTGGGCCTGGGCAGCGGATGAGCCGTTTATGATCACACTCGCCACTAAGGCCGTCATCCTGGCGCTGGCGGGCGTGGGCCTCAACATCGCGCTGGGTTTGGGCGGCATGATCAGCCTGGGCCATGCGGCGTTTTTCGGGATCGGCGGCTATGCGATGGGGGTTCTGGCGAGCCACGCACAGAATTTCGACCCGATCCTGGAGGGGCCGTTCCTGATCGAAGGCACCAATTCCATGCCGATCATCTGGCTGACGGCCATCATCGCCTCGGGCCTGGCCGCGCTCGCGATCGGCGCCATCAGCATTCGCACGACCGGCGCCTATTTCATCATGATCACGCTGGCCTTCGGGCAGATGCTGTTCTTCTTCGCGATCAGTTGGCCCGCTTATGGCGGCGAGGATGGGCTGTCGATCTGGGTCAGGAATGAGTTCCCGGGGCTGAACACGCTTGATCCAATCCAATTCTACGCCATCGCCTTCACAATCCTCTGCGCGGTTCTGATCCTGACCGCGCGGCTCGCGAAATCACCCTTCGGCCTGGCGCTCAACGCCGCGCGGCAGACGGAGATTCGCGTCGAAACCGTGGGGATTTCGCCTTACAAGCTCCGCCTCATCGCCTTCACCATCTCGGGCATGATCACAGGACTCGCTGGAGCCCTCTTCGCTGATCTCAACCGGTTCGTGAGCCCGACCATGCTCAGTTGGCAGACCAGCGGCGAGATCATGATTTTTGTGATCCTCGGCGGGGTTGCCCGGCTGTTTGGACCGGTGGTGGGCGCGGTGCTGTTCATCCTGCTCGAACATCTGCTCGGCGGCATCTCGGATTACTGGCACATCTATCTGGGCGCGCTTTTGCTGGTGATTGTGCTTTTTGCGCGCGGCGGGATCATCGGCGTTTTGGCGGGGCGGGAGGCCAAACATGGCTGACCCGATCCTGGAGACCCATGGCATCAGCAAAGCCTTCGGCGCACTCCACGCCAGCAAAGACATCTCGATTGATCTGGTGCCCGGAGAAATCCATGCGCTGATCGGCCCAAACGGTGCCGGGAAATCGACGCTGATCCAACAGATCGCCGGCGCGCTGAAACCCGATGCGGGCCGCGTGATCCTGGATGGGGAGGATGTGACGGCGCTGAACACCGTGGCACGGGCGCAGCGCGGCCTGGGCCGGACCTTCCAAATCTCGGCGCTGGCCATGGAAGACACCGTTCTGGAAAACGCGATGCTTGGGGCCATCGGCGCCAGTGGCAAGCCGTTCCACTTCTTCCGGCGTGCGCTGGATCAGGCCGAGGCGCGGGCGGTTGCCGAACAAGCCCTGGAACAAGTCGGGCTGACCGAGAATATGGCCACCCGCACATTTGAGCTATCCCATGGCCAGCGCCGCCAGTTAGAGGTCGCCGTGGCGCTCACCCTTTCGCCCAAGGCCTTCATCATGGATGAACCCATGGCGGGCCTGGGCTTTGAGGGCTCGAAAAACCTCACCGGCTTCCTCGACACCCTCCGCCACACCGCTCCGATCCTGCTGGTCGAACACGATATGGACGCGGTCTTTGCACTCGCTGACCGGATCAGCGTGTTGGTCTATGGGGAGGTCATCGCCACCGGCTCCGTCGAGGAGGTCCGCAACGACCCCGCCGTGCGCACCGCCTATCTGGGGGAAGAGGCGTGACGCTGCTCTCCATCCAGAACGTGGCGGCATTTTATGGCGCCTCGCAAGCGCTCTTCGATGTGTCGCTCTCGATCGAAGAAGGCGAGGTCCTGGCGCTGATGGGTCGGAATGGAATGGGCAAATCGACCACGGTGAAGACGATCTGCCGCCTGTTGCCCGTCAGCGCAGGCGCAGTCCGCTTCGCCGATCACGATCTCTCCACCCTGCCGCCGCATAAGGCCGCGCGGCTTGGCCTGGGCCTGGTGCCCGAAGGGCGGCGCTGCTTCACCAATCTGAGTGTTGCCGAGAACCTGATCGCCGCGGCCCGGCCCGGCCACTGGGACATCGCCAGAGTTGCCGAGCTTTTCCCTCGCCTGGCTGAGCGGCGGGACCAATCGGCGGGGTCGCTTTCGGGCGGCGAGCAGCAGATGCTCTCCATCGGTCGGGCGCTGATGACCAACCCGCGCCTTTTGATCCTCGATGAGGCGACCGAAGGC
>JANQNZ010000122.1 GCA_028279315.1 Rhodophyticola sp. | reverse complement strand
CGTCGCCGGGGTTGAGCGGGAAAGGGGTTGCGCCCCCTGGCCGGAACCCGCGAAACCCGGTCTGGCCGATATGCCGCCAGCCGGTGGGCGTGGGTCGGGAGAAAAGCACGCATTGACGGATCGCTTGGACCAAAGCGCCCTCGGGCACCATGGGGGTCAGCTCGGTCAGTCGCGGCAGGTCCCAATGGGCGGGGAGGAGGCCGAGATACGGCTGACCCGGGGCGAACCCGATGGTCAGAACCCGCAGGCGGGTGCTTGAGATCTCCTTGATGGCTTGCGCCTCACTGACCCCTGCAGCGGCGGCGGCCTCCACAAAGCCCGGGGCCAGATCGGTGCCATAGACCGTGGGGATGCGCCAATGGCGGCGGCCTTCGGGCAAGGGCGCTTCGTACCAATTGCGGCTGGAGAGAAGCGTGGCGAGCGCGGCGTTGATCTCGCTTGTCTCCGCCAAGGGATCGAGGCGCAAGAACACCGAGACGAGAGAGGGCGCGGTCTCCTCCACCCCCGGCCAGGCCGCCTGGTCCACCGCCGCGCGGAACGCGAGAGCTGCGCGATTGGCCTCGTCGCTGAACCCATCCGCGAAACTGACCAAAAGCCCGGAGAGCCCCATGGGGCGGATGCGAGGGAACTCTGGAGGGTCTGTCTGTGTGGTCACCAACTCAGGCAGGTCCCATCAAAGATCCGGCGTCAAGGGCGCGGTCGCCAAGCGGGTATCGGTCTATTTGCGACGCAGCCGGTCGCCCCAATTGCCGCTGAAGGCCGCCCCGTAGAGATCGCCGAAAAAGATGATGAAGATGATGCCAAGCACGCTCATCACCCCGCCAAAGATGATCTCGTAGAGATAGTTGGAGATGAATTCCATTGCTCCCTCCCACAGATGATGGCCGTTCGCTCACGCCAGAGTATAGAGGGGCGGGGGCTGATGAACAGGGCAAAGCGCGACAATCTCAACCGGTCAGCGGATAGCGGTGGACCAGGTGGAAGTGGCAAGAGGCACAACAGGAAGCCGGGCGTCGGCAGGCCGGGGGCTGGCGGTCCCCCCGATATTCGAAAGCGCTTTATCCCGGCCAAATCCGGCCTAGCTCCGATCAAAGCGCCAAGCGTTGCCAAATCGCCAGGCCGCGGGACGGCCCCTCTCGGCAGACTTTCCTCGAAAGTCGCCTACGGGCAACGCCGTCGATGCCCGGCGCCTTGGGCGCTATTCGGGCGGGGCAAGTAGAATAACGGGGGCTCAATCCGGCTCTCACCCAAGACCAGCTGCTAACCCGCAAGCGGATAGCGGTGGATCAGGCGGAAACGTCCATCCTCCCCTTCACCGACAAGCGCCAGGTCGCCAATTGTGAATGGCGTCGGCACGGTATCGGCGAAATGAAGCGCAAGGCGCGCGGCCAGGGCATCGGCATCCGACGCCAGCACTCGCCCGCTCAAGGTGAGGTGAAAGCGGAATTCCTCCATCACATAAGGATAGCCCCATTGCGTTAAGAGGGCCTCTTGCCGGGGGCTGAGTTGGGAGCTTCGGCGGCGGGCCAATTCGGCCTTGGTCAGAGGCGCGCGGAAACTGTCCAGGCGCTCAACAACCGTGGCGGCAAGATCGGCGAGCGCGGGCACGGGCATCTCGGGCACCAAGGCCACAAACCCGCCCAAGCGTTTCACGATGAGGCGCGGGATCTCCACCGGTGCGAGCCGGGCCGCAACCGCATCCATCTGGACACGGAGATCAGGCAAACCGGCGCCTTCGGCTAGGCGGAACG